>NZ_VPDP01000011.1:0-88813 GCF_013417635.1 Acinetobacter sp. YH12239 | reverse complement strand
TACAAGCAGAAAAAGATGCGCTACAAGGTCGTTTAAATGATCTAGTCGACATCACCTTACCAGCAGTAAATGATGAAAACGAAGATGGTGTGGATGATGCAGTTGCAGCACTTGAAGAAGCGACAGAAGCAGTAGAGGCGGCTGAAGCAGCATATGCTGAGGCAGAGCAAGCACTAGCAGATGCCGAATCAGATGGTTTAATCACGCCAACAGAACTTGCTGAGCTGACTCAAGCACGTGATGATGCGCTTACTGCTAAAGAAGATGCACAAGCGAAAGTTGATGCACTTCCAGAAGGAGCAGACAAAGACGCACTGGATGCACGCTTAGATGATCTAGTCGACATCACCTTACCAGCAGTAAATGATGAAAACGAAGATGGTGTGGATGATGCAGTTGCAGCACTTGAAGAAGCAACAGAGGCAGTAGAGGCGGCTGAATCAGCATATGCTGAGGCAGAGCAAGCACTAGCAGATGCCGAAGCAGATGGTTTAATCACGCCAACAGAACTTGCTGAGCTGACTCAAGCACGTGATGATGCACTTGCTGCTAAAGAAGATGCACAAGCGAAAGTTGATGCACTTCCAGAAGGAGCAGACAAAGACGCATTGGATGCACGCTTAGATGATCTAGTCGACATCACCTTACCAACAGTAAATGATGAAAACGAAGATGGCGTAGCAGATGAGTACGAACAAGTATTGGCAGATGCCGAAGCAGCAGTAGAGGCAGCAGAAGCAGCATACGCTGCGGCAGAACAAGCGCTGATCGATGCAAATGCCAATGGCCTCATCACTCCAACAGAACTTACTGCACTGACTCAAGCACGTGATGATGCACTTGCTGCGAAAACAGAAGCACAAACAAAAGTGACAGCATTACCTGAGGCAGTACAAGCAGAAAAAGATGCGCTACAAGGTCGTTTAAATGATCTAGTCGACATCACCTTACCAGCAGTAAATGATGAAAACGAAGATGGTGTGGATGATGCAGTTGCAGCACTTGAAGAAGCGACAGAGGCAGTAGAGGCGGCTGAAGCAGCATATGCTGAGGCAGAGCAAGCACTAGCAGATGCCGAAGCAGATGGTTTAATCACGCCAACAGAACTTACTGCACTGACTCAAGCACGTGATGATGCACTTGCTGCGAAAACAGAAGCACAAACAAAAGTGACAGCGTTACCTGAGGCAGTACAAGCAGAAAAAGATGCGCTACAAGGTCGTTTAAATGATCTGGTTGATATCACTTTACCAACAGTAAATGATCAAAATGAAAATGATATTTCTGATGATATTGATACTTTATTAGCGGGGGTCGAAGCTTTAATAGAAAGTGCTGAAGAAGCTTATACAACGGCTGAAGAGGATTTAGCTGACGCCTTGCAAGACGGTACTGTAACACAGGCAGAGGCTGATAAATTGCAAGAGTCCCTAGAAGCTGCTCAGGCAGCAAAAACTCTTGCACAACAAGCATTAGACAATATTGATCAAACTTCAGACGCGATTGAAGCTGCAAAAGCTCTATTGCAAGAAAGAATAGATGATCTCGTAGATATTGAGGTACCTGAGCCATTTGCAACAGCGAATAATGATGTGCAATTGGTATTGGATATCACACCGACTGTAGATGTTAATGAAACACCAACAGAGCTTAACTCAACAGGATTTACGGTGGGTTCTGTTGGCTTAGGTCCAGTGTTAAATGCAAGTGTGCTTGAAAGCGTATTTAGCTCTTCAGTTTCCCTTTCAGTCGAAGAAGGCACCGAAAGAGATATTAGTTTCTATGCTGATGCTGGTGGTGTTACAGTAGGGACGATGAACTTATTTATGTATAAGTTAAATGAGTCAACTGGTGAATATGAATTAAAAGAAAAAATTGATAATTGGTATCTCGTTGTATTAGGTGGTGTGTCAGAAACGATAAGTCGTTCTTTAGATGAAGGAGAGTGGCTCATTGTATTAGGTAACGGCCAAGGGTTGTCAGCTGTTACGGGGTATACATTAAGATTTGAATCAGATGCTGTACGTGATTTTAATAATCCAGAAGCTGTGACAGGAACAATAAACGGTAATGTGATTACCGATCAGGATTATCAAAATGGTACAGATGTCGTCCCAGAGGGTAGTAAAATCAGTGGAGTTACTCATGGTGAAGATACCATTAATCAATTTACAGATGGTATTGCTACAATTAAAGGGGAGTATGGCACTTTAACTATCTCTGAAAATGGACAATATACATATACAGTAGATCCATTATTTAGAGATTACGGTGAAGTTGATCGTTTTGTATATGAGGTAACGGCACCAAATGGTGAAAAACGCACAGCTGAATTAAATATTGAATTAGTGCGTGTTGCCACAGATGAAAATGCCATCATTGATAATACAGTATTACTTGATGTTACTCCTGATTTAACTGAAACCACAGGCGAAGCATTAGGTATTTCAAATGCAGTCGCATTGAATTTACTTGATCTAGGTATTGCTGGTGATGTGTTGTCTGCAAGTGTAATTGGTACGGAAGGTGTCATGGACTTTACTGTTGAAGACGGTACTTTCCAAGAAATGACCTTTACTGGTTCCGCGGGCGGGGTAACGCTACTTTCAACATTTAGTTTGGTTATCTATCGTTTAGATGAGAATACTGAACAGTTGGTTCAAGTACATGAAATTCCGAATTTTGTTCAAGTGATCATCGGCGGTGGTGTTTCAACTCCTGTAACATTGAGTTTTGGTGAGGGTACTTACGTTGGTATTATCAAACAAACTAGTGGTGTAAACGTAATTGGAGGAGCATCGGCTCAAGTTACAGATGTCAATATTTATGATTATGCAAACCCAGAAACGATAACTGGATCAGTTCAAGGTGATGCAACCCCGATTACGACAGATAAATTAATATTGGTAAATAACACTGATGTGGTGGAAGGAGAAGTTTTAGTTGTACAGGGTCAATATGGCTCACTCAATATTAATACTGACGGTACTTATACCTACAATGTTACAGTTCCACAAAGTACAGTGGGTTGGACTCCACCATATGGTGAGATTGATCGTTTTGAGGTTGTAGTGGAACGAGCAGATGGTACAACTTACATTGAAGTTCTCAATATTAAGATTGATACCAATACAGTAGCTAACGATGCAGAAGTTGTAGACGTTCAAGCGGCAAACTATTCAACGCTCAATGAATCTGTAGAATCTGGAATTATTGGATCTGCAAGTCGTACATTAGAATTTAAAGTTGAAGAAGGATCTTATATTAGTAGCTTAGATCTCCAAGGTAATATCACTCGTACTTTAACTAATGATAATCCTTCAATGAGTGTTGTGATTAATAAGGTGACTACTCAGCTTGTCAACGGCGTTGAACAGCAAGTGCTTGAACAAGTTTATACCGGAAATGTTAGTATTACATGGCCAGCTGGAACAATATTGAATCCTTCGACATCAACGACTTATGCCTCAGAAATTATTTTAGATGATGGCAAAGTGCTCGATGCAGGTGATTATGTTATTTCAATTAACACAACGAGTAGTACATTTAATTCAGTGAATGTTTCTAGTGCATCAATTACTGGAATAATGGTCAATAATATTACTCCAACTGATACACCATTGCTCGAGGGTGATTTATTTGAAAATGATACAGCTATCGACCAAATTGATATTCTGAAAATTGGATCTAAAGAGCTTTATGTAAATGATCCAGCTAAAGGTGGTCAAGAGTTCACAGTTCAGGGTAAGCATGGTGTCCTTACTGTGTTCAAAGATGGCACCTATGAGTATCAACCATCAGGTTTAAGTGGAGGTCTTGAAACATTCACCTATACAACAGTTTCTAAAGCGGGAACATCACAATCTGCAACACTTGAAATTAATGTTTCGATGACGCTAACTGGAAGTGAGGAGGCAGATACCGTACAAGCATCTGCTTCAATCGATACTTTTACTCTTGGTGAAGGTGCAGATACAGTCTTTTATGATGTGCTCAATCAAGCTCAACATACCGAAAGTCCAGATATTTGGACTGACTTTAATCAAGCTGAAGGTGATCGAGTTGATATTTCTGCTTTATTAAAAGATCAGAATGTTACATCGTCTAACATTGGTGAATTTGTAACGATCAAACAAGATGGTGCAAATACGGTGATTAGTGTTGATACTGATGGGGCTAAAACGAAATATAACCCAACTGAGCTTATTGTTCTGCAAAATACAGATAGCAGTCTTTATGCGATCGATGATCTGTTAAAATATAATCAAATTTAATTAAACAAATGAAAAGAGGTCTTTCGAGACCTCTTTTTATTTTTAAAAATGTGAAATCAAAAGTAGTTGGTATGAAAAAAATAAAATACTAATAATTTGAATAAATAATTTTTGAAGAACAAAAATTGTATTTGTTATTTCGTCATTTGAAAAATATTCTAATAAAAAAATTCATTATGGAGACGCGATTGCAACAAAAAAAATCATATCTAAGCACCATTTTATAGAGCTTTATGTGTTAGTCATCAGGGGTAGGCTTAATCATAAAAAAATGTTGTTTAGGATTTATTGATAATAAAAAATGGTAATGATTCAAAAAATTAAATTCCTACTCCAAAGAGATTTTCATCTCTATATTTAGACCTGTTTTTGAACGTTATTAAATAGAATATAGAAACAAACACTCGCTCCGTTAAAAAAGTTAACCTTGCTCATTTTTATTTGTGTTTTCAGGTGGCTAGTATGGGGGTAGTAGTAATTTCTAATTTTATAACTCGATATGTGTTGCAGAATTAGATTATAGAGATCATTTTGCCTGAGTTTGAAGAATAATCCGCTCATTACTCATTATTCACATTGGATTTAAAGGAGTGCTTGCATAATTCGATATTCTTAAATTGGTTGAAAACTCAGTGCTTTAACTTTGATTGATTTTGATGCTTAAATAAACATGTGAATATGAAAATTTTTAATCTGAAAACTTAACCCTGCTATTTTATTTTTTTATTCTTGTACCTTACTAAACCTACTTGAGTCTAAAAAATAAAAGAGCCATATAAGGCTCTTTTATTTTAGATAGAATTGCCGTCACGCGACACATAAGTTGTCATTTTTCTAAGTGTAAATCAATAAGTTAACGATCGTTGCGACACATAATGACATTTTTAGCGACACAACCTGTGTCATTTTGATAAATACAGGGTTTTAAAGGTATTATTAAAAATACCTCTAGATAATTGATTTATATAAAGTGTGAATATCGTGAATGTAGTTGAACATCTTAAGAAAGTTATGAAAATAATAACTATTTAAGTCAAAGTGGGAGTTTGGCCATTTGCAAGTTAGGATAGACCACATAAAACCGTGTAACAGTATTTAAAAAGAAATCACGGAAGGCTACGACAAAAAAGCCCGATTAGAAATGATCGGGTTTTTTCGTTATGTCATAAGAGTGTGATTTAAACTAATAAATGAAAATAATTGTCTATAACACCTATTACTTTGATTTTAGGAATTGCTATTGCTCAAAAAAATCTTCAGGTAATTCAGCTTCAGGAATCACTCCAAGTTCAACTAGGGCTAAAGAGTTTTCTTGTACTTTTCTCTTCATTTCATCTGATTCACTTGTCCAATTTTTATCAAAAACAAGGATATTACCTTTATTTAGATCATTATCTATTTCAATATTTTTGTATAAATGAGGAATAGAGTCTATATCAATGGTTTTAGATACATAACAAATTGAAGTAGTTACAAGTCTATGAGGGTATACATTTATCTCTGAAAAAAAATTATTACTTAGGTACATATATTTAAATTGGATATGTTCAAGTAGAACTTTCAGAATTTCCACTACTTGCTCATATGTCATTATTTTTTCAAAGTTCATTCTGAAGTCAAAAGTATCAAAATTAATACTTCCGAAATTTGAGTTATCTTCGCCATTCCATAAGGAAATACTTTGAAATGGATCCTTTTCTTTTAATGTTATTAAAAAATTATCCGCTTTTTCTGAAGGAAATGGATGATCAAGAGGAGGGTTTTTGCCAGTTGGATTATTAATATACCATGTAGAAAAAATAGGATCGATTACAACAATTTTTTTTACGATTTCTTTTAATGTGTTCAACTGCGATTGAATATCACTGCTTGATGATGGTAGTCGTTTAAAAAAACGAGTATTAAGAAAAAATTCGCTCATGTTCGATCCTTTTTATAATGAAAATAGTTGTATATATCACTTATTATTTTAATTTTAGGAACCGTTAATGCTCAAAAAAATCTTCAGGTAATTCAGCTTCAGGAATTACTCCTAGTTCAACTAAGGCTAAAGAATTTTCTTGTACTTTTTTCTTCATTTCATCAGATTCATCGGACCAATCCTCACCGAAAACTAGAATAGTGCCTTCATTTAGAGGGGTATCAACATCAACAATTTTGTAAAGGTGGGGTATTAATTTTTCATCTATTTTAATGGGTATATAGCAAATGGAAGTCGTTTCTAACCGATGAGGAAAAACATTGATATCTCCAAAAAAGTAGCTATTTAGATAGATGTATTCAAATTTTAATATTTTTAAAAATGCTTTAAAAAGTTCAATGATTTGTTCTATTTTTAAAACTTTTTTAAACGTCATCATTATACCGAAACTATCAAAACTAAAGCTGGCATATGAACTTTTTTCTTCTAAGCCATTCCATAATAAGTAGCTTTCTAGATCATCATTTTTTTTAAGATTAAACAAATATTCGTTGGCAACATCTGAAGGAAATGGATAATCCAAAGGAGCTTTTAAACTAGATTCACTAGCATTATTTACATACCAATTAGCAAAAATAGGATCAATTTTAGCTATATCTTTGATAAAAATTTCTAAATTTTTTAATTGAGCATTAATCTCATTTTCGGATGACCCAATTATTTTTGAAATACGAGTACTTAGGAAAAATTCTTTCATTATGAAATCCTATTTCTATAGAGGCATAAATATTGTAGTCACAATTCTGCTACTAACTCTATCGAAATGACGTTTAGCAGCTTGTTCATAAAAATACCAACTCAAATTAGCAGTTTTAAAACCATTCTTAACAATCCTTTGGCTTTGAGCTTCTTTAACTAAACCCTTATATACAGAGTCTCTAATAAACTCTTTCATTTTAGGATCTAAAAATTGTTCATAACGACCTTTGGCTTCGACTAGTATGCATTCCATTGGCCATAGCCCATCAAATGAGACACCAGATAATACCCACTCTTGTATTTCTGTTGTTTGTTTTTTATTTCCTGAAACAAGATATGGCTCTGAGGCTTGGAATGTTAAAGGGTAGCTTGATAAATTGGCTATTTTAATTTGATATTCAGTATTGATTTCATTACCCATTGGGCGTTTTATTTGATGCTTATTACCTAATTGATAAGGTTCACATTTATTACAACGCTGTTGCTTAGTTATATCTTTACTGACCTCTTTAGCTAAAACAACAGCAGCCATACCTTTGGCAGCTTCAATAGCAATCGTCGTACCTCCTTGTGCTGTAGCACCTCCCGTTGTGCCAGTTGTTGCTCCTCGGCCTCCAACTGTAGCTAATCGCCCTAAGCTTATAAGGAATCCTACCATTTAATTCTCACTTAATTCATGAAACTCTAAAGTAGACAATAGGTCTTTTCCTCTAAGATTTGACCCATATATAAATTTCTGTACATTTAGATCCTGGAGAAGATCTTTTCTTATGATGCTATTCCATACAATAAGTTGTGAAATTACTTCGTTATCTGTTAATAACAATGAAATCAATAAATCAAAACTTTCATAAATTGCTGGCTTTAACTTTTCATAATTGACTTGATACTCAAGAAAAGATTGTTTGTTATCTAAAAGATAATTATAAATTTTTTCACATAAATCTTCTCTATTTTTTACTTTTTCCAAGCTATCTATTTGATTTTTATTTAACTTAAGCATCGCTTGTTATCTCGTATATGAAGTGATTAAGTAAATAAGAAATTGATTCCAAACCATCCATTAATTGCTTTTTTTGTTCATTGGTAAAGATCAAAGAAAAACGATTTATTACACGAGGGTCGTAATATCTAAGTATTCCAATTCCACCATCCTCGAATTCAAGATAGAGTTTTTCTAATAGTTTATTTTTTAATTGTTTTGTATCCAAAAAACTTCTGATCAAAATCATAGAGTCTTTAGCTTTCATAAGTTTTATGTGATTACTTATTTGATCCTGTTTTAGTTTTGATAAATCAAACAATATAGGTCCATATTCATGGGCTTCCTCTTCATATGTTCCTTTGAATAAATAAATACCATCCCCATATGTGTAGGAAATATTGTGTATCCCAGTACGATCAATTTGCGCCCCATCAACTAATAAGAAAAATGAATCGTTAATAATTTGATTATTAATTAATTGATCTAGATTGTAATTTTGTAAACTCATCTTCTAACTATCCCTAAACCTTCTCTCGCTGCTTTCACAAGACATTCAATGCAGATAGGTTCAGGTAGTACATTTTTAAGCATTGGAACTTGAGCACCTGACTGAAAAAGATGTTGTCCTGCTTTAGCCTCAAACTTTGCAGGCGTGATGAATGTAATTCCATTCTTATTAATAATGACTTGAGAACCACCTGCCATAGGTTTACCTATTTTTCTTTAATTATTTAAAAATTAAGCTCTGTTTTGGCTTAATATAAACGTTAACCAATTAAATTTTTTTAGTCAAAGCATGACTTTCATCATAGCCATTCAACTAAATGATAGCATCATTGTTACGGCAGACAATAAAGAAGTTGTAATTAAAAAAGGTGAAAGCACAACACATCAAGAAAATTCCATTTCAAAAATGCATTCATGGGAAAAAGGCATTATTACAGGTACGGGTGAAAGTAATCTTATCCATATTACTGTTGCCTTGTTTAAAGAGTTTGATGGTTTAGAAATCAATGAATTGACTAAATGTTTAGAAATTTCTAGGCATATTCGAGAAGTTGAATTAGGTACGGAGCATTTTCAGATTCAGACAACTAAACTGATCTGCTCAAGTTTTATCGAATATGGAGCTCAGCTTTATAAATTCGAAAGTATGGATGACAAACAGAGTTATCGTATGGTTCTTGTAGAACCAATGGACATTACAGTATGGATGTTTAATCCTAACATTGAGGCAATTTCTGAGGATCTACAAAATCTTTATGCTGATCTAAAAGATTACGCATCTTTTATGAATCAAACTGACTGGATGAATTACTACATTAACC
This sequence comes from Acinetobacter sp. YH12239, assembly GCF_013417635.1. Taxonomy (NCBI): domain Bacteria; kingdom Pseudomonadati; phylum Pseudomonadota; class Gammaproteobacteria; order Moraxellales; family Moraxellaceae; genus Acinetobacter; species Acinetobacter sp. YH12239. The sequence goes on along the minus strand of NZ_VPDP01000011.1, from coordinate 79,546 downwards.
GTATTGCACCCATCTATCAAAAGCAGAGCAAAGTTGATCCAATGATGAGTCAAAGCTTTGACTTATTTTTTCAGACAAAAGATGAATATTTTTATGGTCATATCCCGAATACACAAAATAAAACCTTAGAATTCAAAGAAATTTCAACTAAATGACTCACATGTAAGATAAATCTCTCATGTAAAGTTGAAATGCATGAACGCTGTCTTAGCTTTTAAGTTAAGAATAATGGGTCAATGCAATTAGTGAAAAGTACTTTTTGCTAGAAAGAGAAAACCGCCATTATAGGCGGTTTCTTAAAGACAACTTATGTGTCGCGCGACGCTAAAAAGCTATTACCAACTTAACGCACCACCAGTTTGATAGTCTGTTACGCGAGTTTCGAAGAAGTTCTTCTCTTTACGTAAATCCATCATTTCTGACATCCACTGGAATGGATTGTTCACACCAGCAAATTGCTCAGGTAAACCTAATTGAGCTAAACGACGGTTTGCGATGAACTTCAAGTATTCTTCCATCATTGCAGCATTCATACCCAATACACCGCGTGGCATTGTGTCACGTGCATATTCGATTTCAAGCATTGTACCTTCAAGAATCATCTGAATGATTTCTTCTTGGAACTCAGCAGTCCACAAATGAGGGTTCTCAATCTTGATTTGGTTAATCATATCGATACCAAAGTTCAAGTGCATTGACTCATCACGTAAGATGTACTGGAATTGCTCAGCAACACCATTCATCTTGTTACGACGACCCATTGACAAGATTTGAGAGAAACCACAGTAGAAGAAAATACCTTCAAGAACACAGTAGAATGCGATCAAGTTGCGAAGCAAGATTTGATCTGTTTCAGGTGTGCCTGTTTTGAATGTTGGATCACTTAATTCTTGAGTGTACTTCAAGCCCCATGCAGCTTTACGCGCAACTGATGGAACTTCGCGGTACATGTTGAAGACTTCGCCTTCATCCATACCTAAAGATTCGATGCAGTATTGGTAAGCATGCGTGTGAATCGCTTCTTCAAATGATTGACGCAAGATGTACTGACGGCATTCAGGGTTCGTAATGTGGCGGTAAATCGCAAGAACCAAATTATTTGCAACCAACGAATCGGCAGTAGAGAAGAAGCCTAAAGAACGCATCACGATGGTACGCTCATCTTCAGTTAAGCCATCTTCTGACTTCCAAAGTGCGATATCGTGGTTCATGTTAACTTCTTGTGGCATCCAGTGGTTCGCACAACCATCTAGATATTTTTGCCAAGCCCATTCGTATTTGAATGGTACAAGTTGGTTCAAGTCAGCGCGACAGTTGATCATTGCTTTATCATCAACTTGAACACGTTGAGCGCCCATTTCTAACTCTTCAAGACCTGGAGCAACGTCCAAATGTTCTAAGGCGTTAGATGCTCTTGCCAACGGATCGGCTGAATTTGTTGTTCCGCTTGAACTGGTTCGAGCGGGTTGTGCAGCTGCCACACGCGTCGATTCGTTGCGTGCATCAGATACCACTTGTGGATTAGGCGCTTTTTGCGGTTCGATGGGCGCAGACTGCTGTGCTTGTGCAGTTTGTTTCGGTTCATCATCTTCGAAATCGTCCCAACTGAGGATAGACATATCAATTCTCTCTACGTTGCTTATATCTTTTATTCAGACATCTCAACGTGAGACATCCTACTATACGCTTATATTGTGTAAGCAAAATTAAGTTTTGCCGATGAATGTACTCAATTTGTTCATTTGAGTAGATTGAATTTCCGCACTACTTATTTTGCTTACGCTTCTGTTGTTTGCGAATGGCTAAAAATGCATAGACCATCGGCGTGTAAAAGAAAATAAAGGCAAAGACCAATACCGCAAGTCCTAACATATAGTTATGGGTCATATGGGGCATGGTCTTTTCCTTTATCTTTATAAACATATTTAAATATGTTTATTTATCCAGTCACAAGCATCTTTAAGAACCCAGCCTGAATGGTTTTTAGAAGCTTCCATCACAATAATCCAGTCATTTTGATCTAAATATTTCTTAAGTAATTCATGAATTTGGTTAGCTGTTAGATTTGAACAAATTAACCAATAGGACTTCATTGGGTGACACCAACCATCAAAGCTCTCGAGCTCTTTGATTAGACCACTATAATTTTGTCCAGACTTATTTAAGTCATAACTTACAGAATAAACTGTCATTTTGCTTTACCTCGCATATATGTTGGACAGTTGTTACTTAAAAGTCCTTGACGATATTGCGAGATCAGGCGATTATTCACCTGCTTTTTGCGAAGCAATATGTCGAAGAACTCGCTTCTTAGACTGGAAAGGGGATCTGTAGGAAGATTCCCTTTTTTTATGTCTAAAATTTGTCTCTTGGGTTCAGTAGTAGGAATTACTTTACCTTTGAGTTGAATTAACCATTTAAATAATTAATTCAAAAATTTAACCTTCCTAAATCAATCTTGAATCAAAAGGGACTTCCATACCTTGGATTGTCGGATGTGATCCCCCTCCTTTTAGGAGGGGGTAGGGAAGGTTGTCAGATTACTGACAAGCCTCGCAATCAGGATTGTCAATTGAACATGCCATTGGTACTGGCGCTGCTTGTTCGAAACCTTCTTCTGTCGCGGCTGCTTCAGGCTTAGCTTCTTGAGCAACTGCTGCCACTGGTGCTGCAACTGTCGCAGGTTTAACTGCGTTTAATGCACCTGTGTTAATCGTAGATTTCTCAGCAGATGTCGCACCCAATGCACGAAGGTAATAAGTCGTCTTAAGACCACGTAACCATGCCATCTTATATGTGATGTCCAATTTCTTACCGTTTGCACCAGAGATGTAAAGGTTAAGAGATTGTGCTTGGTCGATCCATTTTTGACGACGTGATGCAGCATCAACAATCCAGCGTGCTTCAACTTCAAATGCTGTCGCGAAAATTGCTTTTAACTCTTCAGGAATACGCGCAATTTTTTGTACTGAACCTTCAAAATGTTTCAGGTCATTGACCATCACAGAATCCCAAAGACCACGTTCTTTTAATGCACGAACGAGGTAAGGATTGATGACAGTGAACTCGCCAGACAAGTTCGATTTCACATATAAGTTTTGGAATGTTGGCTCAATAGATTGAGATACACCACAAATATTTGAAATGGTTGCAGTCGGTGCAATGGCCATCACGTTCGAGTTACGCATACCATCTTTTTGGACTTTGGCACGTAACGTGTCCCAATCCAAACGTTGTGTACGATCGACTTCAAACATGCGTTCTGGGCGAGATTTCGCAACCAGCTCAAGAGAGTCAATTGGTAAAATACCTTGATCCCACAATGAGCCCTTAAATGTTTCATACGTACCACGTTCAACCGCCAAATCGCTTGAAGTTTGAATCGCGTAGTAAGAAATCACTTCCATAGACTCATCCGCAAACTCAACCGCAGCATCAGAACCGTAAGCAATCTTCATTTCGTATAGTGCATCTTGGAAGCCCATGATACCCATACCCACTGGACGGTGTTTCAAGTTTGAATTACGCGCTTGTGGTACTGCATAGTAGTTAATGTCGATAACGTTATCGAGCATACGAACTGCAGTTTTAATCGTGCGAGCAAGTTTCTCACGGTCTAATTGACCACCTTGAACGTGTTGAACAAGGTTGATTGAACCCAAGTTACATACCGCAATTTCATCTTTGCTTGTGTTCAATGTAATTTCAGTACACAAGTTAGAAGAGTGCACCACACCTACGTGTTGTTGCGGTGAACGTAAGTTACATACGTCTTTGAATGTGATCCACGGGTGACCTGTTTCAAATAACATTGATAACATTTTGCGCCATAAGTCTTTCGCACGGACTTTCTTATGCAGCATGTCTGTTTCTTTCGCAATGCTTTCGTAGTAAGCATAACGTTCTGCGAATTCAGCACCCGTTAAATCGTGAAGATCTGGTGTTTCAGACGGTGTGAATAATGTCCATTCAGCATCTTCAAATACACGTTGCATGAACAAATCTGGAACCCAGTTTGCAGTGTTCATATCGTGTGTACGACGGCGGTCATCACCCGTGTTTTTACGAAGCTCTAGGAATTCTTCGATATCCAAGTGCCAAGTCTCGAGATAAGCACATACCGCACCTTTACGCTTACCACCTTGGTTAACTGCAACTGCTGTATCGTTCGCTACTTTGAGGAACGGAACAACACCTTGCGATTTACCGTTAGTACCTTTGATGTATGAGTTCAAGGCACGAACTGGTGTCCAGTCATTACCTAAACCGCCTGCCCATTTAGACAACATTGCGTTATCACGCATAGCGCCATAAATATCGAACAAGTCATCATCAATCGTTGTTAAATAACAGCTTGATAATTGAGGACGTAATGTACCTGAGTTAAATAGGGTTGGCGTAGATGCCATGTAATCGAAGCTAGAAAGTAAGTTATAGAATTCGATTGCACGATCTTCACGGTTGTCTTCATTGAGCGACAAGCCCATAGAAACACGCATGAAGAATAATTGTGGTAATTCGAAGCGTACGCCATCAGAGTGGATGAAGTAACGGTCAAATAATGTTTGAAGACCTAAATATGTAAATTGATTAGAGCGTTCTGGTTTAATCGCAGCCGCTAATTTTACAAGGTCAAAATTTAATAATTCTGGAGAAAGAAGCTCTAGCTCAACACCTTTTTTCAAGAAGGTTTCAAGCGCATCATTTTCAAGCGTGTCTTTAGATAGACCAAGAAACTCAAGACCTGTTGCAACTAAGTTGTCACGCAATAAACGTGCAGTGACATACGTATAGTTTGGTTCTTGTTCAATGCGTGTACGTGTCGCCATCATCATCGTTGTAGAGATGTCTGATGCTTTAACACCGTTGTATAGGTTTTTTACAGTTTCATCGATGATCGCTTGAACATCAATGCCTTCTAAGCCTTCGCTAGCTTTTTCAATCTTCGCTTGTAAACGACTCAAATCTAATGGTTGGAGCTGACCATTTTGACCTGTGATCTGAAGAGTAGGGTGATGATGAGCACCTAACTCTTTACGCGCTTCAGCACGTTGTTCACGATAGATCACGTATGCACGCGCTACTTTTTGTTCACCTGTGCGCATTAAAGCTAATTCAACTTGATCTTGAATTTCTTCAATATGAATCGTGCCACCAGAAGGTAAACGACGCTTAAATGTATTCATCACCATCTCAGTCAGCTGAGTAATACGATCATGAATTCTGCTCGAATCTGCACTTGGTTGACCTTCAACAGCCAAAAATGCTTTACCAATTGCTACAGAGATTTTATCTGCATCAAAAGTGGCAACATCACCAGTGCGTTTAATCACTTGAAGTTGACCAGGGGTTGTATTAGCGCTCATTTCAGCGTCGCTCCATTCTCATCATTTTTATGCTTATGGACCATTTGAATCGGATAAAAACTCAAAAAATGAGCTATCGCGATATTTGAGGGTAAACACAAGACTTAGTGGTTTAATGTAAATTAAGACACAAGATACGGTAAATTTCAGGGTAGATCAATATTGACATTTTGATAATTTTTTTTCTGAGTTTAACACTCAAATTTCCCTATACTTTTTCCACGTTCCGCCATTTTTGTTATGTAGTCAGCGTCACAGGGTGCAAGCATAACAGAGACTTTTTAGAGTGCTTATAGATAAGTTTGTGGATAACTCTGAAAGTGCAAATTGCTTCTCGAAAATAATTTTTTTGAAATATTTTGTTTAAAATATCATCAAATTGATTTGTGTTTGAAAGTTTAAAGTTGATTGCAAATATTGATCGACTTGGCAAAACTATCTATTTATCAATAGTTAATAAAAAGATAACAAAAGACTACGCTCGTGTATCAGTTTCGTGAACAGGCTCTTGTTTACAATGTAAACGTGTGTATATTGCAAAACATATCGATGTAAATCTGTGAAGTTTAATCAGCAGATATCGTAACAATATAGGGGCATTCTATGAGCCAAGAAGAAAAGTTACCAAAGATTTTGATCGTTGAAGATGACGAGCGTCTTGCGCGTTTAACGCAAGAGTATTTAATTCGTAATGGATTAGAAGTTGGGGTAGAACCAGACGGTAATCGTGCAATCCGTCGTATTATAGCAGAGCAACCAGATATGGTGGTGCTGGATGTTATGCTTCCTGGTGCTGATGGTCTCACCGTATGTCGTGAGGTTCGGCCACATTATCATCAACCGATTTTAATGTTGACTGCTCGTACTGAAGACATGGATCAAGTATTGGGTCTTGAAATGGGTGCAGACGATTATGTTGCGAAACCAGTTCAGCCACGTGTTCTATTAGCGCGTATTCGTGCTTTGCTTCGTCGTACAGACAAAACACCAGAGGATGAAGTTGCTCAACGTATCGAATTTGATGATTTAGTGATTGATAATGGTGGTCGTTCTGTAACCTTAAACGGTGAGCTTGTAGATTTCACAAGTGCAGAATATGACTTATTATGGTTGTTGGCATCTAATGCTGGTCGTATCCTTTCACGTGAAGACATTTTTGAGCGTCTACGTGGTATTGAATATGATGGTCAAGACCGCTCAATTGATGTTCGTATTTCTCGTATCCGTCCAAAAATTGGTGATGATCCTGAAAATCCTAAACGTATTAAAACAGTGCGTAGCAAAGGATATTTATTCGTTAAAGAAACCAACGGGATGTAATCACATCCCCGCGGTAATGCCCTCACTCCTCAGAAGGTCATACCTTAGTGTCTAAACACAGTATATTCCTGCGTATCTACGCAGGTCTCGTCATTTTGGTGGTGCTGGTTGCCATATTTGGTTATTTGCTTGTGCAAATCATCAACTATCAACGCGCGCAGGAATACCGTGAGTCATTGACTGATGGGATTTCGTACGTCATTAGCGAGGGTGTTTCAAGACAACAAACCATGCAACAAAGAATGGATTGGATATCAGATGCATCTGATTTGCTCGAACTTCCAATCTATTATCTAGAATCTGATAAAGTCGAACTTTCACGCACCGAAAAATATCGTTTAGAAAAGCGCAAAGCAGTTGTGCGGTATGACGCCAAAGAAAGTATTGCTTATGTCATTATTGGTTTAATAGATGACCCTGAGCATTTACTTTATGTAAAAGTGGATAATATCGGTGAGCGTCAAATGAAGGCCTTACCAATCTTTGTATGGGAATACTTGGTTTATTATCCAGGGCAGGAAAGGGAGTATCTTGCAAAAATTAAGCAACACTTTTCTTATGATTTAAGCATTCAAAATCTGTCTGATCTCAATTTAGATTCTGAGCAAATTGGTCGTTTACGTGCGGATCAAGGGGTTATCCTGTATCAGGATAGCGCTAGCATTCGTGGTACTACGATTTCTGTCATTTCTCCAATGACGAATTCGTCGGGTGATGTATTGGTGATGGGACCAGTGCCAATGTTCAATTGGATGCCATTCCAATTGGCGGCAGGGATTACTTTGCTGAGTATGTTTATTTTGTCGCTTGGTGTGTATGGTCTGATTGTCCCAATGCAACGCAAGTTGAAGCAAGTTAACTCAGCCTTAAATGTTATGCAAAAAGGGGATATGTCCGTTCGCGTTCCTGTCGAAGGATATGATGAGTTAGCACATTTGGCAGCCAGCTATAACAGTATGTCAGATCATATACAGCGTTTAATCGAAGCTCAGCGAGAGTTAATGAGAGCTGTATCACATGAGCTACGAACGCCAGTCGCACGTATTCGCTTTGGTATGGAAATGTTGGTTGATGAAGAGGATTATGAGTATCGTCAGCAACAAGTAGAAATGATTGATAAAGACATTGAGGCTTTAAACACGCTCATTGATGAAATTATGACCTATGCTAAACTTGAGCAAGGCATGCCCTCTATTGATTTCGAGGAAATTCGACTATACGAAGTGCTTGAGCAAGTCGCTATTGAAACTAAAGCATTAAAAACCAATAAAAATATTCAATTACACTTGCCATCACAAGCTTTGGTGGTGGATGCGGAACGCCGGTATTTGCATCGTGTAGTGCAAAATTTAGTCGGAAATGCGATCCGATACTGTGATGATACAGTGTTGATCACTGGTGGGATTGATGCTCAAGGAATGGCCTATATTTCAGTTGAAGATGATGGTCCGGGGATTCCAGAAGAGGATCGTAAGCGAGTGTTTGAAGCTTTTGCTCGCTTGGATGATAGTCGTACACGTGCCTCAGGCGGATATGGTTTAGGCTTGTCTATTGTAAGCCGAATCGCCTATTGGTTTGGTGGTGCGATTCAAGTGGATCAAAGTCCTAAAATGGGTGGTGCAAGATTCACCATGCAGTGGCCAGCCAAAAGATTTAAAAAGAAGAAGATTGTACAAACCAGTCAAACATCAGAGTAAAACGAGAATTAAAAAAAGCGCGATTAAGCGCTTTTCTTATAATTTATATTGCCTTTTATTGGTAATTATTGGCATTCGGTTCAATGATGCGTTTTCCTTCCTTAAGTGCATTTAAAGCATCGGCATTGAAATCGATCAGTAAACTGTTATTGGTTGCATCAACATGATAATTGCTAATCAGTTTTTGATCGCCGTGAATGGTCTCAACTGTATATTCATCTGCGATGTTGAGAATAGCATCAAGATTAGTGGTTGTAGAGGCGAGGTCTTGGCGGAAAATTTGATAAATATCGCGTAAATCAAAAATAGCATTCGTTGCATCAGGATGTTTTTTGATATAGCTGTCTAAATGATGGACGATCAACTGAGCAAATAAAAAATAGTTAGGTTTGTGTGTGAATTCTAGACTCATAGATCTTCTCCTTATTATTTAATTGAGCATATAACGAAAATTAGCACGATTTGTATAAAGTTAATTAAAACATTGTAAGCAATTAAAATTTAAAACTTTTAAAATAGAATAAATCTAAAATAATTGAGCTATATTGGTGCAAAAAAAGAAGCCAATCTAACACGAATGAAAAATTAAAAAATGATTGTGGGTAGGTTGGGGTCGATTGAATTTTTTGAATGATTATTCGGAAAAAATAATCAGTTTTATCACCTTGATAACTTTCTACGATTAAATAAGGTTTTATTGACTTTAATCACCATGAAATCTGGAAAAAGGGCAAAATTCATCCTAAAGACTTAGAGGGATTGGCTAGCAACAGAAATCATAAATCAGGTACAATTGGCGGGATTAATTTTGTGTTTGGTGTATTTGAAGGCCAATACATACATTCTTTGTTAATAAATAGGCCTGCCAGGAGTTATCCCCGCATGAGTGCCATTACTCCATACGATTGGGCAATAATTGCCTTCGTGATCGGCGTTACATTTTTATGCGTCTTTATGCTCACTGTCCCGCTACTCCTAGGGGGTAAATCGTGGGGACGTGCTAAGCAAGAGCAGTTCGAGTCAGGCGTAGTTAGTGCTGGTGGAGCACGAATTCGTCTATCTGCAAAATTCTATTTGGTTGCAATCTTCTTCGTTGTGTTTGACTTAGAAGCGCTCTATCTCTATGCATGGGCTGCATCAGTTCGTGAAGTGGGTTGGATCGGTTTTGCAGCAGCAGCTGTATTTATTTTAGTTTTACTCGTTGGCTTGATTTATGAGTTGTCTACTGGTGCATTAAATTGGGCGCCATCTGATAAGCGTAAAGCAGCAGGGATCAAACCTAAAATTGGTTCGCCAAATATGGATCTCGCAGAAATTACTCGCTTCAACTCAATTGAGGAGTTGGTGGTTGACCCTACAGGTCAAATTCCAGCGCAATCATCTGGTCGTGTAAAAGCTTCGCCAACGACTACATCATCTGATAAGGAGTAATACGGGATGAAATATACATTAACCCGTGCGAATCCGGATGCTGATCAGTATCCACTTCAAGAGCGTATCGTTGTAGAAGATCCGCTTCTGCAAGAAGAAGTGAATAAGAATGTGTTCATGACTCGTTTAGAGGATTTGGCACATACAGCAGTAAACTGGGGTCGTAAAAACTCAGTTTGGCCGTTCAACTTTGGTACATCTTGCTGCTACGTAGAGTATGCAACGACTTTAACAGGCGTGCATGACTTGTCACGTTTTGGTGCCGAAGTAATTCGTGCTTCACCACGTCAAGCGGACTTGATGATTGTTGCGGGTACATGCTTCGTGAAGATGGCACCTGTAATTCAACGCCTTTATGAGCAAATGTTAGAACCTAAATGGGTGATCTCAATGGGTGCATGCGCAAACTCTGGCGGTATGTATGACATTTACTCGGTTGTACAAGGTGTCGATAAAATCATTCCAGTGGATGTGTATATTCCAGGTTGCCCACCGCGTCCTGAAGCATTAATCCAAGCGTTGATGTTATTGCAAGACCAAATTCAATTAGAGCGTCGTCCGCTTTCTGCGGTGATCGGTGATGATCTTAAGCCAGTTTATAAGCCAAAGATGCAGCCTGAACGTGACCGTAAGAATGCTGAACGTATTGCAGTAAAACACTTACGCTCTATGGATGAAATTAAATAATCTTAACGGCAAATAATATTGATGCACCCGCTTGGGTGTAATTGTCGTTTTGGTTGAATGAATTTGTATTAAATAGGAAGCCAAGCCAATGGCTGAAACTGACATTGCTATGCCAGAATCAACTCCAGTTGATTCACGCCCAGCATTTGCAATTGTAGAAGAGCTCAAAACCAAGTTTGGTGAGAATTTCTACGTGCAAACGACTTTTGAAGACTTTCCAACAGTCTGGGTTGAGCGCTCACGTGTACAAGACGTATTAATGTTCTTGCGTACAGTGTCACGTCCTTACGTGATGTTGTTTGACTTGTCAGCGGTAGATGAGCGTTTACGTACTTACCGCGATGGGTTACCTGCGTCTGACTTCACTGTGTTCTATCACTTGTTGTCATTAGAGCGTAATACGGATATTCGTATTAAAGTTGCGTTGAATGAGTCTGATCTCAATATTCCAACAGCAACCAACATTTGGCCAAATGCCAACTGGTACGAACGTGAAGCTTACGATATGTTTGGCATTAACTTCGAAGGGCATCCAATGCTCCGTCGTATTTTATTGCCAACGTATTGGGAAGGTCATCCGTTGCGTAAAGAATATTCTGCACGTGCGACCGAATACACACCTTACCGTCAGAACCAAGCGAAACAAGATTTCGAACAAGAGCATTTACGTTTTGTGCCTGAAGATTGGGGTCTAAAACGCGGTAATGCTGATGAAGACTTCATGTTCCTGAACTTGGGTCCTAACCATCCATCTGCGCATGGTGCATTCCGTGTGATCTTGCAGTTAGATGGCGAAGAAGTGAAAGACTGTGTGCCAGATATCGGTTATCACCACCGTGGTGTGGAAAAGATGGCTGAACGTCAAACTTGGCATTCATTCATTCCGTATACTGACCGTGTTGACTACTTAGGTGGTTGTGCGCAAAACATGCCTTATGTGATGGGTGTGGAGCAGATGGCAGGCATCACTGTGCCAGAACGTGCGCAATGTATTCGTGTCATGATGTCGGAACTATTCCGTATTAATAACCACTTGCTTTATATCGGTACAGCGATTCAGGATGCCGGCGGTATGACCCCAGTATTCTATATGTTCGCCGATCGTCAAAAGATCTATGACGCGATTGAAGCAATCACTGGTTACCGTATGCACCCAGCATGGTTCCGTATCGGTGGTACTGCACACGATCTTCCAAACAACTGGCAACATTTGATCCGTGAAATTTTGGATTGGTTGCCTAAACGTTTGAAGGAATATCATACTGCAGCACTTAAAAACTCGGTATTTGAAGGTCGTACCCGTAATGTTGCGCAATACGATGCAAAATCTGCATTGGCATGGGGTGTAACAGGTACAGGTTTACGTGCAACAGGTATTGATTTTGACGTACGTAAATATCGTCCATATAGCGGTTATGAAAATTACGACTTCGAAGTGCCTGTAGAATACGAGGGCGATGCATATGCACGTGTGATCGTTCACTACCGTGAAATCGAACAATCTTTAAAAATCATCAAACAGTGCTTGGATAACATGCCATCTGGTCCTTATAAAGCGGATCACCCATTGGCTGTTCCACCACCGAAAGATAAGACACTACAAGACATTGAAACTTTGATTACGCACTTCTTAAGCGTGTCATGGGGTCCTGTCATGCCAGCAGGTGAAGCATCTGTTATGGCGGAAGTGGTAAAAGGTGCATCGAACTACTACTTGACTTCAGACAAGTCAACGATGAGTTACCGTACCCGTATTCGTACACCAACCTTCACGCACTTACAGCAAATTCCTTCTGTAATTAACGGCAGTCTCGTATCTGACTTAATCATTTATTTAGCGACGATTGATGTCGTAATGGCTGACGTGGATCGCTAAGGGGTACGCATTATGATGATTTTGACTGATAAAAAGCCACGTGTGAATGTCGAAGGGATTTTAACTGCGGAAGAAATCCACGAAATCGAGCATCACATTGGTCATTACCCATACCCACGTGCGGCATGTTTAGATGCGCTTAAATGCGTTCAACGTCGTAATGGTTGGGTGGATGATGCGCAAATGAATGCGATTGCGCAGATGTTGTCAATGAGCCTTGCTGATTTGGAAGGTGTGGCAACATTTTATAACCGTATTTACCGCCAGCCAGTAGGTCGCAACGTAATTTTGCTTTGTGATTCTATTGCTTGCTTCTTGATGGGTGCAGAAACTTTAGCAGAAGCATTCCAACGCGAACTCGGGATTTCATTTGGTCAAACGACTGCTGATGGTCGTTTTACTTTGCTCCCGATTTGCTGTTTAGGAAACTGTGATAAGGGTCCAACCTTGATGATTAATGAAGATACTCACGGTCTAGTAGAGGTTTCTTCAGTGAAACAGTTATTGGAGAAGTATGTATGAATACTGAACCAAAACCGATTTATGGCGACGGTAACCCAGAAACTCACCCATTAACATGGCGTTTGAGCAAGCAAGAATTTGTTCATAGTGTAGAAGACTATGAATCTCTTGAAGGGTATGAGGGTTTCAAGAAAGCACTCACAATGCCGCCTAAAGATGTATTGGAAATCATTAAAGCAGCGACTGTTAAAGGTCGTGGTGGTGCTGGTTTCCCTGCAGGGATTAAATGGTCGCTCATGGCGCCAAATGACAATTCAGGTCCTCGTTACTTGATTTGTAATGCCGATGAGATGGAACCAGGTACATTCAAAGACCGTTTGTTGATGGAAAAGCTTCCTCATCAATTGATCGAAGGGATGTTAATTGCAGGTTATACACTTGAAGCAACCCATGGTTATATTTTTATCCGTGGTGAATACATCGAAGCTGCGAAGTATTTGAACCAAGCTTTAGAGCAAATTCGTGCCAAAGGTTACTTGGGTGAAAACATCCTTGGTTCTGGCTGGAACTTTGAATTACATGTGCACACTGGTGCGGGTCGTTATATCTGTGGTGAAGAAACTGCATTGATTAACTCGCTTGAAGGTCGCCGTGCAAATCCACGTACAAAACCACCATTCCCACAAGTTGCAGGTGCTTGGGGTCGTCCTACGATTGTTAACAACGTAGAGACCTACAATAACTTACCTGCAATTATGCTGCGTGGTCCTGAGTGGTATATCAATTTATCTGCAGGTAAGTCGAAAGATCCAGGCACTAAAATTTATGGTGCATCAGGTAAAGTGAAATTCCCTGGTCTTTGGGAGCTTCCATTCGGTACAACTGCACGTGAAGTGATTGAAGAATATGCGGGTGGTATGCGTGATGGCTTAAAGCTTAAAGCATGGTTACCAGGTGGTGCATCAACTGACTTTTTAGCAGCTGAACACATCGATCTTCCAATGGATGCGGAAAGCATCATGAAAGCAGGTTCGCGTTTAGGTACGTGTTTGCTCATGGTGGTTGATGAAACTCAATGTATGGTTTCAGCAACACGTAACTTAGAAGAATTCTTTGCGCGTGAATCATGTGGTTTCTGTACACCATGTCGTGATGGTTTACCTTGGGCGGTGAAAGCGCTTAAAGCACTTGAAGATGGTACAGGCAAGAAAGAAGACATCGATCATTTGCAAGAGCTTACACGTAAGCTTTGGATTGGTAAGACTTTCTGTGCTCACGCTCCTGGTGCTATGGAACCACTCATGGGTGCACTCAAATATTTCCGTGGCGAATTTGAAGCAAAAGTGGTGAATGCCGCTGCTCAAGTTAGCAACGTAGAACAAGCTTAAGGAATTCGACTATGGCTACAATTCATGTCGATGGCAAATCGTATGAAGTCAATGGCTCAGAGAACTTGCTACAAGCATGCTTGTCTTTGGGTATTGATATCCCGTACTTTTGTTGGCATCCATCCTTAGGTTCTGTCGGTTCTTGCCGTCAATGTGCTGTAACTCAATACGCGAATCCAGAAGATACTCGCGGTCGTTTAGTTATGTCATGTATGACACCTGCAGCTGACAATACCTACATCTCGATTGAAGACAAAGAAGCAAAAGATTTCCGTGCGTCTATTGTTGAATTCTTGATGACGAACCACCCACATGACTGTCCAGTCTGTGAGGAAGGTGGTCACTGTCACCTCCAAGATATGACGGTGATGACACAACATGACCGTCGTCGTTACCGTTTCACGAAACGTACGCATTACAACCAAGAACTTGGTTCGTTTATTGCACACGAGATGAACCGTTGTATCGCATGTTACCGTTGTGTTCGTTACTATAAAGACTACGCAGGTGGTACAGACTTCGGTGTGTATGCAAACGCTTCACGTGTTTATTTTGGTCGTCCAGAATCAGGTACTTTAGAGTCTGAGTTCTCGGGTAACTTAACTGAAGTATGTCCGACGGGCGTATTCACAGACAAAACACACTCTGCACGTTATAACCGTAAATGGGACATGCAGTATGCGCCAAGCGTCTGCCAAGGCTGTTCTTCAGGTTGTAACATCTCTCCGGGTGAGCGTTATGGTGAATTACGCCGTGTAGAAAACCGTTTTAACGGTGAAGTCAACCAATACTTCCTGTGCGATAAAGGCCGTTTCGGTACGGGTTATGTGAACCGTGAAGACCGTCCACGTCAACCGCAATTCCGTTCAGGTAGCAATGTAGAGACTGTTTCAGTTGATACAGCGTTAGACACCGTGATTGAGAAAATCCAAGGCAAAAAAGTGTTGGGTATTGGTTCTCCACGTGCATCTCTTGAGTCTAACTTTGCGCTTCGAGAATTGGTTGGACAAGCAAACTATTCAACAGGTATGTCTCAAAAAGAGCAAAACTTGGTTGAACTTGCTGCATCCATTATGCAAACCGAGGGTGTATATAACCCAGGTATGCGTGAAATTGAAAGCTACGATGCTGTCTTAATTCTCGGTGAAGATTTAACACAAACTGCACCACGTATGGCATTGTCAGTACGTCAAGCTGCGAAGAACAAAGCCAAAGAAATGGCTGCAGAACGCCGTACACAAGAATGGTTGGCTGAGCCAGTACAACGTATTGCTCAAGACGAAAAATCACCAATTTATATCTTGGCTGCGACTCAAACACGTTTATCTGACGTAGCTACTGGTGAAGTCGTTGCTTCTCCAAATGATATCGCACGTTTAGGTTTCGCTGTTGCTGCGGCGGTGAAAGGTGAAAGTATTACTGGTTTAGAAGAAGATGCAAAAGCATTTGCTCAAACCATTGCTGACACTTTAAAAGCTGCAAAAAAACCATTGATTATCTCTGGTACAAGCTTGCAAGAAGCTGCAATTATGGAAGCTGCTGCACAAGTTGCGCAGAATCTGGGCAATGCAGGCTTAACATTGACTGTTCCTGAAGTGAACTCAATGGGCTTAGCAATCTTTGGCGGTAACAGCCTTGAGCAAGCATTTGCACAAGACTATGACACTGTCGTGATTGTAGAAAACGACCTTTATCGTCGTTTACCTGCGGCGCAAGTAGATGCTGCTTTGTCTGGTAAAGACGTGATCGTGCTTGACCATTCAGAAACTGAAACGGTGAAAAAAGCGAATATTGTTCTTTCTGCAGCGAGCTTTGCTGAAGGTGACGGTACTGTGGTATCTCAAGAAGGCCGCGCACAACGTTTCTATCAAGTATATGACCCAAGTTACTACAAACCAGAACTTGCGATCAAAGAATCTTGGCGTTGGTTACATGCCATTGAAACTGGCGTGAAAGGCAAAGCAATTTCTTGGACTGTGCTTGATGATGTCATCGAATCAGTTGCCAAGAATGTACCTGCGCTTGAAGCGATTCAAGATGTAGCACCAGATGCAGGATTCCGTGTCCATGGTCTTAAAGTGGCACGTGAACCACGTCGTTACTCTGGTCGTACTTCACTTCGTGCGCCGTTATCTGTCCATGAGCCTAAACAACCAACTGATCACGACTCTGCATTAACATTCTCTATGGAAGGTTATGTCGGGAACCAAACGCCGTCAGCGTTAGTTCCATTTGCATGGTCAGCAGGTTGGAACTCACCACAAGCTTGGAATAAGTTCCAAGAATCAGTGGGCGGTTCTTTAAAAGGTGGTGATTCAGGTATTCGTTTATTTGATCGGCTTGCGAAATTACCAGCACGCACATACGTTGCACCAGCACCAGTTCTTGTAAATGCTGAGAGTTTCCGCCTTGTTCCAATGCATCATATTTTTGGATCTGGTGAATTCACAGTGAAAACACCTGCAATGGAGTCTCGTATTCCAGAAGCGGTATTTGCAGTGGGTGAGCAAGATGCAGCGCGCTTGAATGTGAAAGATGGCCAAAACATTACTGTGAAAGCAGGTGAGGCTTCGATCGTTCTTCCTGTTCAAGTCATTGAATATTTACCTACAGGTTATATTGGTTACCCAATTGGTCTCGCGCCAACGGTATCGTTAGCTGAGCCTGTATCAGTCGCGGTAGGAGCATAATTCATGGAACAAGAATTAATCCGTCAAACGCCGCTTTGGGCTGAGAACTGGCCAATTGCCTACTCTGTAGTTCAAGCGATTGTGATCTTGCTCGTTGTAGTTTTGATTGCTGCGTTGATGTCTTTCATTGAGCGTCGTTTACTTGGCTTATGGCAAGACCGTTACGGTCCAAACCGTGTAGGTCCTGGGGGTATGTTCCAGATTGTTGCCGACATGCTGAAGATCATGTTCAAAGAAGACTGGACACCAAAGTTTGCAGATAAATTGACTTTCCGTTTAGCTCCAGCAGTTGCGATGGCAACTGCGGTGCTATCGTTCATGGTTATCCCTGTATCACCTTATTTAGGTGTTGCAGACATGAGTATCGGTCTATTGTTCTTTATGGCAATGGCGGGTATTGCAGTGTATGCAGTTTTATTTGGTGGTTGGTCATCAAACAACAAATATGCATTACTCGGTGGTCTTCGTTCAGCAGCGCAAACGATTTCTTATGAAGTCTTCTTAGGTATTTCGTTGATGGGTGTGGTTGCAATTGCAGGCTCATTCAACATGCGTGAAATCGTAGAAGCTCAAAAAGATGTATGGTTTGTCATTCCACAATTCTTAGGTTTCTTAATCTTCGTGGTTGCAGGTGTTGCGGTAACGCATCGTCATCCATTTGACCAACCAGAAGCGGAACAAGAATTGGCGGAAGGTTACCATGTCGAATACGGTGGTATGAAGTGGGGGATGTTCTTCGTTGCGGAATACGTCAACGTTGTCCTGATCTCAGCTTTGATCGTAACCTTATTCTTCGGTGGTTGGTTAGCACCATTTGGTCTAGATTTCCTACCTCCAGCATTCTGGTTCATGAGTAAAACAGCATTCTTCGTGATGATGTTTGTCTTGGCACGTGGTTCATTAATGCGTCCACGTTATGACCAAGTGATGAACTTTGGTTGGAAGATTTGTTTGCCTTTAGCGTTGGTCAACTTGTTGGTGACTGGTGCTGTGATTCTGATGAATCAGGCCTAGGACAGCAGGGAGAACATTATGTATAAAATTCTAGCTGGGTTTGGGTCAATTGTACGTTCGTTGTGGATGGTATTCAGCCACGCAACACGTAAACGTGACACTATTTTATACCCTGAAGTTAAAGCTGAAGAAATCGTTCCACCACGATTCCGTGGCCGTATCGTATTGACACGTGACCCAGATGGTGAAGAGCGCTGTGTAGCTTGTAACTTGTGTGCTGTAGCTTGCCCTGTTGGCTGTATTTCATTACAGAAAGCTGAAAAAGAAGATGGTCGTTGGTATCCGGAATTTTTCCGTATCAACTTCTCTCGTTGTATTTTCTGCGGTATGTGTGAAGAAGCATGTCCTACAACTGCTATTCAGATGACACCTGATTTCGAACTCAGTGAATACGTTCGTCAAGACTTAGTTTATGAGAAAGAAAACTTACTCATTTCTGGTCCTGGTAAATATCCAGACTATAACTTCTACCGTGTAACGGGTATGGCTGTAGCTGGTAAAGACAAAGGTCAGGCTCAGCGCGAAAGCGCACCTGTCGATGTACGGAGCTTATTACCATGATGTGGCCATTTTATTTGATGGCACTTGTGGCCATCGTTTCTACGGTTCGTGTTGTGACTAATGCGAATCCAGTACACGCACTTTTAAGCTTAATCGTTTCGTTACTTGCAGTTGCTGGTATGTTCATGATCGTGGGTGCACCATTTGCAGGTGCACTTGAGATTATTGTTTACGCTGGTGCAATTATGGTTCTTTTCGTCTTCGTTGTGATGATGTTGAACCTTGGTTCTCAAACTGTTGAACAAGAACGTAAATGGTTAACATCTGATGCTTGGGCTTACCCTGCATTGATGAGCTTTTTAATGGGTCTGGTTTTAGTTTGGACAATGACTTCAGAGCACAGCATTTCTGGTCCTTTAATGGGTACAGAAGTTGTAGGCCCTAAAGAAGTTGGTCAAGCACTCTTTACACAATATTTATTATTGGTTGAAGTTGCCGCAATGTTATTGCTTGCTGCGTTAGTTGCTGCATTCCACTTAGGCAAACGTGAACCAAGTGCAGAAGAGGAAAAAGAATAATGGGTAATATCCCTTTAGAGCATGGTTTGATTGTTGCAACCATTCTTTTTGCACTCGGTTTCTACGGTGTAATGGTGCGACGCAACCTTTTATTTATGTTAATGAGCCTTGAGATCATGATGAATGCAGCAGCGCTTGCATTCGTCCTCGCTGGTAGTGCATGGGTGCAACCAGATGGTCAGATCATGTTTATCTTGATCTTAACGCTTGCTGCGGCAGAAGCGTGTATCGGGCTTGCGATCGTCCTTCAGTTCTATCATCGCTTCCATCATTTGGATGTAGATGCTGCTAGTGAGATGCGCGGATGAGTTTATTAGCATTAACCATATTATTTCCGCTCATTGGTTTTATCCTTTTAGCGGCAGGGCGTAATAAGCTTCCTGAAATTGTAGCTGCCATTATTGGTGTGGGTTCAGTTGGTCTTTCTGCACTATGTGCATTATTGGCTGGTATGAATTTCATCAACAGCGGTGAAACATCTCAAGTGACTCACCTTTGGACTTGGTTCAGTGTGGGTGGTTTTGAACCAGGCATTAGCTTGCACTTAGATGGTTTATCTTTACTTATGCTTGGCATGATTACGGGTGTGGGTTTCTTAATTCATATCTTTGCATCATGGTATATGCGTGGTGAAGAAGACTTTGCACGTTTCTTCTCCTATTTCAACCTATTCGTTGCAAGCATGTTATTGCTTGTGTTAGGTGACAACCTTGCGTTGTTATTCTTAGGTTGGGAAGGTGTTGGTCTGTGCTCATACTTGCTGATTGGTTATTACTACCAAAATCCAGCAAATGGTGCTGCTGCAATTAAAGCATTCACCGTGACACGTATTGGTGACGTTTTCTTACTCATCGCATTATTCTTAATTTTCCAACAATTTGGAACATTGAATATTGCTGAAATCGTTGCTGCTGCGCCTGTGGTAATGACACAAAGCTCATCTTTAACCATTTGGACTGCATTAATGTTGTTCTTGGGTGCTGCAGGTAAATCTGCGCAAATCCCATTACAAACATGGTTAGCAGATGCGATGGCGGGTCCTACACCAGTATCTGCATTAATCCATGCTGCAACAATGGTAACAGCAGGTGTTTACCTATGCTGCCGTATGTTCTCTGTATTTGAAATGGCACCAGAAGTCATGGTGTTTATCTCAATCACAGGTGCGGTGACATTATTAGTTGCAGGTTTTGCTGCACTGGTTCAAACAGACATCAAACGTATTCTTGCTTATTCAACCATGAGTCAGTTGGGTTACATGTTTATGGCTGTAGGTGCTGAAGCATACCAAGCTGGTCTATTCCACATGTTGACTCACGCATTCTTCAAAGCGTTGTTGTTCTTGTCATCAGGTGCGGTGATTCTTGCATACCATCACGAACAAAACATTTTCAAAATGGGTGGTTTGTTCAAGCGTAATAAATTCTTATTTGCTTGTTTCGCGATCGGTGGCGGTGCCTTAGCAGCGATTCCATTCTTAACGATTGGTTTCTTCTCAAAAGACGCAATCTTGGCGGCTGTGTGGACACAAAGTCATATCGCAGGTTTACCTGTATTCAATACATTGTATTGGGTCGGTGTTGCTGGTGCATTCTTAACATCAATCTATACGTTCCGTTTAATTTGGATTGTGTTCTTTGGCGAAGAGAAAACGCCATATCACGAAATCAAAGGTGCAACTTACTGGGCTCCTTTAGCGATTCTTGCTGTCCTTTCTACAGGTTTGGCAATCGTACTTAAAGCGCCAGTCATGAGTATTCTTGATGCTGCACAAATCCCTGCATTTGTTATTCCTGAAGCGCTAGAAGCTGGTGCGCATGGTGCAGAATATGTCGCTATTGCAATCGCACTTGCTGGTTTAGCGGTTGGTGTTGTCTTATTTGCTTTTGCTTATAAAGCAGTTCAAGGTTTTGCTCGCACTTCATTGGGTGCTGGACTTGCAAATATCTGTCGTAATGCGCTTGGTTTCGATGCGTTATATGACCTCGTGTTTGTTAAACCTTACTTATTTATTGCAAAAATGATTGGTCGTGACCCGATTGATGGCGTATGGCTTGTATTGCCAGCGATTGTTAAAGGTGGTCATAGCTTCACTAGTTCACGTCAAACAGGTTCTTTGCGTGAGTACGCATCGAGCATGGCGTTCGGTATCGTGGTGAT
Organism: Acinetobacter sp. YH12239; assembly: GCF_013417635.1. Lineage (NCBI taxonomy): Bacteria > Pseudomonadati > Pseudomonadota > Gammaproteobacteria > Moraxellales > Moraxellaceae > Acinetobacter > Acinetobacter sp. YH12239. The sequence goes on along the minus strand of NZ_VPDP01000011.1, from coordinate 58,376 downwards.
TATCATGATTCTGATCGTGACTCAGATCGTGGGGAAATAAGATGGAAAACATCAATAACTGGTATTTACCCGCGCTGATCCTCATTCCGTTCATTGCTGGTTTTATTTGTTGGGTCGTTGATAAATTAGATCAACACCTACCACGTTATATCGCACTTGTGGGTATGCTCATTACTTTGGGCATCACCGTTGCTTTATGGCAATCAGGTACCTACAGCTACCAAATTGGTGAAACTGTACCGACTTGGTCTGCAGAGTTCTATGTACCTTGGATTCAAACCCTTGGCATTAACATCCACTTAGCGGTGGATGGTCTTTCACTTCTAATGGTCGGTTTAACTGCTTTACTAGGTGTATTGGCGGTTGGCTGTTCTTGGGGTGAAATTCAGAAGAATGTTGGTTTCTTCCACTTAAACCTTTTATGGTCTTTAGGTGGCGTGATCGGTGTATTCTTGGCTGTTGATTTGTTCTTGTTCTTCTTCTTCTGGGAGATGATGCTCGTTCCAATCTACTTCTTGATTGCACTCTGGGGCCACAAAGGTGCTTCTGGTAAATCTCGTGTTTACGCTGCGACTAAATTCTTTATTTACACGCAGGTGGCTGGTCTGATCATGTTGATTGGTATCTTAGGTCTTGTGATCTACGGTTTCATGATGACAGATACAATCAGCTTCAGTTATAACCATTTACTCGCTGTTGCGAATACATTGGATGCTAACCCACAAACGTCATCAATTGCCTTTGCATTTATGATTTGTTTGTTTATTGGTTTTGCGGTCAAACTTCCAGTATTCCCATTGCATGGTTGGTTACCAGATGCGCACGCACAAGCACCTACAGCAGGTTCTGTAGACCTTGCGGGTATCTTAATTAAGACAGCGGCTTACGGTTTACTTCGTTTCGTCATTCCATTCTTCCCAGTTGCTTCAGCGCAGTTTGCTGATGTAGCAATCATTTTCGGTTTAATCGGTATTTTCTACGGTGCTTGGTGTGCTTTCCAGCAAACCGATATGAAACGTTTATTGGCGTATACGTCGATTTCACACATGGGTTTTGTTTTACTTGCAATCTACGCAGGTAACATCCTGACCTTCCAAGGTCTGATGGTCATGATGTTGGCTCACGGTTTATCGTCAGCAGCATTATTCATTATGTGTGGTCAAGTGTATGAGCGTCTTCACACACGTGATTTACGCTTGATGGGTGGTATTCGTGGTCAATTCCAGTATTTACCATTCTTCTTGATGTTCTTTATTGCTGCGCTTGTAGGTATCCCTGGCTTAGGTAACTTCATTGGTGAGTTCCTCATCTTGATGGGTGCATTTGCTCAATTCCCTACATTCACGATTATTGCTGCGATCAGCTTAGTATTTGCGGGTCTATATGGTTTAATCCTGATTCATAAAGCGTTATTTGGTGTGCCAAACGAAGAGCAAAAACAACACTATGCGAACCCATTAAAAGATCTTAATGCGCGTGAGCTTGGTATTTTGTTAATTTGTGCGTTCGGTCTGTTATGGCTTGGTTTGTATCCACAAAGCTTCCTTGATATTTCAGAATCAAGTTTGGCTTGGATTGCGAATAGCTACATTCCAGTACAAGAAGTAGTTGAAGTGGTTGAACAAGCCACAACTCAACTCGAAAATGTGGAGATGCAATAAGTCATGAACTTCACACTATCATTTTCTGAGCTAATGCCATTAGCTCCTGTGATGATTGTTGCTTTAACAGCAATCATCGTAATGATTTTGACTGCAATCAAACGTAATCATAATTTGATTGCGACAGTATCTGTTATCGGTCTTAACCTTGCATTGTTGAATATTCTATTCACGTTGTTTACAGGTTCTCAGATCTCACCAAATGTCATGAACCTATTTATGGTTGATGCTTTTGGTCTGTTCTATCAAGTGATTATTTTGATTGCTGCATTGGCTTGTTGCACACTGTCACATGCATATATCGAAACCTATAAAGATAATCGTGAAGAACTTTATCTATTAATGTTGATCTCTGTTTCAGGGGCAATGTTAATGGTAACAAGTTCACACTTTGCATCATTCTTCATTAGCTTAGAGTTAATGTCGATTCCAGTGTACGGTCTGATTGCTTATACCTACCAACGCGGTAAGTCACTCGAAGCGGGTATTAAATATCTTGTACTTTCAGCAACTGCTTCTGCAATGTTGTTGATGGGTATGGCTTATGTTTACTCAGTTCTAGGTTCATTATCATTTGCGGGTCAAGTGGATGATATGTTCTGGGCGTTAACTAAGTCTCAAGATCCTCAATTGATGATGGCGCTGCAAGCTTATATTCCTCAATTTGGTGAGAAACTTACCACTGTATTTGGAATCTTAGGTCTTGGTTTAATCATCGCAGCTGTTGCATTTAAATTGTCTTTAGCGCCATTCCATAAATGGACGCCAGATGTGTATGCAGGTGCTCCAGCACCAATTGCAACATTCCTTGCTACTGTAGCTAAAGTTGCAATGATTGGTTTATTCGTACGTTACTTACTGTCTTCAGGTGTAATTGGTATCGAATCGATCAAAACGATTTTGATCGTCATTGCAGTGTTATCAATCTTGATTGGTAACATGCTTGCAGTGAAACAAGTGAACTTAAAACGTATTTTGGCATACTCGTCAATTGCGCATTTTGGTTACTTATTCCTTGCTGTTGTTACGACATCTTTCTTAAGCTTAACGTCAGTAAGTTTATATGTATTAACGTATGTATTAACGACGATTGGTGCGTTTGGTGCTGTAGCGTTGATGTCTAGCCCATATAACAACAATGACGAAGCAGAATCACTTGCAGACTACCGTGGTCTATTCTGGCGTCGTCCAGTATTGACGGCAACACTGACTGTGATGATGCTATCTCTTGCAGGTATTCCGTTAACTGCAGGCTTCATCGGTAAATTCATGCTGATCATGACAGTTGTGTCTGAAGCACATTGGTTCTTCGCTGCGATGATCATTGTGGGTTCTGGTATTGGTCTATACTATTACCTACGTGTCATGATCGTCATGTATATGACGCCACCAGACACTCCACGTATTGATGCTGATAAACATTGGGGTCAAAAAGTGGGTGGTATTATGGTATTGCTTGCTGCGCTTGCAGTGCTTGTAATCGGTGTATATCCAGATCCAGTCATTGCGATGGCAAATCAAGCACAATTGATCGCGCCATTACATATCGTTCTTCAATAGTTGATCGATTAATCTAAAAAAACTATTGTTGTTAACAAAAAAAGCCCTCATTCATTGAGGGCTTTTCTTATTTCTTATATTAAAAACATTTATAATAGACAGAATTTACATTTATGCTTCAGGTGTTCTCCCGTGCCAATCCAAGAAATTCGTCATCCGCTCATTCGTCATAAATTAGGTTTATTACGCCGTGCAGATATCAGCACGAAGAACTTCCGTGAGTTAGCGCAAGAAGTCACAATGTTACTGACTTACGAAGCAACCAAAGATTTACCTGTTGTAGATCACGAAATTAATGGCTGGAATGGCCCGGTGACAACACAGCGTATTGCAGGTAAAAAAATTACTGTTGTACCAATTTTACGTGCTGGCATTGGTATGCTTGATGGTTTCTTAAATCTTATTCCTAGTGCAAAAGTTTCTGTTCTTGGTTTAGAGCGTGATGAGGAAACATTAGAAGCACGTACTTACTATAAGAAATTGGTACCTGACGTACAAAACCGTATAGCGATGATTATTGATCCAATGCTTGCGACTGGTTCATCATTGGTTGCTGCTATTGATGTGCTTAAAGCAAGTGGCTGTAAGGATATCCGAGTGATGGTTCTGGTTGCAGCACCAGAAGGCATTAAACGTGTGGAAGAAGCACACCCTGATGTTGTCATTTTTACCGCAGCTGTAGATAACGGTTTAAATGAGAATGGTTATATCGTTCCAGGTCTTGGAGATGCTGGCGATAAAATTTTTGGTTCTGTACAAAAAGATTAAAATTTGATTAAATTATAAAGGAGGCTAAGGCCTCCTTTTTTATTAAGATTTTGATTCATCAATAAATTTAAAAAACTAATTACTAAGAATCAATCTTTTTTATGCTGGGGAAATAACATGTTTTACAGGGGTGTTTTACATTCGTACGACCCTGCATTGAAAGCAGGAATTATCAAAATCAATGATCATGATTTTGATGTACATTTCGTATTGAATGACATGGCAAATTCCAGTATCACGCCTCAAATTGGTGAGCGTGTGAAATGTATCGTGGTCGATAAAGACGACCAACGTCATGCAAAATTTATCGTGCGGTTAGACAATAAACATGCACGCGTCGAACAACCCTTGAATCAACTTTTTTATCGTGCGCACGAAGATTTAGAAGGTGAGTCTCAGAAGTTTGAACAAGAGCTAGATGAGCTGATCGAAAAGCGTCTTGCAGATCAGGAAAGTACGCTTAACTCACAAACACAAATCCAAGATTTTGAACTAAATTTTAATACACTGAGTAAAGAATCAATCGTGCTAGATGGTTCTAGCGCTGAACATCTTGCAGATCAAGTTTCAGATCCAGCAACTAAAATTTCCTTAGGTGAACCTCTTGAGGAAGAGAAAATTAAAGAAATGCTCGAATCAAAGCCAAGTCGCCGTGTGCCAGTCTTAGATGAGTCAGCTGTCGTACCACTCACGAAAGTTCAACCTTTGAATGAGAGTGCGCCTGAAGAGAACGTAGATGATCATTTACCCGAGCCAACCCATGCAAAAGGGCGCCCACCAAAAGTTGTACGTAAAGAAGTCCCTGATGTTAAAACGCATTTTCAATTAAAATTTAATGCGCAAAAATTCATTACGAGTTCGCGTGTTGATGAATTCGGAGCTGATAAAAAATCTAAGAAAAAAGCCAAGAAGATAAAAGATCCAAACAAGCAATTTAATCCATGGATATTTGCAAGTATTGTCCCTATTTTAGTGTTCATTAATCTGGGTGTTTGGGGATTTCAAAAATATGAGCAATACAAAGAAGAGCAAGACGCAAAAGCAAAAATTTATGCGGTAGAACAAGAACACATTATTAAAGAACAAAAGAAAGAAGCTGAGAAATAAAAAAAGCTCCTATGAGGAGCTTTTTTTAATTAAGCATCACAGAATTTCATAAAGGCTTTTAAACCAGGTCCTTGATATTTTTGACGGTGTACTAACATAAATAAAGGACGTGTGAGTTGCCAGAACGGCGTTTCTAAAATCACCAGTTGCTGTTTTTCTCTTAATGGTTCAATAGCTAATTTTGAAATACATGACATGCCTAAACCACCAGCAACAATTTTCAAAATAGCTTCATTATGACCCAAAGTTAAACGAATATTGGCATTCGGTAAGTCTTGCAGGATTGCGTTGTCAAAGACTTCACGAGTCCCTGAACCTTCTTCACGTAAAATCCATTCAGCATGTTTAAAGTCTTCAATGGTCAGAGGGCGGTCTAATTTCGCCAAGGGATGATCTGGTGAGCAACACACAGCAAGCTCATCATCACGCCAGTGGATCGATTGTAATTGAGGTAAATGACATGAACCTTCGATAAGTGCTAAATCAAGTTGGAATTGATTAACAGCTTCAATCATTTGACGCGTATTGCCCACTTGAAGTTGCAAATGTGCTTGTGGTTGTAATTGAAGAAAATCAGCCATTAAATCAGGCATCAAATAATCACTAATGGTCAAAGTCGCCCCAATACGAAGATCAATACTTTGAAGCTCGCCTTTTGCCGCTTGTTCAAATGATTCACATCGACCTAAAATTTCAAGCGCCTGTGGGAGTAAAAAACGACCCAAGTCATTCAGTTGAAGTCGTTTTCCTAAGCGATCAAATAATGGTGCACCGAGACCATCTTCAAGATCTGCTAACGCCATACTTGCAGCACTTTGTGTGAGTCGTACAGCATCACTTGCTTTAGTTACTGTACCCTCTTGAGCGACAGCTACGAAAACAGCCAGTTGGCGTAATGTCATGCGCATGAATGAAGCCTTAATGTGAAAAAATATTAATAAATTATATTGTCATGCTACCATGAGCGCAGTCTGTCATGCCACGTAGAAATTATGTCAATTGAAAAATTTAGCGTAGAAAAAGTCCTTTCTGTACATCGTTGGACCAACACTTTATTTAGCTTTACCATGACGCGCCCCGCACATTTTAAATTTACCGCAGGGCAGTTCGCGCGTATTGGTTTGAAAGTTGGCGATGATTTAGTGGTACGTGCGTATTCTGTCGTTTCATCGCCTTTTGATGAAACCTTAGAATTCTTTTCAATTGTTGTACCAGATGGTGCTTTTACATCAAATTTACAACATCTCAAACTCGGCGATGAACTTTATTTGGAAAAGATTCCTTATGGATTTTTGACGTTAGCACGTTACCAGTTACCTATGCCAAATGACCTGTGGTTATTGGCGACAGGCACGGGGCTTGCACCATTTATTTCTATGTTGCATGACTTTGAAGTATGGCAAAAATATAAAAATATTCATTTGGTTTACAGTGTGAGAACAGCAAGTGAATTGGCTTACGTAGACCGAATTCAGGAAGTCGCGGATACTTTTGGTGAAGGTCATACTGGATTTAAATTTGTGCCAATTATTACACGTGATCCAAATGCGCCATTGCATGATCGATTGCCAGTATTGATCGAAAATAGAGCCTTAGAGAAAACCGTTGGTCTCGATTTTAATCCGCAAACGTCTCATATCATGCTGTGTGGGAATCCCCAAATGGTTGAAGATACAAAAGAGGCACTGAAAGCTCGTGGCCTGACCATGAATCGTCGTGGTGAAGGAAATATTGCAGTAGAGAACTATTGGTAAGTCCTAATCACCCTATCCTACGAGGAGAATTACGGCACAAAAAACCTCCATCTCGGAGGTATTTTTCTAAATTACATAGGAATACTATGCGACATACTTAATGGACAAACATATCCATAAATTGACGAATCTCTTGAATCGCAGTATCGACATCACTCGTGAGCCAAGTCGGTTCAAATAAACCTGCATAATGTTCCAAGCGATCGTGTGGAACCACTAAACGAATTGGGCATTCTTCCTCGATTAAACGCCAAGGAATAATGGGCACTTCATTATCTAAGAAGCAAGCGATGTTACGAATGTCGATGATCATGCCGTTGACACATTCAGGAAAGGGCATCACCGAAAACTCTTCAGTGCGACGGCGGAAATACTCTAAGTCACCCCACTTCAGCACATAGCTTGGTTTCGTAAACTCAATAATTCCAATCAAATGCCCATCACGGGTATGATGCAAAGAACAGGCATGAGTGACATCTGTGTCTAAATCTAAAGAGACACTTTGTCGGCGATAGGTCATACAGATCGACAATAAAAATGAGGAGGGTTCATATTATACTCTATTTTGCATCACAGCTCATGTGCTTTGATCAGTACGAATTGATAATGTTTTTTCACACAAAACAACATGATAGATTGCTAGTATAAAAAATCATCAAAATACATAAGAGGGGCATCATGGTAGATCAATCCAATCATCCGACCCATAATGATCAAAAGAAGAAAAGTAAGATCCCAGTGTATATTCTGATTATCGTTGGTATTTTTTTAGCAGCCTTCATTTTCTATATGCTTGCTGATCGTGAACCAACACCAGGTCAAATTCCTGCTGATACGACTATTCCTGCAACTCAAGATAATGCAGATACAGCAACGGCAACAGATTCAGCAGTGGATAATACCGTTACTGCGGTCGCAAACGATCAATAAACCACTACACTTTTCACGTTTAAACCCAGCTTCGGCTGGGTTTTTTCTTGATTTGCAACAATGTGTTGTATTTATGATGCTTTGAGTTGATTAAAAAATATTCGAAATTTATGGTGTGATGACGCGATCGAAAAATGATCTAGGAAAAAGAATTAAATCAATCGTAATTCAGAACACTTAACATAAGAAGAGGCGTAACCAATGAATGATGAATATAACGGCTTCACTCGAAATGGGGGCTTTGATGCAATGTATTATTGGGAGCAATTCCAACCAATTATTGCTGCAGTGGCCATTTTACTCATAGGATGGATCATCGCTTTAATCGTTGCCGCAGGGGTTAAGAAGGTACTTGCAAAATTAAATACCAATCAAAAATTAAGTAGCGCGACAGGACATCGCTCAAATATAGAAAATATCATCTCCAGAGTCGTTTTCTGGCTGATTCTCATTATTGCTGTTATCGGTTCACTCAATGTTTTAAACCTGACCAGTGTGAGTGGTCCGTTTAGTAATATGGTTCAACAATTCTTACTATTTATCCCACAATTATTGGCTGCAGTAGCAGTTGGTTTTATTGGATGGATCGTAGCCAATTTGGTCAAAGTTGGATTAACTCGACTACTCAGTCGTACGCAACTGGATGAAAAACTCAGTCAAGACGTTGGTGTGAGCTCATTTAGCCAAAATATCAGTGAAATTGTTTACTGGCTCATTTTATTGCTGTTCTTACCGATCGTGCTGTCTATTTTGGGCTTAAATGGTTTGTTATATCCAGTTCAGAATATGGTGACTGAAGCCGTTGCCTACTTGCCGAATATCTTTATGGCAGGTGTGATTTTATTTGTTGGTTACATTTTGGCAAAAATTGTACGCGGTATTGTCGAAGGGCTACTTTCAAGTTTGAATGTCCAACAGCAAGCTGAAAAAATCGGAGTTTTTAAAAATTCCAATCTGCCTAAGCTATTAGGATCATTTGTATTTGCCTTAGTAATCATTACCTCACTGATTATTGCGTTTGAGGCTTTGGGTGTAGATGCGATTTCACAACCAGCAACAGCAATGTTGTATGAAATCATGAATGCAATTCCGCATATCATCGCAGCAGGTTTAATCCTGATCATTGCTTATGTGGTCTCACGTTTCGTATCTAATCTTGTGGTTGAAGTGATCGCTGGGACAGGTGTTGATAACATTCCTCATAAGCTCGATATGCAACGCTTTTTGGGTCAAACCAAAATATCAAAAGTTGTCGGTCATTTGATTGTATTCTTCACCATGCTCTTTGCGGTGTCTGAAGCTGCGAATCGTTTGGGCTTCGATCAAATTAGTGATTTGATTGCGATGTTCATTTATTTCGGAGCGAATGTACTTTTAGGTGCAGTTATCCTCGTCATTGGTTTCTGGCTAGCAAATCTAGTTGCCAATGTGGTGAAACGTGGTGAGACCAATAGCGCACATTGGTTAGCAAATCTTGTCCGAGTACTGATCATTGGTTTAGTAGTGGCAATGGGCTTGCGTGCAATGGGAATCGCTGACTCGATCGTAAATTTAGCCTTTGGATTAACACTTGGAGCGGTTGCTGTCGCTTTTGCACTTGCATTTGGTCTAGGTGGTCGCCAACCTGCAGAGCGATTGTTGACTGACTTAATCGATAAAGCGAAATCTGACGCGAATAAGCCAAGACCAAATCAGCCTGAACAAGTCACGCCACCACTTACTGAGCAAATGGATGCTTCAACAGTTGCGGAAGAATATCAAGATGAAGATATTCCACCCACGCAAATTGATGTAGAGGCGCCAACTCAACCATTGAATAATCCTTATGGATCTACAGGGGAGTCAGTTCAAAATACACCGCCAAAAAAATGACCCTAAATAACATGTAAATTTGTGTCGGGATCAGTCAGCATGGTTTGGCTGATCCTCATGAAAAAGAGAAAAAATTATGAGTAAGAAATTTAATAAATTATTTGCCCCAATAGTGATTGCGGGTATCACCGTGGGTTTTTTAGCAAGCGCTTACCGCTTTGTTTTTGCAAATTCAAAAGCTACTGAAAACAACAGACTCAATACACCATCTATTGATGATGCAGTAACAGATCCAACCACACAAATGATTGATTCAACTGATACCAACGCCCAAAGACCCTCATAAATTGCTGCATTTAGAAAAGATAAATGAATAATGAAGCATTCGATTGATCAATAGGGATGATAGTCAAAGAGGGCAAAGGATGCCCCTTTAATTACAAAATGAACAATACTTGTTGTTAATTAGACATACTCAGATGCAGCATGTGCAGATGACCAAGCCCATTGAAAGTTAAATCCACCTAAATGGCCCGTTACATCGAGTATTTCTCCGACGAAGAAAAGCCCTTTTTGCTTTTTACTTTCCATTGTTTTTGAGGAAACTTCAGTGGTATCAACTCCACCTAAAGTCACCTCAGCCGTACGGTAACCTTCAGTCCCAGAAGGTTTAACTTCAAATGCATGAAGGCGCTGGGCAATCGCCTCTAGCTTCTCATCACTGATATTCCCGATTGATATTTCAGCTTGATCCATCCAAATCAACTGTTGCAATTCAACTACGACACTCTTCGGTAAGTGTTCAGCGAGTAAGGTGCGAAGTAACACTTTAGGTTGATTTTGTTTTTTAGTTTTAAAAAAATTCAAGAGATCGATACTTGGTAAAAAGTCGACTTTAAAACTTTGACCGACATCCCAATAGTTTGAGAGCTGTAAAGAACTTGGACCACTTAAACCACGGTGCGTAAACAAGAGTGCTTCAGTAAAGCTATTGAGATGATTGCTTAATGTCGCTTCAACAGCATTTCCACTGAGTCGTGTCGTCACTTCTTTGAAACCATCAGAAAAAGTAAAGGGGACTAGACCTGCACGAGTCGGATAAACATAGTGTCCAAATTGTTTAGCAATCTCATAGCCAATGCCTGAGCCACCAAGCGTCGGAATTGAGAGACCACCAGATGCGACCACGACAGATTCAACTTCAAAATAACCTAAATTGGTTGCCACTTGAAAACCGTGCTCCTCAAGGGCGTTGACGACTTTCACTTCGCAACTGGTCTTGATGTCGACTAGACCAGTTTTATCACACTCAGCAAGTAACATGGCCAAGATTTCTTTCGCGCCGTTGAGGGTAAAGAGCTGACCGTGTTTACGTTCTTCGTATTCAATGCCATATTCGCAGATCAATCCAATGAAATCCCAATTGGTATAACGAGTGAGTGCTGAGATAACAAAATGCGGGTTATGTGAAATATAGTTATCAGGCTCAACATACAGATTGGTAAAGTTACATTTACCGCCACCTGACATGAGAATTTTTTTCCCCACTTTATTGGCTTTTTCAACCACCACGACACGACGCCCACGTTGAGCAGCCATATATGCGGTCATTAAACCAGATGCACCCGCACCTATTACTAAAACATCGTATTGCTTGGAAGACATGAAAATAATCAAAAAACGAAACAGCGCAATTATAACGGTAAATTACGATGAACTGAGCATTATCGGATTAATTCAAGCGAACAGAAGCAGGATGAAGATCAACTAAATCGTTCGACCTTGAAGCCCGCCTGAATGAATGACTAAAACTTTAGCGTTTTTAGGGAAATAGTTTTGTTGTATAAGATCATGAATGCCAAACATCATTTTTCCGGTATAGACTTGTTCAAGTGGAATACGGTATTCATATTCAAACTTTTCAATAAATTGAATCAGTTCGGGTTGGGTTTTGGCATAGCCTCCGAAGCAATAATCATCCGTGATATGCCAGTTGTTTTTACCCGTTAGTAGTTTTACTTCATCATTCAGAAAATTGCCTTTTAATGCAGAAAATCCAATAATTCTTTGATGGTTTAAACTGCGCTCAATCAAGCCTGAAATCGTACCGCCTGTTCCGACAGCACAACAAATGAAGTCAAAGGTCTGATCAGCATCTTTTAAAATTTCTTGAGTGCCCTGAATGGCAAGCGAGTTGGTGCCACCTTCTGGAATTAGATAACTTTCAGGAAAGCGTTGCGCTAAGTGAGCTAAAAACTCAGGATCATTTTTGTGTCGATATGCATCTCGTGAGATAAAATGCAGCGCCATACCAAAACGTTCTGCGGTAGCGAGGGTGTGATTGCGTGCTGAGTTTTTGAGTTCTTCACCACGAATGATCCCAATAGACTGAAAGCCAAATTGATGCGCAGCAAACGCTGTGGCGGCAATATGATTTGAATAAGCCCCACCAAAGGTCATTACATTCTCAAAGCCTTGACGTTTTGCCTCAATAAAATTGTATTTCAGTTTATAAAACTTATTTCCAGAGATATGTGGATGAATTTGGTCTAAACGGCGAACGGTGATGTTTAAACCATTTAAAGAAATTTCCTGATCTTGAACCTGTTGGGCTATCGTATCAAACATAGTGCGAGAATTTGGTTTTTTAAGAGTATAGCGGATTTCGAATCTTAGCTCTTACTCGGAGAAATTAAAAAAACAGTGAAAAATATGTTTAAAAAATAATCAAAAGTGCTAATCTGAAAGAAAACGGAATTTTGGGAGGGCGGCATGAAGCAAGCTTTATCCATTTTATTATTGGGTTTGTTCGTTTTAACGGCCTTAGGCTGTGAGCAGGATTTTCTAAACAAACCGAAAACTGAAGCACGAAGTATGGTTATTGCTGGCGTACCTGTACAGGAAAGGGACTATCGTCTGTCTCCGCACGAAACTGCATATAATGAAGCACTGTCAGATGATGATTAGCATGACTTGGCTATTTTTTATAAAATCAATTGTATTTAATTTATACGGTAAATTAATTCGCTAAAAATAATGAAATAAATAGTGAATAATTTTAATATTTAAAAAAATCACTCAAATAATTAGGGAAATATTCATAAGGCTTCCAAGTAGAATAACGCGATAAATCAATCATCTACTATGGAATTAATGTGGAATCAATTTGGATTTTAGGTTCGATTGCAGCAGCACTTTTACTGGGCGCAATGAGTCCGGGGCCGACTTCAATCTATGTCGCTAAAAATTCAATCGCTATTTCGCGTAAACATGGTTTATTTACTGCACTAGGAACTGGTCTCGGTGCTGCGATTTTTGGTTTATTGGCAGTATTAGGTTTACAGGCATTCTTACTTGCAGTGCCTTCAGCATATTTGGCTTTGAAAATCTGCGGTGGATTATATTTATTGTTTTTGGCTTATAAAATCATTAAACATGCCAAAGATCCAATCGAAGCTGATCATTCTGCATCGCACCCGATGAGTTTACGACGTGCATTTACCACAGGCTTAATTACTCAACTGTCGAATCCTAAAATTGCCATTGTACTTGCCAGTATTTTCACAGCTTTATTACCCAAAGAGATTCCGTTGTATTTTTACTTTGTGTTACCAATGCTGTGCTTTTTTATCGATGCTGGTTGGTGCTCGTTGGTGGCGGTTGCATTATCAGCGGAAAAGCCGCGTGCGGTATATTTAAAATTTAAGAAAGTATTTGATCGTTGTGCGGGCATTGTGATGTCTGTGCTCGGATTGAAATTGATTTTTGGTGTGAAGTAGATCACATTTTTAATATTGTCTAACAATTTTTATGATCTGACCTGAATTCACATTTGCCAGTCCTGATCAGCTATAAAGAACTGAGGAGAGGTTGTTTAGGGTGTAAACATCTCTCATTGTTTGTGAGTTTGTTATGTATTCTCTCCTCAGTAGTCATTCAAAAAATAAAAGTCTACAACAAAAGTTCTACTATCAATTGGGTCAAATGGCCAAAAACCTTTTGGGTGCAGTAGAGCCAGAAGAACAAGCACTTTTACCGCGCGAATATAATTTAGACGCGCATGTTTTTCATCGTCAATTCGCGAGTACGCATTATGGAATTATGATTCCAGATTTGCCTGAGCCTTTTCGATATCTATCCTATGCTTCTGTCATTGGTGATGTCGGTGCGAAGATAACGCATTTACCCAAGTCGATTTCTGGTCTTAGTCCTGAAAATACCGCTACTTTGGTCCATGGAACAGCCTTATCGACAGATGAAGAAGCCTTCCGCATTTATAATATTCAAGACGAAATTGTATTCCATCAAAAGCCATTTAAGGTTGAGTTTGGTCGAGAATCTTTCCTTGCTGAAATTGAAGGGAGTTATCATCTAGTATCTGAACGTGATGATCTGCAAGTTGATATTTGGTTAACCCCAACGCCTGCCATTACGTGGTTTGCACATAGCATGTTATATCAGCACTTTAGTGTATTGATGCAATATGAAGGTCATCTCACCCAACATGGAAAACGTGTTGAAGTTAAAGGACTATGTACACTAGAACATTGGAAAGCAGTCTCAAGTTCAATGTTGCCGAGTCCGATTAAACCGACCACAGGATTGGTGCCGTTAGACAGTTTTAGTTATCAAGTCATCAACATAGATGATGAGTCACAATTGGTCTTGGCCTATATCGGTTTTGCAGGTGAACCTACTTATACCGCCGTGTCTTATCGCCATATTGATGGTACCTCTATCCAATATGATGGTGAGGTTGCTTTTCAAGTGATTGCATTAAAGCCTGATCCGAAAATAACACCTGACGGTTTTGAAATGGAGGTGCCTCAGTCTTTTAGATGGATTGCGCATCATCAAGGTGAGAAAGTGTTAGATATTCTTGCGGTGGCAGATACGGAATATTGTTATGGTTTAGCCGCAGGTTATGTGAGTTCTTATCAGTGGAGTGGTTTGCTGAATGGAACTGAACGTAAGGGGCGAGGTTATGTTGAATATATTGACCGAAGACAGAACGTAAATTTAGACACCTAATTTTTGATTTAAATACGCCAATAAAAAAGCCTCTAAACGTATTAGAGGCTTTTTAAAATCTTATTTCTTACATTCAGGCTGTGAACGGTCAATTACTTGTGTACCTTCTACACGATAACCAATTTGACCAACAATGAATGCTTGATTCAATTGAGTGATCACCACATCAGAAAGAGCCACAGCGCAACGATTTTTTTCAATAGCACGATCTACAGCAGTTTTAAAGTTTGGAACCCCTAAAGGGAACAAGACAACTGGGACCTTATCTTCACCTGTTACACGTTCACCTTTCACGAACTGATTTGAGTTAAGATTGTAGTTTTTAGTTGAAGCAACTGTCATATCAGCCATACGAACTGAACAGCCTGTCGCCAATACTGAAGTTGCTGCGATAATTGAAATTAATAATTTTTTCATTAGTTTACCCCCGTTTTTAAGCGAGGGAACTTTAAATAAAAATACTTGAAATTTCAACCATTACGTGACTTTAGTTTAATCTTTAAAGTGAACCGGTATCCATTGGTAGCTTTGTCCATCTTTGGAATAAATGTGCCCAAGCCCCGGGAAGGGTAAATGCGGTGCTGCAATCAACTGTCCATCTTTGGCATATTCAGCAAAATGTTTTAAGCGAGTTTGTATTGCCGTTTGTGGGTCTAGATCAAACTCAATTGCTGTTTCAGGTTTGTCGAACTGCAAGGTATGTGAATGTACGATGTCACCAATAAATATCACGTCCTGACCATCAGTTTTCAGTTTAAAGCTGTAATGTCCTGGTGTATGACCAAAGGATGGTTTAAATTCGACATCGCCGAAGCGTAAAGATTTGTCTGAAAAGACTTTTACTTGTTTCGCTTTTTCATATGGCCCAAGTGCTGCTTTGATTTTTTCAATTGTTCCTAAAAAGCCTGCTTGCTTATCTTTTGGCAGTTTTTTTACGGTGTTTGGACTCAGCCAATAGTCATATTCGGTTTTTGAAATATGTAGTGTCGCATTTGGATAATTCGCTACGCTGTTGTTTGAGATACCGCAAACATGGTCAGGGTGTAAGTGAGTGAGGAAGATACCATTCACTTGCGTAGGCTGATAGCCCGATGCTTTGAGGTTGTTATAGATTGAACCTAAGTGTGTGCCAAAGCAGCTAGCAGCACCGCTGTCGACCATCAGTAGTTGGTTGCCTGTATTGATGAGAAAGGCGTTGACTGAGGTTTGGATGCCTTTGTCGTTCACCGCAGCGTATTTTTTAAGAATCTCAGTTTTTTCACTGTCGCTTAAGCCTTTAAACATAGATGGATTGAGGTAGTTTGTACCATCAAGTAGGGCGGTGATTTGAGTATTGCCGATTTGGTGATGGTAGTAGCCAGCGACTTGTTTTTGTGTTGGGATGTTGGTGGGTTCAACGGCTTGAGTGGTGAAAGATGTGGTACTTAGGGCGAATGCGAAGAATAGGGGTTTTAAAGTTTTCATAGGCTTCTTTTAGATTTTAAAGGATTACTTCTTTTTTATCATATTTATAGTTGTTTTATAAAATGACCTCTCCCTAACCCTCTCCTAAAAGGAGAGGGAACTGCACGAAATTATTATAGTAATGCGTTCTCCCTCTCCCTATGGGAGAGGGTCGGGGTGAGGGATATAGGCATGTCGCTGAAAACTTGTTGTTCGAGCAAATTACCGTTAGAAAAGTTGAGGAAGCACCAGTTTAAGTTTGCTGAGTTTAAAAAAGCGTACGATGTGTTTAAGCATGCAGCAGATGAAAATGCGATGAAAGTGATGATTGCAGTCGAGTAATTCATTTTCTAGCTGTATTAGAAAAGCCTCTACTAGATAGAGGCTTTTTTGTTTTCCTTCTATTAAAAGTTAGGAAAAATAGCGTTATATGTTCTCGCCTTACTTTTGATCTTTCAAAAGTAAGGTAATGCCTACGCAATGAAAATTGAGTTTTAATCTTAAAGCAGGGCAGTGATTTAATAAATCCTCTCCCTCTTGCGCGTTATAACGCTCATACTTTAAAAAAGAGAGGGAACTTAAAGGCATAAAAAAGCCCCTACATCAGTAGAGGCTTCTTCTTATCTTAATCTATCAATTAAGACACTTTATCACCTGGCTTCGCACCAGTTTCAGGTGAAATCACCCAAACGCCGTCGCCATTACCCGCAGCTAAAACCATACCGTTAGAAATACCAAAACGCATCTTACGTGGCGCAAGGTTAGCCACCATCACCACCAATTTGCCTTTAAGGTCTTGAGGCTCATAGAACTCACGAATACCGCTAAACACATTACGTGGCTCAGCTTCACCAACATTTAAAGTCAATTGAAGAAGTTTGTCAGAACCTTCAACGTGAGCGGCTTCAAGAACTTCAGCCACGCGTAGGTCAACTTTCATAAAATCATCAATATTAATGATTTCAGCTTCACCGACTTTAGGCTCAGCTTTCTTCTCTTTGGCTTTTTCTTTTTTCTTTTCAGCTTTTGGTGCTTCAGCAGGGGCAGCTAAAGAATCTTTAGATGCATCGACCATTGCAGCCACTGCTTTCGGGTCAACACGTTGCATCAATGGTTTGAACAATGCAATTTCATGCGCAACCAAGATTTGCTTACGAGATTCAAAGTTAAAGCTGTCTAACTGTAAGAACGCTTGAACTTGTTCTGCCAATGTTGGCAATACAGGCGCAAGGTAAACCGCCAATTGACGGAACAGGTTAATACCTACAGAACATACGTCATGAACTTGTTGTTCTTCGCCTTCAACTTTGGCTAAAGCCCAAGGCTTTTTCTCATCGATGTATTGGTTGGCTTTATCTGCAAGCGCCATGATTTCACGAATCGCTGTTGAGAATTCACGTGATTCGTATGCTTGCGCAATTGAATCACCTGCATCAATAAAGCTTTGAACGAGTTCAGGCTCTGCACAAGTCGCAGAAAGTTTGTTGTCAAACTTGGTGTTAATGAATTTCGCACAACGACTTGCGATGTTCACGACTTTACCCACCAAGTCAGAATTCACTTTTTGAACGAAATCATCAAGGTTCAAGTCAGAATCTTCAACTTTGTCAGAAAGTTTAGATGCGAAGTAGTAACGTAAATATTCAGGGTTTAAATGTTCTAAATACGTTTCCGCTTTAATGAACGTACCACGAGATTTTGACATCTTCTGACCATTTACAGTCAAGAAACCATTCACGAATAAGCTTGTTGGCGTGCGGTAGTTTGCACCTTCAAGCATTGCAGGCCAGAACAATGCGTGGAAGTAAACGATGTCTTTACCAATGAAGTGATACACCTCATTTTGAGAATCTTTTTTCCAATAATCATCAAAGCTTAGGTCAGGACGTTTGGTTTTGATGTAATTTTCAAAGCTCGACATATAGCCGATCGGCGCATCCACCCAAACGTAGAAGTATTTGTTTGGCGCATCTGGAATTTCAAAACCAAAATATGGCGCATCACGAGAAATATCCCAATCAGACAAACCTGCTTCAAACCATTCATCTAACTTATTGGCAATCGACACAGGTAAACGACCTTCGTCACGTGTCCATTTTTGTAGGTATTCACCAAAGTTTGGTAGTTTAAAGAAGTAGTGATCTGAAGATTTCTCAACAGGAGTCGCACCGCTTAAAGTCGATTTTGGATTGAGTAATTCAGTTGCGTTGTAGGTTGTGCCGCAGACTTCGCATGAGTCGCCGTATTGATCTTCCGCTTTACATTTCGGGCATGTGCCTTTAATAAAACGGTCTGATAAGAACATGCCTTTTTCAGGGTCAAACAATTGCGTTACAGGGCGCACCGCAATATTGCCTGCTTCACGGTTCTTAATATAAATCTCAGAAGCGCGAGCTTGGTTTTCAGCGCTGTTGGTTGAGTCGTAGTGATCGAAATCAACCTTGAAGCCGGCAAAGTCACGCTCATGTTCTTTTTGCACGTTGGCAATTTGCTGTTCAGGTGAAATGCCGTTGGCTTCAGCACGCAGCATAATTGCTGTACCGTGAGCATCGTCCGCGCAGACATAAGTCACGTTATGACCCATTGCACGCATCGCACGTACCCAAATATCTGCTTGGATATAACCGAGTAAGTGACCCATATGGATCGGGCCATTGGCGTATGGAAGGGCGTTAGTGACTAAGATATTACGCACGGATCTGACTCTCTCATTCGTATTTTATGCAAGGTGCATGATTTTACCTGATGCGCGAGGGAATACAAAGTAAAGGTTTATGCTAACCTTAAATAGAAATAGTTAATCAATAGAAATTATATGAGCATATTTTCTTTAAAAAATGGACAGTTAAATCAAGTTGCTACTACTAATTTCGCTAGTGAGTCGATCCTAGAACGTCAAGATTTACAGAAAGCAATACAACAAAATATTAGTGTGGTAGCACCAAATTGCTTAATTTTGGCAGAAGAATATGCTGAATGGGATTCTTCACGTAAACGAATAGATCTACTAGCAATTGATCAGCAAGCAAATTTAGTAATTATTGAACTAAAACGTACAGATTCTGGTGATCATATGGAGCTACAAGCTCTCCGTTATGCTTCAATGATTTCGACTATGACACTTGAACATGCAGTAGATGTTTATCGAAATTATAAACATAAAAATGGTGATATTGATTTAACAAAGGAAGAAGCACTAGCAGATTTGGAAAACTTCGTAGAAATTGAATTAGATGAAACTAATTTTGGCAATGATGTTCGAATAGTTTTAGTTTCGGCTGACTTTTCCAAAGAATTGACTACATCTGTTATTTGGTTGAATGAACGTGATCTTGATATAACATGTGTAAGAATGAAGCCATACAAATTTGAAGATAATATTTTATTAGATATTCAACAAATTATACCTTTACCAGAGGCAAAAGATTATCAGGTTAAAGCACAGAAAAAAGCTGAAGAAAGAAGAGAAAAACAGAAAAGTATAGCTGTAAGAGATAATTCAAGATATTTATTTAATGGTAAAGAATTAAATAAGCGGAAATTAGTATTAGAAATCATACATGAACATATTAAAAATAAAGGCATAACATCATATAGACAGCTTTTAGAGGAATTTCCCCAAGATCTAAGGAAAGGAAAGAAACTATTTAGAGAGTTCAATGATGCATTTACAAATGAATCTTCAAGATATTTCATGAACGAATACGAAGTTCTTAATTTGGAAGAAGGAAAATTTGTAATTTCTAATCAGTGGGGGATTGGTAATATTCAATCTATTTTAGATAAAGCCGATTCTTTGGGATATGAAATAAATATCATCAATGAAAATGCTGTAATAGTTCAAGAGGTATTTTATCAAGACTATTGTATTCAAAAATTTTCCAATAAAACGATTACTATCCTTAAAAACAAAGTTATACAGGCGCCAGTGAAGCCGATTTTAATAAATTTAGCGAGAGAAATTAATATAAATACAAAAAACAGTAGAGGTAATGATAAAAATACAAGAACATTAGGGGCTGATATCATCGAAAAATTGAGTGAAATGAAAAATGTATGAGTTGGAAGATGATTTTGAGTTCAATCAACCTATAAAGCGAATTAAATCTAATGTGCAGGACTTGCCAAATTTAGGTAAACAGACTCTGACTCAGGCACAAGATTATCTTGATCAAATTACACAGGGTGAGCATACCTTTTTAATCGGGCATCTGACTGAACTTGCCCAGCAAGATGAATATTTTAATGTGCTTGCCGATCAGTTGGATCAACCTGTCGGTTCGAAAGTTGCCAATGATGCGTTAAATCTGATGCACTTTTGGCAACAAATTCATGCTTATGAAGATGTGCAAAGTTTTAACTTACTTGATGTTATTAACACTGAAGCTTTTCAAAAAGATGTGTTGACCACTTTCGATGCTATACAGATTGATGAGCAGAATAAAGCCTTGCGTCGTCCTGTGATTATCGAAGCTTTTAAAATGTATAAACTCGGCTGTTATGCAGGTTGTGTACCATTACTCTATGCCCAACTTGAAGGGTTACTGACAGATGTGCTGATTCAACAAGGTTTCTTAAAGCAAAATGGCACCAAGTTAGTCGATGTTTATAAAATTGTACCAGGTTTGAAAGGCAATGAAATTAAGAGCCTTTGGCATAAATCTAAGATTGCCATTGAGCTTAATCCATACTTTGCAGAACTCGCGGCTTATAAAATGGATTCAAGCTCGAATGTGACCGCGACACGTCATAATATTTTGCATGGCACGGATGTCGAGCATTTCACACAAGCACGAAGCTTTATTTTATTTATTTGGTTGTTTTCTGCATTGAACTTTATGTCGAATATTCGCTCCTAAATTCATCATTTTCAACTCAAAAGTTACAGCGTAGTGTTGTTCTACATCATCATGTGAGAAATTGTAGTGATTCGAAACATTTACGATGAGCACAGCAAATCTTCGATATAACTAAGATTCACTATCAAAGCGATAAAGAGGATTGAAGATGTCGAATAATAAAATTGATGACTTAAAAAACAAAGCTTCAGAACTCGGCGATGATCTGAAATTGAAGGCGAAGGAAGCTGAGCTGAAAGGCGAGAAAGCATTGGATCAAGTGAAGCATGGTGCAGCAGAAGCCAAGCTTGAAGGTGAAAAAAAACTGAATGATCTAAAACATGATACGCAGCAACATTCTTCTGAAGCGCATTCAACTTTAGATGATTTAAAACATAAAGCGGTAGATTTAAAAGAGCAAGCAGCAGATAAATTGCATGACCTAAAAGATCAAGCGAGTGAAAAATTTGCGGATCTTAAAGCAAAAGCATCAGAGAAAATTGATCAACTGAAAAAGTAAATTGATCACAAAAAAGCTCATCATTAGATGAGCTTTTTTTTTAATTTTTTCTAATCCATTCGATTTTTCTAATTTCATTATTCACCACAGTAAACGTGTAAATCAGATCATGAAATTCGTAGGTATAGCTATAAGCCGTAAAACGATTTTTTCCTTCTTTCCATTCATAATTTTGTGTTGAAGTCGGCGTCTGCTTCATGTGTGAGCTTAATTTTGCATAAGAGTCACCTAAGCTGATGATTTGTCCTGAAGGAGTACGAAAACTTCGGGATTCATTGGCGGCATAGCCTAAAATTGGTAGAAGGAGTATTGTGCTCATTAAGGCAGTTATTGAGCGTGTTTTTAATTTAAGTTTCAGATTTATTTGTTTCAAAGACATATCGAAATGTTATTTTGGTTTTATATTCTTTTCAATTTTAATGTGAAAAATTCGCTATTGTGTTGCTATTTGTTGAAGGAATGAATCACTTGCAACATGAATCAAGGTGTTTAACAGTGAAATCAAGTTTATAGCCCTTATCAATGACAGCATCGGAAATACACCAATAAAAATAATAAAAAAGCTGACTAATTTAGTTGGAATTCGACTAACATATTTCTATTCAAACGGGGATCAATATATTGTTGCTTAACCTTGTTGATATTTCTCGTTAAACTATTCCTTTATCAGTTTCTGTCCAGACTTGGAGTACGGTATGTCGTGGCTTTCTTCACTCAAATCTGTTTTTTCACCGTCAAAGGAGGTGAATGAGGAGGCTGTACAACACGTATTACAACACTACGTTTTGCCGAATTCTGACAATTTTTTGAAAGATCGAATTACACAAGTCAATGTTGAAGGTGATGTACTTCAAATTACCATTAATACCGTGCCAAGTGAAAAAGATAAGTTACAGCAAATTCACGATGAACTCGCTGATGCTTTGGAAAAGTGTGGGATTAAAGAGCTGAATATGCATGTCATTCAGCAGAAAACTGGAAGTCATGCTCAACAACAAGGTGGCTGTGGGCACAACCATGCAGCAGGTGAAAGCTGTTCAAGTAAAAAAGCTGAGGCCCCAAAAAACAATTTGCCTCCTGTTGTAGATGCATCTTCAAGCCAGGATGCGGTAAAACAAGCGAATGCGAATTACCAACCTCAACAAGAAGAAGCACCGATTCAAAAAGCTGCACCACAGCAACGTGATGTACCTAAGCATCCACGTATCCAGAACGTGATTTTAGTTTCGTCTGGTAAGGGTGGTGTAGGCAAATCAACCACTACGGTCAATTTAGCTTTGGCATTACAAAAGCTCGGGCTGAAAGTAGGTGTATTGGATGCAGATATCTATGGTCCAAGTATCCCAACGATGCTTGGCAATGCCGGTAAAACCCCAATGATCGAGGCAGAACATTTTGTACCGTTGGATGCTTTTGGTATGGCGGTGTTGTCAATTGGTCATCTGACAGGAGATCACAATACTCCTGTGGCTTGGCGTGGTCCAAAAGCAACAGGCGCGTTGATGCAACTTTTCAACCAAACCCTTTGGCCTGACCTTGATGTATTGATGATCGACATGCCACCAGGAACAGGGGATATTCAATTAACTCTGGCACAACGTATTCCAGTGACCGGTGCAGTGATCGTGACGACACCACAAAACGTGGCACTCATGGATGCGACCAAAGGTATTGAATTGTTTAACCGTGTTCAAATTCCTGTGATGGGCGTGGTGGAAAATATGTCGACACATATTTGTTCAAACTGTGGCCATGAAGAGCAAATCTTCGGTACTGGTGGCGGTGATAAGTTATCGGAGCAATACGATATTCCATTACTTGGACGTTTACCATTGAATGCGAAAATACGAGAGCATGCCGATGAAGGTAAACCATCTGTATTGATTGGTGATGATGCAGCAGATAGTTATATTGAAATTGCACAGAAGATTGCAGCTGCATTGCCTAAAGCTGAAAGAGATCAAAGTCGGATTTTCTAAGTATTTGAAAAGACTTAATGTTAAACCTGTCTAAGTTTGACTTAGGCAGGTTTTTTTGTTGACCGTTCGTCGTTTTAGGATTATTTACTCTAATTTTTCTACCTAAAATATTTTGTGAAATTTCACGTTATATGGGTATAGAAATGCGTTCAATCACTGCAATGAAGATGGTTATGATTTCTCTCATTCTGTCAACGACAGCTTCTGCTGCCATTATTCCTTATGTTGATTATCCTGAAGAATTCCAAAAGAAATCTTTAAATATTCAGGTTCAAGAAGCTGAACAACAGTCAAATTAATGCTTGAACTCAGCATCACAGCGTGAATGGACTGTGATGCTGAATTTCATCGATAAAGAACGTGCTATAAGCATTTTTGCAAGAGTACATCATGTTTTTCGTTTCGATTACATTGTGTGACTTCAGAGTGATAATTTAAATGACAAACTAACCTGATGAAAAATATTACAAAAAAAATTGTGTTTCATTCTTGAGAAATTTTCACACAAATAATATTTTGCCAATTGAAATAAACCTGATTAATCTGAGCGCATTATCAGCGAGGTCATCCTATGATTTCATGGCTCTTTATTGCGTTGGTTACCACGATTTTATTCACACCCGGACCAACCAATACTTTACTTGCATCTTCAGGCATACAGGTAGGTATTAAAAAGTCATTTCGCTTAATACCCGCGGAAGCATTAGGCTATCTTATTGCCATCACTGCATGGGGATTTTTAATTGGTCGTGTCACCACTCATTTGCCAATTTTGCCAGTGATATTAAAATTATTTAGTTCATTCTATATTATCTATCTGGCCATCAAATTATGGCGCACTGCCAACGTAGAACATCAGTTGAATCAGCCCACCATTAAAGCTTCTGAATTATTCTGTGCAACTTTACTTAATCCTAAAGCTTTGCTTTTTGCATCGGCTATTTTCCCTGCTATTGTTTGGGTGAGTGTAGATGATTATATTGCGCACATGTTGATGTTTATTTTATTGCTCCTACCCATCGCTTTTATTTGGACACTCATTGGGTCGCTGTTAGCCAATAATAAAATTAAATGGTTAAACCAGTCCAATATGCAAAAAACAGCATCCTTAGTCCTGATGAGTTTCTCAATTCCAATGAGTTATTCGGCATTGTTAAGTCTTTAAGAGGATTCACCGCAGCAGACTGAACAGGAATACAAATCGTGGGTTATTTCCATTGACGGGGTTTTCAGTTAAAGTACAGCGCAGTAATTGAATATGTATTCTGGGAATAAATAAATGGCAATTAAGTCTGATCGTTGGATTCGCGAAATGAGCGAAAAACACGGCATGATTGAACCGTATGCAGAAAACCAAGTTCGTTTAGACGAAAATGGTCAAAAACTCATTTCATATGGCGTTTCAAGCTATGGTTATGATGTTCGTTGTGCACGTGAGTTCAAAGTGTTCACAAACGTTCACTCTGCTATTGTTGACCCAAAAAATTTCGATGATAAAAGTTTTATCGATATCGAAGCTGACGTGTGTATTATTCCACCTAACTCATTTGCGCTTGCTCGTACAGTAGAATACTTCCGTATCCCACGTAATGTCTTGACGGTGTGTTTAGGTAAATCAACCTATGCGCGTTGCGGTATTATTGTAAACGTGACGCCACTTGAGCCAGAGTGGGAAGGTCATGTGACCTTGGAATTTTCAAATACAACCAATTTACCTGCACGTATTTATGCTGGTGAAGGTGTTGCTCAAATGTTATTCTTTGAGTCTGATGAAGTGTGTGAAACATCTTATAAAGATCGTGGTGGAAAATACCAAGGTCAAACAGGTGTAACTTTACCTAAAACCTAAGTATTCAATTGTAAGACTTCATGCAAAAAGCAAACTCAATGAGTTTGCTTTTTTTTATAAGTGTCTTAAAAATTGAGCTTATTCATTTATCGGAAAAAATGCCAACCCAATCGCAATTTTTTGCAAATTCCACTTCATTTATATACTATAAACTGTGATGTAATCTTAATATTAAAAGAGAAGCATGGAATTCTTCTCTGAACAATTAAAAATATAAATATGGTGCAAGGCATCGTATACGGGAAGGTCGAGATGGCACTTAATTATACGAACATATTTAATCAGACTTTACTTGCAAGTTTAATGACGCTTATTACAGTTTCGGTCTATGCATTGCAGCCTCTTTCGGATGAAAATTTAAGCGCGACGACTGGAGAGGGTGTCGCCATGATTCCTCAAGATGCTTATTTTGTTTTTCAAGGGGAAAATTCAACTGCGGCAGATTTAATGAATCGCCAAAAAGATACGGGTTATATTCATCTCATTCCAGTGGGCCCGCTAACGGATGCGGCATTGGATACCAATAAAAATGGAACAGTAGGGTCAGAAGATCATTCTGTGGGTAAGGCTGATTTGTTCGTGTATGGTCTCGCATTATCTAAATCTGATAATAATCACAATACGCGCTTAGCTGCGACAGATAAAGATGCACGTATAGGATCATGGGGAACAGCAACCAATCCATGGCTACTTCGAGTCGGTACTGAAAATCAGGTTCCAAATTTTGATTTAAATAAAACATGTATAAGTAATGATCCTAGCTGTCAGGTTCCATTCTTGACGCTTGAAGCCCCATTAATGGACACAGTTCGTCCTACGGATGCAGCCAATGGTCTTGATGCTTACAAATTGAAGATGGCCATGTGGGCGGATGCTTTTGTACTTGATCCTTCTCGTAAAGAAGGGGATCCACTACTTTACCAATTGGGTGAAAAAGCAGGAACGAGTAATGCGGATCGTGCTAATCGACTTCGTTTACAGGCCATTTGGAATAATTTTTCCATTAATGGAAGTAATATAAAAATCTTTCAAACTTTAAATGGTGCAAGTAACCAAGCAGGCATGAGTGCATTTTATAACAACACCTTGGGTGTTGCTGGACTTGTGCGTTTGAACTCAGGTGATGGTCAAAATCTGACGACGGGGAATAAAACAGCCAATATTCTCAGATTGAGTACGCGTGAAACATCAGACACTCCTAATTTACAAACCCCTGCCATCAACAATACTCTGGCACCAGTATTTGATGCCAATGAGGGTATCTTTATTCATAATTTGAATGCCAATATCGTATTGGGTTCACTCTATCAGCCTTTGATTCTAGGATCTGATGGTAAAAACTTTAGTTTGGAACTCACGCGTATTCCAAATAAACCTGAAATTTATAAAAAAATATACACAGATTATAGCAATCCAAACTCGACAGAATATGCGGGCTCAACCTGTAACTTTTATAAATGTGGTAACAATGGTTTGAATGGCTATCAAGGGACGAATGCAACACATAGCAGTATCACTATTGGAAGTACTTCTTATAACGCTGCGAATAATACTTTAAGTGCTTATAAAGGATCAGATGCAGTAGGTATAAGTTTTGGTGCAGTCAATCCAATTCCCCAAACGCCTAATGCCGCATTGCCACCGTCAAATTTTAAAAATATGGGTTCTGCGGTCATTGATGGTGTTCTTATTCAGCATATGAAAATCACCACAAAAGGATTATAGGAGAGCATTCATGAAAAATTCATTAGTCGCTGTCCTATTCAGTGTTATAGCATCAATGACTTATGCACTTGAGCCCATGTCAGATGAAGCTTTAAAAAATGTTGAAGGACAAGCTGGAGCTGATCTCTCATTAAAACTTTCTTTAAACCAAAAGTTAGTGACTGAGAATAATGTTCAACGTTATGTGTTTGATGATGCACTGTGTAAGGATGTGGAATATTGTCGTCTCGCGCTTGCTGTCAATAATCGCTATATCAAAGATGGTCAAGCAAGTAGTACAGATGGTTTTAAATTATGGCTTGTTTTTAAAGGGATTCAGGGCACTCTAAATATTCAAAAGATTGGCTTGGATGGTGTAGATCTCAGCTATAAAAATGATTCTGGTACTGATCAGCTTAAAGCAGCGATGCAACTAAGCTTTGATGCATCTAAGCCAATTCAAATTCGTAATTTTGGTTTTGATGCTTTGGCTTTTGGTCAGGATAAATTTACCAGTAATGCCACCACTGAGGGTGTAGGAACAAGTCCTGCTGACTATGGTTACCTGCAAGTGACACGTTATGATTCATCTAATGCTCCTCGTTCTGCATATGACCATGGGCGAGAAACTGGTTTTATGGGTTTAAAAATGAATGGTAATTTAGCTGTTCAGGGTAAAGTCATGATGTTTGGTTGTGACGGCAGTCACCAGCGTTGTTGAAATTAGACATGCATAAGGAAATGTGATGAACAATAAAAAATATAATCACAGCTCATTGCTGGTTATGAATGCATTAAGCCTGAGTATCTTGCTTGCAAGCGGTCATGCCATTGCTTTAGAAGTGATGCATGATGAAGCTTTACGAAATGTAAATGGTCAAGATGGTGTGCATATATCGACAACATTGACTGAAGCCAACATGGATCAGGTCTATTGGCAAGATCAAGCAGGTCGTGGCAGTAGTGGAGCAACCAATAATACATTGCAGGCAACAGCAGATAATGTCTCTATTCGAAAAAGTAATGTCTCTAATCAAACATTAGGGGCAGATATTAAAATTAATGCTGGAAGCAATGCGAACCAAGCAGGTTTAGACTTCAATGCCAGTGTGACACCTGCTTTAGTGACCATGAATAATCTCAAAATTTGTGATAATGAGAGCTCAAGCCGTTGTAGTTTTTCAATGGGTCAATTGGCTTTACAAACTACTTCCAATACTGATTTATCGCTTAGAACGATTCACGGATTATTCAGCAAAGAGAACCTTAGCGAAATCGCACTAGGGATTAAAAATGCCAATATCTATTTAGGGCAGACTGATGCACGAAATCAACTCAACCAACTTGTTTTAAATAACTTCAACTTCAACTTCAAAGCACGTGGTGCCATTTTTGTCGATGAGGTTGAGGGATTGAGAATGCAGTCGAATACACGTACAGGGTCGACAGATAATGTTGCCGGTATGAGTAGTACGCCTAATGATAATTTGGGTTATGTGGATTTAAACCGTGTTGCAAATTCGGCTTCAAAAAAAGCAGGTTTTATTAACACAGGAACCTATGGTAATGGTAAGTCAGGTGCTGAGGGTGAAACAACAAACTCAGGTCTAAATATCGAAGTCATGTTGAATAAGAACGTGAGTTCAAATGACCCATATGCTTTAAATAGCAATACGAATAATCCTCAAGGAGCTAAAGGTCTCATCCGTGTAGGTGCCAGCGGGCGAATGGTCAATTCATCGTTGCAATTTCGTGGTACAAAAGGCAATGAAAGTGTTCTAGGAAATGCCAATAGTCCAACGGCTTCATCCAGTAATAGTGTAATTGGTGATTCTGGAATCGGATTCCGTATGAAAGCTGACTTTACCAAAGACAATGATTCAATGCTCGGAAGTGATGGACAAGCAACGACTTTAGAAATTGGTGGGGCAGGTCTAAATGCATACGGTTTTGAATTTAGTAACTTAACAGGGTTAAGACCAAATACTCGAGCATCTTTTGACAGTGGTAATGTGTATCTCAATTTAGCCGATACAAAGACACTGCGCTTACCTGAAAACGAAGTGTTCCAAAAAAGTCGTTTTGGTAATGGAAGTTATTTAACCTTAGCAACTGATTATCAGCACCAAATTCATAATGCAGTAACAGGTGATAATCCATACAGCTTGATTGCTGCGATTCGTGGTGCTGAATTTCAGTCTATTTCCCGTCGTGGACGTTTTACCAATAGTGCAGGAACACCAGCAGCTAACTTGTTTGCGAATACAAATGTTAAAAATGAGTGGGGCTTGGCACTGCCTTTTTATAATCTAAATGCCAATCTTGCTCTATATGGAACATCAGTTCGTGCAGATCAAGCTTTTTATTACACTTTAGCAGGCTCCGATGTTGTTAAAAACATGATTGCTACAGCGGGTAATACCTCAAGAATTGGTTTGTCTTTTGCAATGAGTACCTCTGGGGTAGATCGAGCTAATGGTCAAGCGCTAGGTAATAAAACCACGTCAATTTTAGTGGTTGATGGAGGTAAGGTGGGCAGTGGAGATACGGCAACATCAACCGATTACTATATGGGTTTACGTAATATTGATCTGTACGCGAAGGGTACAGGAAATATGGGCGTAGAGAATGGTAGTGTAAATGTCAGCTTGCGCGATATGTTGATTGTTCTATCAACAGAAGTTGCTGCGGGATATCTGCCAGGTACGATTTATAAAACCTGTAAATTAAATAGTGGAGCAGCAGGATGTTCTACGCGAAGTTCATCTCCAGACAACAATTTTGCTTTAGCTGATGATGTGATGTTTGTGGTGAAATCACGTCTTGGTGGTGATGTTGATTTTTCTTTAATTCCAAACAATGCTGCTGAAGATGGTCAGAACTTAACTTTTGTAGGTGAATTAGAGCTGAAAGGTGACAATAACACCTTCCAAATTACCGATCCTCATAATGGTTCAACACTTGGTTTAGACCGTTTGACAGGTAAAATTGCATTTAATAATGCATTGGTTGTTAGTAAAGATCAAAATGGTGCGGGACAATTTGGTGTGAATGCTGCCTTGATGTTCAATCCTCAAAAGACAACTTCAGGTGTTTTTAGAGCAAGAGACATCAACTTCTATCCTCCAACTGTAGGTGCTGGCGCTCGTTTAGGTGAATTGGCTATTACTGGCGGTCGCTTGAATAGTGAATTGCGCATTACACCTCGAAATTAATAAGTAAAAATAGAAAGTTGAGGGATAAATTCATGAATATGATAAAAACAAAACGATTCAGTTTGCTTATTTTGACTGCTGCGGTGGGTTTTCCATGTTTTGCTATGCAACCATTAGATGATCAGTCTCTTTCATCTACTACTGGTCAAGATGGGATCAGCATTGGTATTGGAATGGATAAGATCGAGTTCACACAGGCTGTGATCATTGATCAAGACGGAATTAAAGATCCAATATTAGGAAAAAATTATTCACAAGCTGCTGGCTTAGTGGTCGCAGGTCCAACTGGTAATCCAATTCAGGTTCAATTTTTAGGTCATACCCCTGGTTCGTCTACAATCAATGCAAAAATTGATACAGACGGAGGCAATGGCACGCCATTTGCCAATATAGGTATCACTTTTGCGGAGCAAATTACGGGGGTTAAATTGAGTCCATTCGCACTTTATATCGCCAGCAGTAATCAGGTGTCTAGTGCTACACAAACTAAATCGATTTATAATGATCTGAAGCAATTGGTACCTGGCGTCGCTAAAATTTTAGAAATAGGCAGTGCTGATCGAAACTTTGAAATTACATTAAATCAATCTCAACGTCCCCAAATCAATGTTCAATTAGGTAATGTGCCACAAGGCTACATGGTCCAATTTGGAGGCGCAATTCAATCAATCTGTGGCACAGGCTGTCCTATTGCATTCGTATCTGGTAATTCATCTGCAAAATTCGATTTTCAGGCTAAAGCTACTGATCAAAACAATGGTTTTTCATTATCTGGTTTCCATGCAGGTGTTGCACCTTCAGGTATTTACATCGGAAATACAGGACAATCTAGTAAAATGAATGTTGGTCTCAACAATATGATGTTGGGACGTGAGGGGGCGAGTAGCCCGACGGTCTTTAATGGTTTAGCGAATGGCTCAATGGGGAGCTTTGGGGCTATTGGTACATCTGTGAAAGATTTGAAAGTGAATATCAACGGTCTATAAAAAATCCCGCGAATCGCGGGATTTTTTATGCTCAAATTATTGGGCGATTTTAGCGAGTATTTCTTCTTTACTCAGGTTGCTTGATTCAGTATCAGAACGACCTTTGTACTCAAAAGTACCAGCATCTAAACCTTTTTCACCGATAACAATACGGTGCGGAATACCTGTAATTTCGATATCAGAGAATTTAACGCCTGGTCGTTCATCACGGTCATCTAAAAGCACGTCATAACCAGCAGCTTGAAGTTCTGCATAAAGTGCTTCAGCAGCCTCTACAGTACGAGGTGATTTATGAGCATTCATCGGAACGATTGCGATATGGAAAGGCGCGATAGCAGCAGGCCAAATAATTCCTTTTTCATCGTAATTTTGTTCAATGGCAGCCGCGACTACGCGAGTCACCCCAATACCATAACAACCCATTGTTACAGTGAATGGTTTACTATCCTTACCTAATACTTTGCAGCCCAGAGCTTCAGAGTATTTTTGACCTAATTGGAAAATATGACCAACTTCAATACCACGTTTAATTTGAAGTACACCTTTACCATCTGGAGATGGATCACCCTCAACAACATTGCGAAGATCATAAACTTCAGTGAATTGAGCATCACGCTCCCAGTTCACACCTGTCGCATGTTTGCCTGCTTCGTTTGCACCTGCAACAAAGTCAGACAATACTGAGGCTGCTCGGTCAACGATGACATTAATCCCTTTTTCGACCAGACCTTGAGGACCAACAAAACCAGCGGTTAAGCCTAAAGCACTCAGTTGTTCTTCAGTTGCAAATGTAAGTGGTGATGCAATCAGCGGATGTTTCTCAGCTTTGATTTCGTTTAGCTCATGATCCCCACGAAGGAATAGTGCTACGACAGGCGCAGTTTTACCTTCTTCAGCGATTCCTTGTACCAACAAAGCTTTGACAGACTGTTTTGCATCGGTACCTAAGAAAGCAGATACATCAGCTATAGTTTTTTGATTTGGTGTTTCAACAATTTTTAATTCTTGAGTTGGTGCAGCACGTTCACCTACAAGAATCGCTTCAGCCATTTCGATATTGGCTGCGTAATCTGATTCAGTTGAGAATGCAATATCATCTTCACCGCTAGATGCCAATACATGGAATTCATGCGAACCTGAACCGCCAATTGAACCTGTATCCGCCTGAACTGGACGGAAGTCTAAACCTAAACGAGTAAAAATACGGCAATAGGCATCGTACATCGTGTCGTAAGTTTCTTGTAATGAAGCTTGATCTGCATGGAATGAGTAAGCATCTTTCATCACAAATTCACGAGAGCGCATAACGCCAAAACGAGGACGAACTTCATCACGGAATTTAGTTTGAACTTGGTAGAAAT
The DNA here is from genome assembly GCF_013417635.1 of Acinetobacter sp. YH12239. Taxonomy (NCBI): domain Bacteria; kingdom Pseudomonadati; phylum Pseudomonadota; class Gammaproteobacteria; order Moraxellales; family Moraxellaceae; genus Acinetobacter; species Acinetobacter sp. YH12239. The sequence goes on along the minus strand of NZ_VPDP01000011.1, from coordinate 25,858 downwards.
TAGCGGGTAATTGTTTATAACTTTTGAGTTCGTTACGCGCTAAATCAGTAATGACTTCTTCATGTGTAGGGCCGAGAACAAACGGGTTGTTGTGACGGTCATTAAAGCGTAAAAGTTCTGGGCCATATTGCACATAGCGACCAGATTCTTCCCATAAACTTGCTGGTTGGGTCACAGGCATCAATACTTGTAGTGAACCAGCACGGTCCATTTCTTCGCGAACAATCGCTTCGACTTTATTTAACACACGTACGCCCATTGGCAACCAAGAATATAATCCTGAAGCCAATTTACGAATCATACCCGCACGAAGCATCAGCTGATGAGAGATTACTTCAGCATCACTTGGGGTTTCTCTTAACGTTGCAAATAAAAAGCGACTCGCGCGCATGGAATTTGTCCTAATAATGAGCGTTAAAGCATAAGATTATACGATAAAAAATGAGGTGAGCATTTTAAATGACACCTCATGACAATTCTCTACATTATGACATGAATTTTCGTGTTTGACGCACCATAAAATTCTTAAAGTCATCTAAGTAAGTAAAGATAACGGGAACGACAACTAAGGTCAGCAGGGTGGATGTAATGACGCCCCCAATGACAGCATGCGCCATCGGAGCACTTTGTTCACCTCCTTCACCCAAGCCTAATGCCAATGGCACCATACCCATGACCATCGCACTCGTGGTCATCAGAATGGGTCTAAGTCGTGTTTTACCTGCAGCAATAATGGCATCAAAACGTGTCTCACCGCGATCAATAGCTTTCTTAATAAAGTCAATGAGGAGAATCGCATTCTTGGTTACTAATCCCATTAACATGATGATGCCAATAATGGAAAATAAATTCATTGTTGAGTTAAATAAGAATAATGCAAGGAATACCCCGACCAATGACAATGGTAATGAGGCCATGATCGCCGCAGGATGAATAAAACTATTGAATTGAGAGCCTAAAACAATATAGATAAATACAATAGAAAGTGTAACGGCTGTAACAGCGTACCCAATCGATTCTTCCATATCTGCGTTTGCACCTTGTGTTTCAAAACCATAGCCGGCAGGCATCTCGAAGTTATCTTGCAATGCTTTAATATCTCGACCAATATCACCTGCAGGTCGACCTGAAGTATTGGCTTCAACCATGACTTCACGTGCTAAATCACGACGGTTGATTTGAGATGCACCATAACTTTCTTGTGTGTTTGTTACGCTTGAGAGCGGAACCAAGATAGGTTGATTATTCGCATCCACTTTTTGCGATTTTAAATATAAATTATTGATGTCACTTGGAAGCGTACGTTGATCTTCAGAGAGGCGCAAATTGACATCATAGGTTTCACCTTTTTCGTCTTTCCACGTCGTTACATCATCACCAGCAAGGAGAGGGCGGATCACATTGGCAATTTGGCTGACTGATAATCCTAAATCGTTTGCCAGTACACGATTTACATGCACTTCAAGGGTAGGTTTAGGCTCCTTGAGCGAGCTTTCTAAATCGACGACACCATCAATTTTTGCCATTTCCACCATGAAGCGATCAGAAATTTTTTGTAATTCATCTAGCTCCGGTCCTTTGATAGAAATCATGACAGGCTTTTGACCACCAGACACAGTTTCATCTGCTGAAGCAATAGAGGTGAGGGTAATACCCGCCACTGTTTGTAGTCGATCACGAAACTCATTGGTTAAATCAGTCAGTGTCTGAGAGCGCTCTTGGCGAGGACTCAAACTGACTCGGATGCTTACGTGGTTTTTCCCGCGATCAGTCACCCCATTAATAACGCCGTACGTTCCTTTAACTTCTGGATGCTGTCGAATAATAGATTCAACTTGTTTTAACTTTGCCTGAGAGTATTCGAGTGAAGCATCTACGGGTGTTTCAAATTTGATCCGAATTTCACCTTTGTCTGGAACAGGTACAAACTCTGTTCCCACCATTTTCGATAGCGCGAGCGCGCCAAACAGTGAAGCAACAGCAACGACAATTGTTAGAAAGCGGAATCTTAGTGCCAGTTTTAGCAGCTGCTCATACACTTCATTTAATGAATCAAGTTTATTTGAGATCCCATTGAAGAAGCGTTTCAATGCGCTCGGTTTTTTATTTGGATGATGACGTTCAGCCCAGTGTGCTGAGAGCATTGGATCGAGCGTAAAACTGACAAACATTGAGATCAGTACGGCGGTACTCACTGTCACGCCAAATTGGTAGAAGAAACGACCGATAATACCGCCCATGAATGCAACTGGTAAGAACACCGCAACAATAGTTAAAGTGGTTGCGAGAACTGCCAGCCCAATTTCTTTGGTTCCATCTAAAGCAGCAGTCACATGATCTTTCCCCATATCAGCATGGCGAACAATATTTTCACGTACCACAATTGCATCATCAATAAGAAGACCAATACTTAAAGACAGGGCAAGAAGAGTCATCATATTGATGGTAAAACCAAAAGCCCAAATGAACGTTAATGTACCAAGTAAGGCGATTGGCAGGGTAAGGCCTGTAATAATCGTCGATCTAAATGAACCTAAAAACAGTAGAACGATGACAACCGCAAGGACACCACCTTCAATAATTGTACGGGCAACATCACCAATACTTGCTCGTATGCCTCGAGATGTATCGACAACTACTTTCAATGTTGTCCCTTGCGGGAGTTGTTGTTCTATACGGTTTAGTGTTTTATAAGCCGCATCTACAACGTCAATTACATTTGAATCAGAGCTTCTGAGAATATCCAACGCGACAGCATTTTGACCGTTAATGAATGCACTCGACTCGAGTTCAGCTTGGCTGTCGTAAATTTCAGCCACTTGTTTTAAGTAGATTGGCGTGCCATTTTTACTCGCGACGATGAGATCCCCAAAGGATTGGGGATGAATTACTCTTGATTTAATTTCAACAACCAGCTCTGAATTTGACTGTTTGAGTGTGCCCCCAGGGACTTCAATGTTTTCGCCTTTTAGTGTGTTAATGACTTGATCAACGCCAACACCAAGACTTTGTAATTTTTGTGGATTAACTTCAATACGAATTTGACGCTGCGAGTCACCTAGCAGGTTAACTGTACCTACCCCACGAACAGTTCTCAATTGAGGAACAATTTTTTGATCTAAATAAGAGCTGAGCTCTCGGTGTGACATATTCTCAGACTCAAATACCACCGACATGATGGCACCTGCGGAAGGGTCATAGCGTTCAACAATAGGATCAGTAATTTCATCACGAAATTCAGCTGTCACTGGCGCAATTTTGTCTCGAATATCTTGAGCTGCAACGGTTGAAGGAACATCCAAATTAAACTCAGTGATGATTGTAGAGAGTCCTTCACTCGACTGAGATATCACTTGTTTAACACCTGAGATCGTATTGATCTGATCTTCCATCTTTTTGGTAATTTCAGATTCAACAGTTTCAGGAGAAGCACCTGGGTAAGTGGTATACACGACCACAAATGGGAAATCGACATCAGGGAATTCTTCAACTCCCATTCGTTGCCATGATGATAAGCCCAATACCATCAGGCATAGCATCATCATGATCGTAAAGACAGGATATTTCACACTGATTCGAGTTAACCACATAGTTCAGATCCTGTCTTACTTTGAAGCAATTGAGACTGTTTTATTTAAGTCATCATTATTAAACTTAATTCTACTGATGTAATCCGTTGGCTGAAGACCACTGATCATTGCAATATTCTCGTTGGGTTGTCGATCCAAAATTTGAATATTGGCTTTCTGAATTTTCTGATCACGGATGATCCACAAATAAGGTTTGCCATCTGCATCTTGAATAGTATCAAGCGGAACTTTTTGTCCTTGAATCTGCTTTGTATCTAAGATGAAACCTTCGACAAAAGCACCAATACTCAGTGAATTGATTGATTCATTCGGTTGAGCAAAAAACTCAACCTGACGACTGATTTGATCGGCCATTGGGGAAATGCGTGTTAACTTGGCAGTATAATTTTGGGTAGTCCCTTGAATTTTATATTCAATATTGTTTCCAATGTTGAGCGCATGTTGAGATTCGACAGGGAGTTTTGCTTGAATCTCTAATTTTTGTGGATCTACGATTTCAAATAATGTTTGACCCATTGAAACGGTTTGACCAGGTTCGACTTGACGTTTGGTAATTACGCCAGAAATGGGGCTACGAATTAATCCATCAGCATCGGCTTTCAGTGCGATATCCACATTTGCTTGCTGAGCTCGTACAGTTTCGAGTTGAGCTTTATGCTCCACTTGACTTTGTTCATATTCAACCTTAGAAATAAATCCTTGATCATAAAGTCGTTTTTTTCGAGTGACCATATTTGCAGCTTGTTGTGCCTGCGCTTGTGCAGAAGCAAGATTAGCGCGAGCTTGTGCGAGTCGGGCTGCATTATCTTGATTATTTAAACGTACCAAGACTTGTCCTTTACTCACCTTTTCACCGACTTGTACAGAGACTTGACTAGCAGTGGCACTCACTTGCGCTTGAATTGTACTTTGATTCACAGCGCGTATGGTGCCCGTGAAAGCAAATTGCAGATTTGAGACCCCATCTTCAACTTTGACAAAGTCCTGTTGTATTAATTCAATTTTTTGAGGGGGGGATGAAGTAGGCTGTACACTTTCGTCATTTTTTTGACAAGCGGCTAAAAGACAACTCGTACACAGCGTTCCTAATACGAGATATTTCTTAAACTGACTGCTGTGTCGAGTCGCATTCGGCATGTGATACTTCCTTTCCATTCAGACAAACTCTTCATTATTCAAGAGTTTTTAAGCGCTTGATAATATTGTCGTATTGTGACTTAGTATTTCGATAGTTTGTTTGTAAAGATTCAATGTTTTTTTGGATATTACTCATATTCTGCGCATTATAAGTGATTCGATCTTGTAAGTTTTTAGGGACAGGGTTCCCTTTCTTGATATAGGTCTGTTCCTGCTTTTTAAACAATATTCGATCTTGCTCCAGTTGTTGGTACTGTTGTTTTTGAAAGGTGATTTGTTTGTTGATGTTTTTCAACATATCATCACGTTTGTTCGCAGCCACTTTACTAGAACCATAAGCGCGTTTTAAGCGTAGATCATGTTCATGTTGTTTGGCTTGTTGCGTACGTACAGCACTTTGTTGCTGTTCTTTATCGGCATCATAAGGTCGATTTTTTTTAATCACTTGCATATTACGGTCAAGTGCTTCATAACCGTGACGAATATGCTCTGGTGTTACCGAACTACTAATATTAGCTACGCCATTTTTATCATAATAACGATACCAAGACGGTTTGGTCACTGTGGTATTAGCAACTGCTTCACTGATACATAAACCAAATGTCATCATGATCACTAAGAATGTTTTATGATGAAGATGCTTTAACCCAATTCTTGATTTGTGCGAAAGATTAAACATTGGAATTGGCCCCCGTGATATCAATTCAATTTTTTAATTTTTGCTTTTAATAACAAGCATTTTATGTGGTTCTGGTAAATTTATAAATATAAACCGTTAAATAATTTACGCTTAATCTGATTCACCCTTAAATTCTATGAAGCTTTGTGACACAATCTCTCCGCGAGTACTCAACTGCATTGAAAATCAATGTAATGTTATGTTAGAAAATAATGGTTATTCTCTAAATTAAGCATTTCATTTTTCTTTAAATCTCATCTCAGGAAGGATCATTCAATGGATGATAATCTGCAAAATATTAAAGTGATGGTCATTGATGATTCAAAAACGATTCGTCGGACCGCAGAAACTTTATTACAGCGTGAAGGATATGACGTTGTAACTGCAGTAGATGGATTTGAAGCATTAGCTAAAATTGCTGAAACTCGACCTGATATTATTTTTGTAGATATTATGATGCCGCGTTTAGATGGGTATCAAACGTGCGCACTGTTAAAAAACTCACAAAATTTCCAACATATTCCAGTGGTCATGTTATCCAGTAAAGATGGTATGTTTGATCAGGCAAAAGGACGAGTTGTTGGATCTGATGAATACCTCACGAAACCATTCAGTAAAGATGAGCTATTGAATGCGATTCGTAAACTTGTCGCTTCACGTTAAGTACTGGGAAAACAAAATATGACACGTATCTTAGTGGTAGATGACTCTCCAACAGAAATGTTTAGATTTAAAGAAATTCTGTCTAAAAATGGCTATGAAGTGCTAGAAGCAACCAATGGTGCAGATGGTGTTACCTTAGCGCAAGCAGAGCAACCAGATCTTGTACTTATGGATGTGGTGATGCCTGGTGTGAATGGATTTCAAGCAACTCGGCAAATTGCAAGAGCTGATGTAACGAAGCATATTCCAGTTGTCATTGTCAGTACCAAAGATCAGGATACGGATCGAATTTGGGGCAAAAGACAAGGCGCTGTCGACTACCTGATCAAACCTGTAGATGAATCAAGATTACTTGATGTCATTCAGCAATATTTAAATACAGGCACAGCATGATCATTCAAGATGAAAGTGATCAACAACACTGGTTAACGCAAGCCAGTAATGCTAATTCGGCTCAAGCAAATGAGTACCGTGATATGCTAAATCAGGACCTCTGGTCTGGTGTATGTTTTAAAATTGAGCAGCAGCAATTTATTACCCCACTTGGTGATATTGCGGAGGTTAGCCCTTTACTGAGCATTACCTCATTACCACTTACGCCACCGTGGTATTTAGGTTTGGCGAATTTGCGAGGTCGAGTACTGTCCGTATTGGATCTAAAGCAATTTGCTTTGAGTAAAACCACACAATTACACGCTAATGTTAAAATTTTATGTTTTAACGTGGGACAAGACTGTGTTGGATTGCTTGTGGATGAAGTCCTCGGTGTAAAACATTATAAGAATAATACCTATAGCGCCGGTTCGAATTTGATCGCAGAACCATATAGATCATTTTGCCAAGGTTATTTTCTCGATCATTCAACACCTGTAGCTGTGCTGATGATGAGTCAGCTATATGAGCATGATCGCCTAAAGCACATGTTCACATCTAATTCAATTTAACGTCTAGTCAGCAATAGTTTTTTGGGGGAGCTGAGTGAGTTTACGGTTAAAAAAGACCAGTCGGAATGTGAATGATTCAGATTCCAACACACAGGGATGGAAAGCTTCACTTAAGTTAAAACTTGAACAGTTTTCAGAGCTGTTTGGGCAATCTGCCCAAACGAAGTCTTATTTAATCATGGCTATTATTAGCCTCGTTTGTGCTTTTCTGATTTTATTGTTTCTCATGTTTAATCTCCCGCGCACGGTGGAGCAAAGTCGTGGGGTGGGGGAACTGAAATATCTCAATCAAATGATGATTATTCAGACTCAACAGTTTGAGGATAATCCTACAGATTACACATTACAGATTCTCAAAAACTCTCAGCTTATTTTTAGTTCACAACTTGAAAATGTAAAATCAGTTTATTTTTATAGTCCAGCTTTAAATGAAGTAGATCGACTGTGGTTAGAGTCTCAAAGCAATATCACGGCATCTCAGTTACAAAAAATTCAAGTTGCTCTCAATGAAATTCGCACAGGTTCGACGTGGTTACTGATTTTACTGTCACTTTTATTGTTGATTAGTTTATCGAGCTTCACCTTTGCAGTGATTAAACTTTTCATTTTAAGAAGCCAAGAAGATCGTTTGCGTTTAATGGAACTGGTGGATAAAGATAAGAAAAATCAAACCGCGATTTATCGACTTTTAGATGAAATTGGTGATTTAGCTGAAGGCGATTTGACCAAATATGCTGCGGTTTCTGCAGATTTTACGGGGACAATCGCGGATTCAATTAATGTAGCGATAGATCATTTGCGTGATTTGGTGATGAGAATTAATCAGGCTTCTCAACAAGTTACCCAATATATTCATCAAACTCAGTATATGAGTTCACAATTGGCTCAATCTTCAGAGCTGCAAGCTCGTGAAATCCAAAATACATCGCTTGCCATTCATGACATGGCAGACTCAATTGATCACGTTTCTGAAAATGCAGCGCAATCTGCAAAAGTTGCTCAGCGCGCGGTACTTATCGCAGCGAAGGGGGGAGAAGTGGTTGAACGATCAATAGATGGAATGGATCAAATACGAGGGCAGATTCAAGAAACATCTAAAAAAATTAAAAGACTGGGTGAATCTACTCAAGAGATTGGAAACTTTGTTGCAACCATTGAAGACATTGCAGGGCAAACGCATCTGTTGGCATTAAATGCAGCCATTCAAGCCGCAATGGCAGGCGATGCTGGACGAGGTTTTGCTGGTGTTGCTGATGAGGTGCAGCGTTTAGCTGAACGTTCAACTGCTGCGACCAAACATATTGAGATATTAGTAAAAAATATTCAATTAGATACGCATGAGGCCGTTCGCTCTATGGAGCAAACAACTTCTGAGGTGGTTAAGGGGACTGGACTTGCTCAAGATGCAGGAGCAGCACTTGCAGATATTCAGTTGATTTCAAAACAGTTGGCTCAACTGATTGCGAATATTTCAGCATCTTCAAAAGTTCAGTCAGCTGCTGCGGGGCAAATTGCGAAAACAATGTCGCTTGTGCAAGATGTCACACGAGAAAATCATGCTTCAACCTTAGATACTGCTCAATCGATAGCAGAACTCACTCAAATGGCTGATTCTTTAAGGAAATCAGTTGCAAACTTTAAATTACCTGAGTGATTGAGCCATGAAAAATAATAATCCTAATAAAATACAATTATATCTTTCAGAAGTACTCTATCGTGCATATATAGATATGCAGCTTCCTCAGGATGAATTAAATTTTGAAGATGAGGAGCTTATTACCACCTTTGCTGAAGAGCTCAAGGAACTACTTCTAGAAATATCAGAAAATCTTCAAGTCTTATCGAATGATTTAGAACAGGTAAATATTTGGCAAGCATTGCGCCGTAATTTTCATACCTTAAAGGGTTCGGGTCGAATGCTTGGATTCAACTCAGTTTCTGAGCTTGCATGGACCGTTGAGAAAATACTGAATATTAGGCTTGATCAGCAACGTTCATGGAGTCAAATGGTCCTTGAGTATGTTGAGCTGATCTCTCGTATATATCGCTACATTATTGTGCCTGGTTTAACAGTTAAACAAGCGATTCAATTAGATGTTAAACCTCTATTGCTTTTAGGTCGGCAATTAGAACATTCAAATACCATAGATCAATCATTGCATCCTTTGTTGGCGATCAACGCTCATCTCACACAGCTAGATCTAGATTTCAGGATTGAATGTCATTGTTTGAGTGACTCAAATTCACTCTCAGCAGCAGCCACAATTGAGAATACTCAAATATGGGATAACGAGGTTCTGCAAAGTTTTTATGCTGAGGCTTCAGAACAATTGAAATCCCTGCAAGATATGTTGGATAAATCCAAACAACAATTTCAAATGGATACGCTTGCACGTGTTGTTCATTCTCTCAGGGGGAGTTCTGCAATTCTTGGACTTGAGAAAATTGAAGTATTGAGTCAGTCATTCGAAAAAATAATACAACGTAACCCATCTCTTGATGCCAACAATAAACAATTGCAAGCGCTCACAACGCAGTATATTGATTTAATCCAGTATTACTTAGAAAGTTTGCAAACAAAAGGTGACAACGTAACGAGACAACAACAGTTTCAGGCATTAGAGCATACTTTTTTAATCGCATTGAGAGACTTCTCAGAACAGATTAAACAGGAAGATCCAAATCTTGACCCGCAAGAATTACTTAAGAAAATTGTAGATTTGGGTGTAGAAGATGTTTTCCTTATCGATACCTTTGTACAAGATGGTATTTCTAACCTCGTTAGTTCTACACGTACTACTGAACGTTCGAGCTTACTGAGTCAACAACTCAGTTCAATTGTTAAATTTGCCATTCAAGTTGATTTTGATCTCCTTCAAAAAATTTCAGAAATTTTGAGTTCAATTCACTTCAACATTGCAAGAGAACCGAATTCAATTGCCTACTCAAATGTCCACCGAGTTTTACAACAAGGGCATGAAAAACTCTTAGAAATATTTGATGAACTCGCTATAGGTCAATTGGCTCAAAATAATGAAGCTTCTCAGCAGCTATTAGGTGATTTAAAACAACTTAATCATGAATACTTCAGCTTTTCCAATCAATCGAATTGCATTTCCACTATAGAGCAGGAGAGCAAAGTATCTGCTCGCTCCTCAGATGACACAATTCTGACATTACTCAATATAGATTACGCACTCAAAGATTCAGCGAAAGCAAAACAGGGCTTAGATCGTGAAGTAAGTGGTTTTTTTGTCGAGGAAGCGGAAGAAATCTTGTCTCAAATCGAAGACTTGTTCAATACATGGTTAGAGTATCAAGAAGATGCTACGTGTATCCAAAAAATTATGCGGCAATTGCACACGTTGAAAGGTGGTGCATACATGTTGCAAGCAGATTACTTTGCAAATCTAATCCATGAGCTTGAATCTCTATATCTTCAACTCATTTCAGAGCAACAAATTGATATAAAAAGTTTCATTATTTTGATTAAAGCCTTACGGCAGGATTTGGTACGGCGTGTCAATATCATTAAAACTGAGTCTGTTGATTATCCGATAGAGCAGGCATCAAGGCTTATTCAGGGTTTAATTGAGCTTGGACATTTAAATCTTAAGGGTGGTGACTCGAAGCTGAACTTAGTACATTCGATGCAAAATGATATCACTCACCACATGTCTTCAGATTTTAGTATTCATTCAACTTTATCAGCGGACCTTGAAACCAATTTAAGTGATTTAGTCACTACGCATAATAATTCATCAAAGTTTGACTCTTCTTCCATTCAGCAAAACTCACATCAGAATGAACCATCTAACGCTAAGGAGAGTGCTTTACCGCCCCCAATGAGTGGCAATTTGCAAAAGTTTGTGCAATCTGCCGTAGCGAATGAGACACTTTCAGTCTCTACTGCTGTAATTGAAGCAACCCTTAATTTGATTGGGGAGGATTTGATTCAACGTTCGCAAGTTGAAGTAGAATTAAAATCATATCGGTCAAATTTGGTAGAAATGGATCAAACCATTCAGCGCCTTACTTCACAATTGAGACGGATGGAAGGGGAATTAGAATCCCAAATTTTATTACAACGTAGATCACATAATTCCGCCGAGCATGGATTTGATCCCTTAGAAATGGATCAATATTCATCACTTAATCAACTCTCAAAATCAATATCAGAGTCAACATCAGACTTGTTAGATATCAGAAACTCTCTGCATGAAAAGCTTCAATCTGCAGAAAGTATATTGATTCAGCAGGCAAGAATACAAAACAACATCCAACACTCGTTGATGCGTACTCGTGTCGTACCATTCAAGACGATACAAATGCGTCTTGAACGCTTATGCAAGCAACTTTCGACGAATCTGAATAAATCTGTTCAGTTACAGATTGAACATGCAGACATCGAATTAGATCGTAGTATTCTTGAAAAGATGATCACTTCGCTTGAGCATATTCTGCGTAATGCGATTGATCACGGAATTGAGTCAGCAGAACAGCGGTTGAAATTAAATAAACCTGAACAAGCAGTCATTCAACTGACACTAGTGAATCATCACAATGAGCTGAGTATTTTGATCAAGGATGATGGTCGAGGAATTGATTCACAAGAAATTACGCAAAAAGCTGTTGAATTTGGTTGGTTCAATGCTGAACGGGAATATTCTGAAACTGAACTATTACAATTGATTTTTAGACCAGGCTTTACCACTGCTGCAAAATTAACAACCGTTTCAGGACGTGGTGTCGGTTTAGATGTCGTAAAAAGTGAAATACAGGCACTGGGTGGGCATGTTCATGTTTCTTCGGAAAGAGGACAAGGAACTTGTTTTGAAATCAGAATTCCTAAATCTTCAATTATTACTGAAGCATTGATGGTAAAAGTTGCGGATCAATTCTTTGCCTTACCGTTACATCAAATACAACGTGTTGAAATGATCGATAGACATGATTTAAATCACGCAAAAAAACAGGGTCGGTTGTTGAGGCTGCATGAAGCAAGTTATCAATTAAACGATTTGGCTGACTTCGTATTGTTAAATCAACATATAAAAAGAAACTCACCATATTCAGAAACCCAAAAAGTTCCAGTGATTTTGGTAAATATGCACCAGTCTCAACCTGTGGCTTTATTCGTTGATGAAGTCTTAGGAACTAACTCACAAATTATTGTTAAACAGACTGGGGGGCTGATCCATCAAATTGATTATCTCAGCGGTGTAACCATTATGGGCAGTGGAGAAATTTGCCCAATTTTAAATCTAAATCGTGTGGTTCAATATCTCACTCAGCAGGATTGGTCTATACATCTAGAGTCGAAGCCCTCTAATTTAGAGCATGACAATGAGGCACCTACGATTTTAGTGGTTGATGATTCGGTCACAGTTCGAAAAGTGACATCTAAACTACTGGAGCGACATGGTTACCAGATTGTCACAGCTATAGATGGTATTGAAGCACTTGAACATTTACAGCACTCAACACCTGCTTTAATGTTAATTGATGTTGAAATGCCAAGAATGGATGGTTTTGAAGTGATGCAATGGCTGAGAAATCAACCACATTTGCAGAACTTACCTGTGGTTATGATCACTTCACGAGTGGGGGATAAGCATAAACAACATGCTCTTGAACTTGGTGTATCGGCTTATATGGGTAAACCTTTCCAAGAAGCAGTGTTGATTGAGCAGATCAATCAGCTTTTAAAACAGGATTGAAGTATTTTAAGCGAATTAAAAAAGGATGCATTCGCATCCTTTTTTATATTTCATTGCTTTTAAATTTTAATGTTATGCCAATAGCTCAATTAAGATTTTTTCATAAATTTCAGCCAAAGGTTCCAAATGTGCGATTTCAACATGCTCATTAATCTGGTGGATCGTGGCATTAAGTACTCCCAGTTCGAGAACCTGAGCTCCAGTTGGTGCGATAAAGCGGCCATCTGATGTACCACCACTGGTTGATAATTCTGTTGTCGTACCAGTCACATCCAAAATCGCTTTTTTGGCAGCATTGACGAGCTCTCCAACAGGGGTAAGGAATGGTAAACCTGATAGTGTCCACTCGATATCATACTCAACGCCGTGGCGATCTAAAATTTCATGTGTACGTGCTTTTAATTCATCAGCAGTAACTTCTGTAGAATAGCGGAAGTTAAATAATAAGTTCATCGTGCCAGGCACAACATTGGTTGCACCCGTTCCAGCAGAAATATTCGAGATTTGGAAAGACGTTGCAGGGAAATACTCATTGCCTTGATCCCATTCTGTCTCACATAATTCAGCAATTGCTTTTGAAGCAGTATGAATGGGGTTAATCGCCAAATGTGGATAGGCCACATGCCCTTGCTTACCTTTCACGGTTAAATTGGCGTTGAGAGACCCACGACGGCCATTTTTAACAATGTCACCTAAAGTATTCGTACTTGACGGTTCACCGACCAAACACCATGTCATTTTTTCTTGGCGTGCTTCTAAAGTTTCTACAACTTTCACTGTTCCATTGATAGATGGACCTTCTTCATCTGAAGTGATCAAAAAAGCAATCGAACCTTTGTGGTCTGGATGCTTAGCAACGAAACGTTCAGAGGCAATTACCATGGCTGCCAACGCCGTTTTCATATCTGCACTGCCACGCCCGTATAACTTTCCATCTCTAATTTCTGGGGCGAATGGATCGGAGTTCCACGCTTCTAGATTGCCTGTAGGAACAACATCAGTATGACCCGCAAAACAAAACACAGGTGATTCAGTCCCGCGACGAGCCCATAAGTTATCTACATCTTCAAAACGCATATTTTCAATGCTGAAACCAATCTTTGATAATCGATCAGCCATAATATTTTGACAGTTATGATCGACTGGAGTCACTGAAGGTTGGCGAAGTAATTGTAAGCTTAAATCGAGTGTTGCAGATTGGGTCATGGAAAGAAATCGAATTGGTCAAAGTCGAACTATCATAAAGTATGTTGAATTTGATGCAAAATATTAATCATTCAAGGGAATCAAATTTAAATAAAAAAAGCCCTATTAAAAAATAGGGCTTTTAGCTTCAACTTCGAATTAGTTATTACGAATTTCGTTTGAAGTTTTTTCAGCAGTATTTGTTACAGTTTCCCCAGCTTTTGAAACGTCTTGTCCAAAACCTTTGAATGTATTACAACCAGTTAATACAAATGCAACTACGAATGAAGCGGCTAATACTTTTTTCATCATTATCTCCAATGATTGTAAATTATTTTGATGCTTAATCAGAATAAAAATTAATCATTTAGAAGAATATGAGAGTTTTATTATCAGAATGTTATTAATTGTATTTGATACATTTTTTTATTACACGAACTACACGTAAGGAAGCTTTAATGCTGGTTGACGGTACATATAAAACTGATTTGTCTGTACATTGTGATAAAGCCCATTGCTCCACCAATGTGCTTCATTTGAAGTCTGACTCGCATTCGGACAAATCCATTCCTGTCTTTCCAGTCGATAAAAAGATGATCGTAATTGATGTCCCCATGTGCCTATACGACGATGTGGGCTGACCCAGTTGGGTAAGGTTTGAAGTTCGGTATGATACGGAAAGTAGAGTTGACCTTTCATCACCGCAATTTTTCGATCAATTTTATAAGTATTGGCTTGAGTAAACTGAAATTGTTTTTGCGTAAAATGATTGAGCTTTCTAAATAGGGTGTCACTTCGATTTAATCCGTACCAATGTTGAAGTTGAAAGTCTTGTTCTGCTAAATAAAATTTCAGTGCAACTTCCCATTGTTCAATTTCTTGGGTGTGATGATTTAATATCACAAAGTCAATTTCACCCAAAGTATGGCGGCCGTCAATGATTTGAACACTGTGATCTAACAGCGAAAAATCAGCTTGATCACGTTGATCATCTTGCAGCCAGAACCACATTAAATATTCAAAGCGCAAACCTAGACGCGTACTTTTAAGTTGCTGAATAAAATCAATCAGTTTTTGTGGGTTTTGATCTAGATCATGAAGTCTGGAGATATATTTTTCGTACTGAGTTTGCCAAAATTGTTCATGGTGCAATTCAAAAGGATGAACGATCGTTAATTCTTTAGGCGCAAAACGAATAATATTAGGACTTGCGATGACAAAAGCCAGTTGACGTACAATTGCATGATGAAAGTTCTGCCATGGCTCATAAAAATCAGATTGCACCATTACTCCAACTAGAATTCAAAACTGAAAATAAATTTACAATCAGACACTACCACAAAAGCATATATACTAGTGAGATTCAACTGAATGAGTTGCGGTATGAAAATCGTGTTTTGGCGGAGCTTGGTCATTATTTTTGTGACTCTAGGTTTTATTGGTGCGCTATTGCCAGGATTGCCAACCACAGTCTTTTTAATTCTTGCCGCATGGGCTGCTTCAAAAGGTTGGCCACAGGTTGATGATTGGCTACTCAATCATCCTAAATATGGACCAACACTGCGAAATTGGCGTGAGCATGGCACAGTTCCACGCAAAGCAAAATGGCTCGCCTCGATGATGATGTTGATCAGCGGTATTCTTATGCTTTATTCAAATGCTCCTGATTTAGTAAAAATTTTTACGAATCTCACCATGCTAATTGTCGCGATTTGGTTGTGGTTAAGACCTGAATCAAAAAATATTGTTTAAATAAATGATTAAAAATAATTTAACGCTGAGTTTTGTATGAACCCAAATCTTGAAAGTTATACCCTAAGTCAGGCGGATATCCTGATTGATATGGCGAAACAAGTTCTATATGTCCCACGTATGAAAAAAAGCTATTTGGTGTCTACTGGATTGAACGGTATAGGTGAACAGGAAAATTCAGGTAAAACCCCAAGAGGATGGCATCGTATTGAACAAAAAGTTGGCGATGACCACCCAATCAATGCTGTATTTAAAGCACGTATTTGGACTGGGGAGATCTATGATGTGGAACTTGGCAAGCAATTTCCAGAACGTGACTGGATTCTAACGCGAATTCTTTGGTTAGCAGGTTTAGAACCTGGTTTTAATCAAGGGGAGGGTTGTGATACCTATAATCGATATATCTATATTCATGGTACGCCAGAGTCAGAACCTTTAGGTATTCCTAAATCACATGGATGTATTCGAATGCACAGTGCAGATGTCATTGAGCTATTTGATACATTGGACGAAGGCGCTTTAGTCTATATTTCAGAACAAGAGATCGAATTGGATCAAATTTAAATCAGAATCGTAAAATGTGTTGTGATAAAAACTTTGAATAAAAATAAAAACATATCTCTAATCAGGCAAATAATAGACAAAAAAGCGATTTTTTAAGAGAAATGATCTATTTTTTAATCATTCAAACTGAAAAACTGAGAAACCTGTAGAAAAGCGTTTGACAGTATCTGAGGATTCTCTATAATGCACCACACAAACGATGAAGTCGTAAAGGGCGCTTAGCTCAGTTGGTAGAGCGTCTGCCTTACAAGCAGAATGTCGGCGGTTCGATCCCGTCAGCGCCCACCAAGCCTTTACGTTAAGTTTTAATGCAGCGGTAGTTCAGTTGGTTAGAATATCGGCCTGTCACGCCGAGGGTCGCGGGTTCGAGTCCCGTCCGCTGCGCCACTTTAAGCTTAATAGATTGTTTGTACTTTAATAGAGATATTACATAAGTGCAGCGGTAGTTCAGTTGGTTAGAATATCGGCCTGTCACGCCGAGGGTCGCGGGTTCGAGTCCCGTCCGCTGCGCCATTTTATGTAATGACCTTATTAAGGGCGCTTAGCTCAGTTGGTAGAGCGTCTGCCTTACAAGCAGAATGTCGGCGGTTCGATCCCGTCAGCGCCCACCAGATTTTTTGTGATGCAGCGGTAGTTCAGTTGGTTAGAATATCGGCCTGTCACGCCGAGGGTCGCGGGTTCGAGTCCCGTCCGCTGCGCCATCCTAAAAATCAAAGCCTAATAAGGGCGCTTAGCTCAGTTGGTAGAGCGTCTGCCTTACAAGCAGAATGTCGGCGGTTCGATCCCGTCAGCGCCCACCATATTCATGCTGGAAAGCTTATATGACCCTAATTGCGTAAGCAGTTGCCGTTGCAGCGGTAGTTCAGTTGGTTAGAATATCGGCCTGTCACGCCGAGGGTCGCGGGTTCGAGTCCCGTCCGCTGCGCCATTTTCTAGATCCCTTGTCTAGATATAATGGTTTAAATCAGCAAGATTTCTTTCTTGCATCTTAAAAATAGCGGTGCTATTTTTATTCCTCAAGGGCGCTTAGCTCAGTTGGTAGAGCGTCTGCCTTACAAGCAGAATGTCGGCGGTTCGATCCCGTCAGCGCCCACCATATTCTTTCTATAAAAAGTCTTTTAAGTTTCTATAATTTATATAAAATATGATGAATTCATGTTTATAATAGAATTATGAGAAATCCATACCAGCGTAAGCCTTCAAGTACCTCTATTGCCTCTACAGTTGTCTCTCCAAAAGAACAATACCAACAATTTATGGAAACAATTGTCGCTCAGGCTAAAGTTTATAGTTTATATAATGATGGCTGGGCATTGTGCTCCACTCCATCTGGTCAGCGCACGCTTGCTGTTTGGCAAAGTAAAGGTATGGCACAATTATTGGTTCGTGATAAGTGGGAAAAATATCATGTGGAGGAAATCCAACTGATACCATTTATTGAACAAGTTGTTCCTTATATTCGACAACACAATACTCATTTGTCACTTAACTTGATGCCAGAAGGTCAAAATGTTTTGGTATCGGGGCGACAATTTCTAATTGACCTAAAAGCTTATCTATACCAGTTATCGATCGATCAACCTGAAAAATTAAATAAAGAAGGGGTTCCTTCGCCTCGAAAAATCCGAATACATGATAAATAGAAAATTTAGTATTCTCTTAAAATCCAACCACTAATATAAGCAAAATACTCTCTAAACCATGCGTTATATCGTGTGGCCAAAGGAGTTTCAGCACTGACTGATGTAATTTGGGTATAACCTTGAAATCGGGCAATAGCTGCGGCACGTGGTGTGTGAAAATCACTAGTCACAACTACAATATGACTATCTTGGTTTAAGCCTATTCTGTTTAGCAGCGGAACACTGTTTTTTAGATTGAATTCGGTGCTGGTGCTTTGACTTTCTTCAAATATACGCTGTGGATGAATACGATACTTATCGATCAAATATGCTTTCATCACTGCTGCTTCAGTAATTTTCTGATCAAAACCTAAACCGCCAGTTACAATAATAGAACTACTGGAATATTGAGCGGCGATCGTTGCCCCTTGGTCTAATCGAGCCTGAAGCGTTGGGGAGGGTTGGTTATTGATTAAACCACTACCCAAAATAATAATCGCATCAGGTGGTGTATTCATGATGGGGGAATGATTTGATTTAGCTAAAAAATTAAAAAAAATAGCCAAGCTGATTAACCAGATGGAAAAAATTGTCCATCACATTTTCCAAAACAAGTTAAAGTTAGAATGATTCAAACGGTAGTGTTGGATTTTCCTATTAAAAAGTAGACATACAATGATCACTATGCCAATAAATGCTGGAAGTACAGTACCCAAATGAATTTTATTTTGACTCATTAAAATGATTCCATCGATTAATAGTATCAATGCTATTAACCAAGCGAAAAATTTTAAAATCTTTATATACATTGGATGTCATCACTAGTGGGAAATGAGAAAAAGTATATCGCATAAAAAAACCGAGCAGATTAAATAAAAATCGTGCTCGGTTCTGATCATAATAACCGTGTTAGTAAACGTCTCTACGGTAGCGACCAGCTTGTCTTAATTCATCTACAGTAGTTTCACCTAAGATTTCAACTAAGGCTAGATCAACATCGCTTGCCATACCATTGATACTGCCGCACACATAGATGACAGCACCTTGATGAATCCATTTAACGACTTCATCCGCATTTTGGCGCAGAATATGGTGTACATAGACTTTTTCTGGTTGGTCTCGAGAGAACGCAAGATCAATACGCTTTAACATCGCTGTATTTTGCCAAGCTTCGATTGTTTCTTTATAAAAGAAATCATGTTCGCGTTGACGTTCACCGAAGATGAGCCAGTTGTCAGTGTAGTCCAAGCGTACGCGAGCTGAAATCAAGCTCATTAGCCCTGCGATCCCTGTCCCGTTACCGATACAGATAATCGGTCGATTATCATCAATTAAATGGAATGATTCATTGGTTCGAATACGAAGTTGTACCTGAGTACCAACCGCAACATGATGTGTTAACCAGCCTGAGCCTAAGCCGAGTTGTTGCTGTTCATCACGTTGTTGACGTACCACCAAGCGCATCATGCCTTGAGTTGGAATACTTGCGATCGAATATTCACGAGTAGGTAAATTTTCAAGCTGCTCAACGAGTTCTTCTGCTGTAGCAAATGGCTGAATCTCGCTATTTAAATTTTTATTCCACAGGCTTTCAACTAAGGTTTGACCTGTAGTTGCGAGAACTAAAGCCTCATTTAAGTTGTGCTGTTGTAAAAATGCTTGAATACGTTCAATGTTATTGCTAGGTTGAATTTCCGCAATATCTCCAGCTTGCCAGATCGCGTCGTGATCAGACTCAAGCTCTAAATTATAAGCAGGTTGACCCAAACTGTTTGGATTGAGCAGTGTGCGTTTTTGAAGTTTCCATTGATCAAAGACTTTATCAATAGATAGTGTTGCTAATTCCAATTGAGCAGCTTGTGCGAGTGCATCTGTCCAATTTTGAATATCTTGGTTATTGGCATTGTCCACTTCAATTACCTTAAAGAGCGGAGTTGCACCAGATGCATTGAACCAGTCATAAATACGATGACCAAAACTACAATAAGTGTCAGGATATTCACGTGAACCAAGTGCCATAACTGCGAATTGAGCATGACTTAGATTCAGTGGATGAGACATCAATTTCTTTTCAAAGCTTGCAGCTAAGTCTGGAGCTTCACCTGTACCGTAAGTACTCGCGACCACTAGAATTTGAGATGCTGTTTGGAGCTCATCAGTGGTCAGGCTTTGCACTGATTTAACAGTGACGGGTTGGCGTGCTGCTTGCAGAATTGAAGCTGTACGCCAAGCCAATTGCTCGGATACACCAGTTTGACTTGCATAAGCGATGAGCCAAGGTTTAGCATTTGGATCAACATCAACCACTGCTAAATTTTGCTTCGCTTCACGGGTCAATTGTTTTTGCTTGCGGCGTTTGAGGTAGAGCATCCAGCCCGTCACAAAGAATAACGGCATAGCGAGTGCAGCTAACATCGCGAAGAACTGGTAAATAGGACCAAAGAAGCTGCCACGGTGTACAGGTAACATGCTGCTCATGATTTTTTCATTGAGCTTTTTGTCTTCGTACAATTCAACATCTTTCAATTGATTCGTATTTAAGTCGACAGTCGCTTTGTTGCGAGCACGTTCATGTTGCGGAACAGGATCAATGAAACTCAGTTCTAATTCACCGTTTGCACGTTTAGGAATGGTGAAGGTTACGGAAGAAAATTGATTTTTAAACTGTTGATTAAATGTAGACCAAGATTGGTTGAGCGCAAATTGAATCTGTTCTGTTTGGAGTGATTTACGCTCTTCACGTCCTTCACGTCCTTCACGTCCTTCACGTCCTTCACGTCCTTCACGTTGAGCGTTTGGTCCAGCATTTGAACCAAGACCACCCGCTTGCATTTGGGGTTGCGGGCGCTCAACACCAAGCACTTTAAACATGCCGTTGCGCCACCAGTCATATGACCAATATAAACCTGTACAAGCCAACATGAGATAGAAAATGGCCACCCATGTTCCAACGACTGCGTGTAAATCCCAAATAAAGTTTCGACCTTTTAATTTGGGTTTAACTGAAAACCATTGTTTGAAACTGTGTTTTTTCGGCCAACGTAGATATAAGCCACTGAGGACAAAGAAAATAAGAATCAGTGTACATGCACCGGTAATTTGTTTTCCAACAGGTCCGACTGTCAAGTTACGATGAAGTTGTTGTACGAATGCAAAGAATTTTCGACCTTTAATTTCAGGAAGTAATTCAGCACTGTAGGGATTGATCATCATGGTCAAACCACGACGTTCGCCTTCCTTCGCAACATTGATACTCGATGAGTCAGTAGGTTGAGCAGCAATCGTAATGCTATTGATTTTAAGATTAGGATGCTCCTGCTGGAAATGTTGATAAATTTCAGCTGGCGTTAATTTTGGGCGTTGTTCAGCAACAACTGTATAACTTTCCTGATTGATCAGCTTGATAATTTGCTGTTCATAAGAATATATTGCCCCAGTGACACCCATAAGTGCCAAAATAAGGCCTGCTGTTATTCCGAAAAACCAGTGTAACTGGAAAAATATTTTCTTGAACATAAGGGTCTGAGTGAATTGGAATTTTTGAATGGTGCGATTATAACCTAACTCAAAAAAAGTGGAATGTATTTGAAGATAATATTTATTCTCATTCTCATATAAAAAATTGTGATAAAAAAACCTCCAAAGTTGGAGGTTTTAATATAAAGCCGTATTTACAGTGATTTTGGCTCACCAACGCTTTCTTTAAGATGTTTACGGATGGTCTCGAAAGAGAAATTTTTGCTGTTCATTCGTTTTGGCAGGATATAAGCACCTTGCTGACCTTTAACTTTAAAGTTCACCAAAATGAAATCTGGCGTGTTATACCACTCATAGATATCTTTCCAACCAATTGAACCTACACCTTCTTGTAGTCCCATTTTTTGACGCATCACGATACCATGAGGCTGAACACCTAATTTAATTCCAGTAATTTCTTGTACTGGAAACTCATTCATTTTGCGTTTAGCGTACCATTCTAGTCCAAACTTTCGTACTAAAAAGTATGTCAGCACACAGACTAAAGCCACCCAGCAAAATACAGTAGAGTAATTTTTAATAAAAATTAGACCCAAAATTGCAAGCGCAGTAATTGCACCCATAATAGCCCAAGCTTTAGTTCCAATTTTATTTGTGCTGCGCCAGATTGCGAGTTGCGCATGGCGTTGTTCAGCTTCAGTAACCTCGTAAGGAACGGGTTGTAAAGTATAGGCGTATAAGTTTTTTGCAGTCATAGTTTCGTTAACAAAATGTGTATATCTGAGCAGAGTTTAGCATTAAATTAATACAATCAGGGAGTATATTGTACTAATTTACTGCCTTGAAAATTCAACGTTTACAGTGATGCCAATGCGCTGGATTGAGTATCATGTTCATGACTTAAACTTTGTTTTAATGTACTTAATCGTCTTAATACACCAAGCATTAAAGAAAGTTGCTGTAAAACAATCAATGATTTATGTGAATCCTGATCATCTTTATTCAAACGTTCACGAATCGCGGACTCCAAATTTGTCAGATTTAGCTCAGGCACTTCATCTCGCAAAAAAGCACCTTGGATATCATTTAACGCTTGTTGAAGTAGTTCTAATGTTGACTGATCTTGAATTTTTTCACGATGTGCACCTAGCGCAGCAATATAGCTGATAAATGTATGATTGAGACAGAGGAACTCAAATGCTAAAGCTTTTTGTGTTGGATCAAAATCAGGTTCTGTTGCTAATGTCGATATGAGTGATGCAACATCAGCATCACGATTATGTGCAGTGCGGCGGACTACGCGGTAGTTCAAACTGTTATTACGTCCATGATGGTACTGTTGGACGACTTCAGTAAGATACTGGCATTGAGCTTCAAGTGAACGTCTGATTGAATGGGGGAGTCGTCTGAATTTCCAATCTGGAAAAATAAAGCTCACCCCAAACCATGCCAATGCACAGCCAATTAAAGTATCTAACATTCGAGGAAATGCCGCTTGGAAACCTAAACCGTCCAAATTGAAATTAATTAAGGCTAAGATCGTAATAAAGGCAGTGGCTTGCGCATATTGCTTACTGCGTAATTCAAAAAATAGGACACCACTCACAATTAATAATAAAAGTTGACCTTCGACAGAAGGAACGAAATACAGAATTGCAAAACCAAGAATAATGCCACCAAGTGTTCCCATGATCCTGAGTCTCAGTCGACGTTTTGTGGCGTTGAAGTTTGGTTGACTAACAAATAGGGCTGTTAACAGTACCCAATAACCGTATTCGATATTGGTGACTTGAACAAAAACATATCCGATGAAAAGTACGATGGAAACACGAATTGCATGTCGAAAGAGTACGGATTCAGGGGTTAAATTTTGTTTGATACGAGAAACGATATCTTCCCAACCTTTCAGATCGTCATCTTTAAGTTGGTTTTCTAAATGTTTAGTGCGGTCAAATTTAATATGCCGTTCAGTTTCAAGATTTCGTAATTGAGCATCGATGGCTTTTAAGTTCTGGAGTAAGGCAAAAAGAGCATTAACCCAGATAAGATCATGTTTTTGTTCATCACGGATTTTTTCTAATGACTTTCTGAGATTACTAAATGCATGTTCAAAACGTGGATTATGCTGGTAAGTTGTGCGATTTAAGATGCTTTCACTTAAATCTTTACATGCTTTTGCTTGCAGTGTAAGAATACGTTGGAAGCGAAATAAAATATCACTATGTTCAAAGGCTTTGGTTAATTGTTGATAATCAATATGTGCCGAGTCAGCTCGCTCGTGAATGTCCTGTGCAATAAAATAATATTGTAAGCTGCGACGGGTATCACTTTGACCACGATCTCCTTTTAATCGGGTAAGGAGTGTGGTTTTCATATCATTGAAAATACCTACTAATTTCCCATTTTCCAATGACAAGCTGATCATACTTTTTTGGTAGCTATTCGCTGTCATATCCACATCAAAGAGATTGGATTTAGCAAAAAGGAAATCACCGAGTGAAGAATAGCTTTTCGAGAGCTGATCTTGAACTTGTCGAGCTGGAAAAAGCAAGAAACTAAGCGTAGACAAAATCCCATACCAAATGGCACCAATCACCAAAAGACTAGGTTGCATGTACCATTCGTCAAAAATATCAACACCTAGCATGGCATATACAGAAATTACTAAGCAACCATATGAGATGGTGGCATAACGTCTGCCTAATGAGCCTAGTAAAATGAGACCAATACAAGAGATGATCAGGCCTGAAGCAAAAAGCACAGGATATGGGAATAACAGTTGAACAGAAGCTGCCGCAATAAAGAAACCAATATAGGTATAAATCAGATTCATAATTCGTACTGAGAAGCGATCATCGATGTCGCTCAGCCCAGCAGCAACAACCCCTAATGTTAATGGGATCGTCATTAATTGCTGATCTAACAGATAGGGAATAAACGCGGTACCTGCGAAAGCCACAATCATCCGCAGGTTATACATGAATGAAGTATTATAGGTTGCTTTTTTAAGCTGAATCAGCCATTTGTTCAAACCAGAACCCTTTATAAATATAGGATAGGGATAGATGAATATTAGTTGAATATTCATCTAATTTAAATTGGGATTATATGCTTGAAATTAACTGTTTGTCTTTATAAAACCACCCTAACTGAATGAGCGTTTTGATCCTTAAAAAATCAGTCTTCCAAGAAAACAGCAAACTCTTCAACTGGAACTCGAGGTGTTCTGAAAGTATTCACAAGCGCATCTGGGTCGGCATAGCCTAAAGCCATCCCACAAACGAGTTCTTCGTTGGCAGGAGCTTCAAGAACATCAGTGACGATTTGATGAAAATGATTCCATGCCGCTTGAGGGCATGTATCTAAACCACGTGCTTTTGCTGCAAGCATAACATTTTGAATCATCATGGAAATATCCATTTTAGAGCCAATGCCCATAGCTTTATCCACGGTAAAGAAAATGCCAACAGGTGCATCAAACAATTGATAGTTTCTAAGATGTTGTGCAGCCATCTTATCCTTTTCACCTTTTTGAATGCCCAGCAATCCATAAAGTCCCCAACCATTTTCACGACGACGATCGATATACGGGGAAATCCATGTTTCTGGATAATAAGCAAAAGTCTCTGTGTATTGTTGAGCAAGTTCAGGGTTTTGATAAAGTTGCATTTGTGCATGACAAACTTGATCAATTAACCGTTGACGACGTGCGCCTGTCACCACATAGACTTTCCAGGGTTGAGTATTTGTGCCAGAAGGTGCTCTTGATGCGACTTCTAAGATTTCTTGGATAAGTTTTGTGTCTACGGGGTGATCTAAAAAGGCACGTATAGATTGGCGGCCAGTGATCACTTCATCAACGGCTTGAGTATGTTCTGTGGACATTGCAACTCCTATTTGAATGATTTTGGATGATCCATGATGTCTCTACGACTAAGGTATAATTTTGAGTATGCTTTTAAATAAAGATTTTATAAATTATACAGATATAAACTTTTTTCAATTCATCATCAGAAATTGTGATTGAGAAAATTGGTTTTGACAATAAAAAACATTTAATTATGAAACATAAGTTGCTAGATTAAGTTACAACGAATACACATTATGTTACGTATTTATTTTAATCAATTCATCAAATTTTAAAAAAAGCAGTTTAGTGCATCGTTGATTATTTTAAATTAATCAAACGTTGTGATTGGGATTCAGCAGGTTGACCAAGCATATATGCACGGATGCAAGATGAAATAATTGGAGATTTTTAATGAGTCAATCAAAACATCAAACATTTTTAAAGAAAAGTTTAGCAATCGCAGTTGCAACTTTTGCAGTTTCTACTGCACAAGCAGCGACTGAAAAAGATGAAATTCAAAAATTACGCCAAGAAGTTGAAGCGTTAAAAGAGGTGGATCAGGAAATTTGAACAACACTTATAAGTGATATTTTGCTCCCCAAATGATGTTATAAACATCAATATATGGAGTATTTTATGACACGTAGACCAAGAAGAAATCATTCAAATGACTTT
>NZ_VPDP01000010.1:0-117603 GCF_013417635.1 Acinetobacter sp. YH12239 | reverse complement strand
TTATTTTCTAACTCATTCTCAAAACTTAGATCCAACCTATTCAGCTAAATCCTTGTTTTTCAACAAGTTTTAATCAACATCACCGCCGATGGATGTGCATTCTACAGCATTCCTCTCCCAATGCAACCATGTTTTTTAAATATTTAAAAAAAATATGATTAACTGGATATTTATTGTTCAATTTACGTGTTTTTCTGCTTTTTGAGCTATTTTTTAAGCGTGCATGGCACAATACTTGCAAAATTATCCATTAATTTTTCATCTTTATTAATTTCTTGCCACTTTAAACTACGGCAATCTATATATTCACAATACCCAGATTGCCCCTCTTCTTGAATTCCGTCAATCTGCACCTCATAACTAAAACTACCGACATAACCTGCGGCAAGACCGAATTTAAAATCTCCACGACTTTCACCTTTCACGATTATTTTTCTTTTTTTATTTTCAAATGACCATTCAAATACACGCGCTAAATACATCTCATGCCCATTAGGGGTTTTTACTTTTGGGTATACACGATGGACTTTGAAATAAATATCATCAAACATTTCAGATGTCTGAGTTTTTAAATCTCTTAAATACATCCTTGATTGCACAATTTGATTTAAACCATTACGTATATGAGCAAGAAGTAACTGCCTTTGATCAATCAAATTAATAATCTGATAGGTAAAAAAGTGAAGTGGTAGATAAGGAATATTGATCGCTCTAGCAAATTCAAATGATCCTAACTGGTCAATTTTATATGTTTGTTCTTTATAGGTTACTGTTCCTTTGCATTGACACACTAATGACCAGTGATCAAATAAACCTAATTTTAGTTTGGTAAAGTGCGAAATAATTGGTTCAGTTTGAATACTCAGATCAACGGAAAGCTCATTGTCCTTTCTTATTAATTTGAAGTTCGGAATTGAGCCTTCTAATTGCTCTCTTTGTCCAAATACAAATTTATTCTCTTTGATCTCGCAATCATTGATGATTGAATAACCATGAAAATGTCCAACCATATGTGGACTAATACTCGTGATGAGTGAAACAGTATCCAAGGCTTTTGTTTTAATTGCATAATCATTACGCAGCATTGGAACATTCGGCTGCCCGATAATGGTTAAAAAATTAAAATAATGAAGGGGTGATGGTAATCCTGGAATCATCAATCCTTGATGAATAATTTTATAGATTCCTCGTGGACCGTGATAATCCAACCGAAGAGGAAAAGGAGCCTGATTCAGCTGTTTTGAATCGTCCGCTAAACTCATCAACAACTGCATATCAAACTCCTTTTTTATTTATATTGTTTTTTCTCGAGCCAAAAACGTAGTGACGAAACCTGAAAGTGCATAAATTATCGAGAGCACTAAAATACCGACAGGAATATTGTATGTAATCGCAGCAAAGATAAACACAACAATAGGCAAGACTGCGAACGGCACACGTTTACGATCTACGGTTTTAAACGAATAGTATTTAATATTCGAAATCATCAACAAGCCAACCGCAATAATAATGACTGCATTTATGGTCTGAATCATTGGATCAGATAGTACAAAAATTTCAGGGAAATCACGCCCCACCCAGACCAAAGAAATGATCATTACTGCGGCTAGAGGACTGGCTACACCAATAAAATAGCGTTTATCAACCACACCTATTTGCACATTGAAACGTGCCAATCGGAATGCAGCACAAGCAGTGTAGACAAAACATGCAGCCAAACCGATTCGACCTAGATCATGAAGACTCCAGCTATACATCAAAATTGCAGGCGCAACACCAAATGCCAACATATCTGATAATGAGTCAAATTGCTCACCAAAAGGACTTTGCGCTCCAATTGCTCGTGCGACCCGACCATCTAAACCATCAAATAAAGCAGCAATAAAAATGGCATAAATTGCTTGTGTGAATTCGCCATTCATACTTGCAATAATTGAGTAAAACCCTGACAACAATGCCGCAGTAGTAATCAGATTTGGCCACAGATAAATCCCACGACGCTTAACCTTTTGCCCTTCTTGCGTATGTTCCTCTTCTTCAACTTCGAAAGTAATACCATCAAAGCCTGGAACATTTCTTGGAGAAGATTCAGTTTCAGGTTTATTTATATTTGTCATTGTCATTCGTCCTAACTGTAGCCTTATCTCTCAATATTCTTATTCGCCGACCAACCAACGAACGGCAGCATGACCACCATTTTCACTCATTCTTAAGTGTGGGAAAAGCCATTGTAATGCTTCATCTGCATCTTCAGAAAACTTCCAAGGTGGATTAATCACCAATAAACCACAACCGTTTAAGCCCACAGGCGTATCGTCTGGCCACACACATACTTCACAAACCAATTGACGGCGAATACCAGTCTTAATCATTTTTTTCTCAAAACGATCAATCATCGCGCGGTCTTTAATTGGGTACCAAATTGCAAATACGCCTGTAGGCCATTTCTTATATGCTGTAGCGATGAGTTCAACCAACTGCGGAAAATCCTTTCGCTCCACCTCATATGGTGGATCAATCATGACCAATCCACGTTTTTCTTTAGGAGGAATCACACCAAGCAGACCTTCATAAGCATCACGCTCATGCAAACCTGCACGACGATCACGCACATTCATATAAAGTTGCTGAAATACATCTCGTTGCATCTCAAAAATAGTTGCTTTATCTGTTTCACGCATGCCTTCCAAAGCAAACCAAGGCGATCCTGGATAAGCGCCTTTTCCTGAACCTGCACGCATATCTTCTACAATTTTAAGATATTGCTTAACTCCTTCAGGGGCTTGACGCTTGATAGAGTCATCTAGTTTAACTAAACGGTGAATACCATTTAAGAACTCTCCCGACTTCTGTGCTGCAGAGGTTGATAAATCGTATTTACCTGCACCACCATGTGTATCAATGTAACGATACGGCTTATCTTTCTGATTAAGACGCGACAAAATCTGAAGCAACAATACATGCTTCATGACATCGGCAAAGTTTCCAGCATGGAAATGGTGACGGTAATTCATGTTTCAATTATTCCTAAGATCAACAATCATTTTAACATGAAAAAGTGTTTCATTCAGAATCGATTATTACTCTAAAATAGCTGACCTTTTTTTTATACAGTAAATAGCGAGATAAATATGGAAGCAGTTGTCATCCCAGGGGATTGGAGTGTTGATCAAATCCTTGATGATTTAGATCAACATGGCTTCAGTATCATCGATCATGCATACCCAATAAACTATTTAAAAAACGTTGTTACCGAATGCCAAAACCATCTTAATGATTTTAGAAATGCCGCAATTCAAAATGGCGTAGTCAGCACGATCCGCAGCGATCACATTTTGTGGTTAAATCCAAAACTTTCAATCTCCCATCAACATATACAAACCCTACAATCACTCTCCCAAATATTAAACCGCGAATTTTATTTAGGCATTCAAGAAGTAGAAGCGCATTTCGCTTGTTATAACCCTGGTGATTTCTATGCTTTACATCGTGATAACCCTCAAGATAAAAATGGACGTGTGATCTCGACAGTTTTTTATTTACATGAACAATGGCAGGAGAATTGGGGTGGCCAACTAAGACTCCAAGATAAGAATAATCAATGGCATATTATTGAACCCAAATCTAATCGCATCGCTCTGTTTCAAAGCGATTTATTACATGAAGTGCTGGTTACACAGCATCAACGCCTTTCAATTACAGCTTGGTTAAGGACAGAACGAACTTTGATTTAGCGCTTTAATTTTTTGGATTTGCCTCCATATAGGTTTTAAACCTGATGAGGACTCATCCATGCAATCAAATACCAAGCTAATTATTCAACGCATTGGTGAAACAGACCAACTCTACTTACAAAAAAATACGCCTGAGCTTGCCTTTGAACGTGCTGAGTTGCGCCTAGAGTTAGTCAGCATTAGTACACTTCGTCAGGAACAAATCCATTTTCTTCAAGAAGCCATAGTCCTTCTTGAGCAAGGTCGAGTGGATTTTGAAGAAATGCCAATGCGTTTGTATATTAATCTGACCCTGATGTTAGCTAGAGCCTACATGATGTATTTTGAGATTACTCAAGATGAAAAATTTGCGATTATCACTCAGCAAATTTTAAAATCATTAACGTCAACCAACCATAGTGATGTTTATTTTAATCTGGCTTATGCTTGTGCTTCTCGTAAAGAATCAGCACTTACACGCCATTGGCTGAATAAATATTTTAAAACCATTGATCATGATTTAGATGTCGTAAGAACCCACCCATCTTTCAAACAATTTCATGATCAAGAATGGTTTATCCAGTTAACCAAACCTAAAGTGCATTAAAAAAAGCCCCATGAATGGGGCTTTTTTTAGGCCATTTTTAATTTATATGCATCCATATGTAATTGTTGATTAAGTTCATCTATCCATATTGCCCAATCATCATCTTGTACTAAATGACTAATTAAGAAGTCGCGCTGACCTTTATTCCAGAATGGCGCATCATGTAAATTTTGTTGAGCGGAAAGCTGATGTGTACGGATATAGAGTTCAATTGCGGCTGGACTATTTGCTAACCCCAATTGAGAAAACAATAACGCTAAGGAAGGTTTATGTTCCATCAAGTGACTCTCCTTATCAGATTTTAATAAAATTATTATTTAAATAACTTATAAGAAATCCAAGAAAAAACCCAGCTTTTGGTCTGGGTTTATTGTTTCAATTTGTGATTATATTTTCATCACTTTGTGTCGTTTGTGAGTTGCTCACTCAGTTGATCAATGACAATGGCCCATTCATTATCTTTTTTCCAATGACTAATAATAAAATCGCGTTGCGATGGGTTCCAAAAATCAGCTTCATGCATCGGCGTATTGGGATCAAGCCGATGTGTTTGTATAAATTGATCAATGCCTTCAGGTGAGCTATCTAAGCCCAGTTGCTCAAAAAGTAATTCTTGATTTACTTCCATATCTAACATGGATTGCTCCTTGAATTTTCATGATTTTGTTCAAGATAACATGTCAATAAAAAGTTCAATGTAGAAGGATTTCTTAAGCATTGTTAAGTTTTGTGCATTAAAAAAGCACTCCATTCGGAGTGCTTTTTTAATTTAGTTGAAAACTAAATTATTTAACCATGTCAGCAATCGCTGCACGTTCTTCTTCTAACTCATTAAGCGTGAAGTTGATACGCTCACGGCTGAATTCGTCAATTTCAAGACCTTGAACGATTTTGTACTCGCCATTTTCACAAGTTACAGGGAAACCGAACATTACGCCTTCAGGGATACCGTAAGAACCATCAGAAGGAATACCCATAGTTACCCATTCGCCGTTTGTGCCAAGAGCCCAATCGCGCATATGGTCGATTGCAGCGTTTGCAGCAGAAGCAGCAGAAGAAAGACCACGCGCTTCGATGATCGCAGCACCACGCTTACCAACAGTTGGAAGGAATACGTCTTTATTCCATGCAGCATCGTTGATTTTGTCTTTTAAGCTTTCGCCGTTTACGTTAGCAAAACGGTAGTCAGCATACATTGTTGGAGAGTGGTTACCCCAAACTGTCATGTTTTTGATGTCAGACACTGCAACACCAGCTTTTTGAGCAAGTTGAGTTAACGCACGGTTGTGGTCAAGACGTAACATTGCTGTGAAGTTTTTCGCTGGAAGATCTGGCGCAGATTTCATTGCGATATAAGCATTCGTGTTAGCAGGGTTACCTACAACAAGAACTTTAACGTCACGGCTAGCAACTTCATTAAGCGCTTGACCTTGACCGATGAAGATTTCACCGTTGACTTTAAGAAGGTCAGCACGTTCCATACCAGGACCACGTGGACGTGAACCAACAAGAAGCGCGTAGTCAGCATCTTTGAATGCTACTTTAGGATCATCAGTACCGATCATGCCAGCCAACAATGGGAAAGCACAATCGTCAAGTTCCATCATCACGCCTTTAAGCGCTTGTTGAGCTTTCTCAACAGGAATTTCTAATAATTGAAGAATAACTGGTTGGTCTTTACCCAACATTTCACCGCTAGCGATACGGAATAAAAGGCTGTAACCAATTTGACCAGCAGCGCCAGTAACGGCAACGCGAACAGGTTGCTTCATGTAATTATCTCCAGTTGAGAGGATAGTCAATGCGATTAAATAGCTGTTCTATCTAATCTTAATAATCATAAACGGCGAAGATTGTACTCCAATACTTTGACAGATGCATTGAAAAGAGAATGAATTTCAACAAAAGTCTGATAGGAAATATAAATTAACTTCACGGAAATAAATTAGTATGCGCCCTCTATGTCAAATGTTTTTGGGCATGTTGAGACAATATCAGATGCACATGACTTGAATTGACCATTCGTGCGATAACAGATTTCAACCCCTGTTAACACTGGGCGACCATTTAAGCTTTGGCAGTGAAATTCAATACCTTGGCTGGGTAATTTTGGATTGAGTTTGATGAATTGAGATCGCAATGTCGCCATAGAGACTGTTCGGCGATCCACTCCTGTTAAGTAGTCAGGAACTTTTAATTGGTCTGCATGGTTAATAATTGTACGAAAATACTGACTGGCATTCATTGGAACGCAACCACCATAGTTTGCCCATAACTGAACCCTTGCCTGCTCATCAGGCATCACCCTAGCAACAACCCTCTTTTGTAGAGGTGCTAAGGCGGCAGACGAAGTCGTTTCACAATCATGACGACTGGTTTCTGGAATGAGACCCTTTATCGTCAGTGAATATCCTTCCAGACATTTACGTTGTTTCGCTTTTGTTCGATCTAATGCACAAATGGCAGGTGTCATTTGTACTTGAAGCACATAACCTTGCAAACCTTTCCCTGACGCCATCACATCTGCTGAACACAACAAAACCCCTACGCTCAAACTACTGAGGAGGTAAGTGTGTTGACGATTAAACAGCAGTTTTGTGTGATTCATTCAAGCTCACAAAAGTAGTTGAAAAGCTATTGAGTATTTCTAACTGGAATAGGTGGCATACGACTTTCGATCGCTTGCGGCCCTTGCCCAAGCAAAACACCATAATGAGCAGCATTGGTCATGACTTTCTTCACATAGTCTCGTGTTTCATGAAGTGGTATTGACTCTGTGTATTGATCCGCAGCAATGCTTTTGAACTCTGGTTGCCAACGGCGTGCTCTAGTCAGCCCTGCATTATAGCCAGCTGTAGCCAGAACGGGACTGTTACTCAGCATACCTTGAATCATTGACAGGTAATATGTCCCATAACGAATATTGGTATTCGGATCTGATAATGCAGCAGGATTATACGTTTCACCCATTTTTCGTGCCACATCTTTTGCTGTTGCAGGCATAATTTGCATCAACCCACCAGCACCGACATGGGAACGAGCCGTGGTCACAAAGCGACTTTCTTGACGCATTAAACCATAAGCCCATGAAGGATCAATCCCTGCATTTTTACTATGCGTCACCACCAGATTTTGATGTGGTGTCGCGTAACGATATGCATAGTTATGACGGTTAACTGTTCTTTCCGCCGCATAAATGGCACGGTCATACCACCCCATTTCCGTGGCACGTTTTGCAGCAGCCAGTAATAGGCCATCATCTTGCTTAAGATAAGCTTGGCGGACAGCCCAATTCCATTCGCGATTTGTATAAGTTGCTGAAGCATTGATGTTGCGTAATGCAAAAGCACGTCTAAAGTGAATATCTTGATCTAAACGTTGAATATCCTGTGCGCTTGGTTGAGCACGATCATCTGCTTCATTATAACGAATGCCTAAATGGTCTTTTGCCAACAGATTATGATAATCATCGCCAGCGGCAGCTAATCGTTGATAAATACTTTTCGCAGCTTGCTTGGAAGCTTGATCTTTGCGATTTTCATACGCTCTCGCCATCCAATATTGCCAGCGATCTTCTTGTTTTTGCGTAACGCTCATACTGTCTATGGCACGCAACACACTTTCCCACTCACCAAAACGAATCGCTTGACGTGCGTAAATTTCAGCCTCTTCTGGTGTAAAAGGCACGCCATAACTGTAATCAAAGTTCTTCAGCACTTCAGGATTAAAATTATTTTTCATCACTGTCGTACCTCCAATATACGCCACCGTGCGGTACATATATTTTTGAACATCTGCAGGAACACCTTGCACAACACGAGGAAGATTTTGAAGCGCCGTGTTCAAGTCCGCATCCGCAGCACGACCTAAAGCAAATACCAAATAAGCATAATCTGCTGTTGTTCCTTTGGTCGCAGACCATAAATAATTCAACGGATCTGCCTGAATTTGATTTAATTGTGCTAACGACAAGCTTAAACCCAGAGTTTGTGCTGTTGCGATTGCTGGACCAGACTGTCCCGCTCTGAGTTGCGCATATAGGCGCTGTTGACGATCCGTAGTCGTGAGTAAAGGACTACTTAACATTAAGCGACCTAAACCATTACACGATTCCGGCTGTGATTCTGTTTTAAGCCATACATCTTTATATTCAGCGTATACCAGTGTATCGCCATTTTTTGCTCGCACTTGCGCAACTGCACAGCTTTCAGCTTGGTCAGGATTGGTGACATAAGGTAAAACAGGTTGAGCTGTCTTAAAATCCGCTTGTTTTACCTTTTCTTCGACATAATCTGCAGCTAATTTTTCAGCCATTGCAGATTGAGGATAGCGCTGTGCAAAGCTGATAATATTCGTTGCGGGTTGGAAGCCTAAATTATTATTCAACATCCAATATTCTGGATAATATCCAAGCGCATCATTTTGCATTGCAGAACGATAATATTCGAGCTGAGCTGTATTACCCGAGTTCGCAAATTTAATCGCCTCATTAAATTGCTCTTCAGCCGCATGAGCAACGGGCAAACAACCTAGTGTTATCAGCCCCATTAAATATTGTTTTAACTGTTTTTGCTTCACTGCTTTTTTTAACACGCTTCTCTTCTCAACTTTAACTCGTCGCTACATTTGGACATGCTTTTTTGCATGATCAACTCTTTTGCAGCGCTTGGCAATTTTAAAATGTATTTTAAATACTCTAATGATCAAGTACTGTTCTGTTATGTAAAGCGCTGATTAACCACTATTATTTTAAAGTATTTTTACTGTAAATCCATAAACTTGATCTGATTTATATATTTGTTCAACCCGTAGTCCAAATACTGTAAAATAGCTCGCTTTTATTGAGTGTGGGATTCCCCCATACTTCACCGGAACATATTTATCCCTTTTTATAGGATAGGAGCCTTCATGACGGTTCAAACCTTCATTCCGAATAGTGCCCCAGCTGCCTCAGAAAACACTGTTACCCAGCCACAGCACACCCCAGCCATCGATGGTGCAGTCAAAAAACTGTATATCGAAACGCAAGGGTGTCAGATGAATGAGTATGACAGTCATCGTATGGCCGACTTGCTAGGTGATTCACACGGTTATGTATTAACGACAGACCCTGCTGATGCAGATATTCTTTTAATGAATACCTGTTCAATTCGTGAAAAAGCGCAAGAAAAAGTATTTTCAGAATTAGGTCGCTGGCGCAAGCTGAAAGAAAAAAATCCTGATTTGGTGATTGGTGTAGGTGGATGTGTTGCATCTCAAGAAGGTGACAATATCCAAAAACGTGCACCTTATGTCGACATGGTATTTGGTCCACAAACACTTCACCGTTTGCCACAAATGCTTGATCAGCATACGGATCAAATTGAAAAGCCGAAAAAAGAGAAAATCAAACTGGTAGACATCTCATTTCCAGATATCGAAAAGTTCGACTTCTTACCTGAACCTCGCGTTGAAGGTTATAAAGCGTTCGTATCGATTATGGAAGGCTGTTCAAAATACTGTTCATTCTGCGTGGTGCCATACACTCGTGGTGAGGAAGTCTCACGTCCCCTAGATGATGTACTTGCTGAAATTGCTGGTCTTGCGGAAAAAGGCGTACGAGAGGTTTCTTTACTCGGTCAAAACGTAAATGGTTACCGCGGAGAAACATTCGAAGGTGAAATCTGTACGTTTGCTGATCTTCTTCGTCTAGTGGCGGAAATTCCAGGCATTGGTCGTATTCGTTATACGACATCTCATCCATTAGAATTCAATGATGACCTTATCCAATGCTATCGTGATTTACCACAGATGGTTTCTCACCTTCATTTACCAGTTCAAAGTGGTTCAAATGATGTATTGAAAGCAATGAAGCGTAACCACACAATTGACGTTTATATCGATAAGATTGCTAAATTACGCCAGGTACGCCCTGATATGCATTTGTCTTCAGACTTTATTATTGGCTTCCCTGGTGAAACTGATGCTAACTTTGAAGAGACATATCAATTTATTCAAGACTTAGATTTTGATCATTCTTATAGCTTCATCTACTCGAAACGTCCTGGTACACCAGCATCAGAGCTGGAAGATTTAACACCTGAAGATGTTAAAAAAGAGCGCTTGGCTAAAGTTCAACAATGGATCAAGCAATCAAGTATCCAAAAAACTGATGCTATGCTTGGTACTGTCCAACGTGTGCTCATTGAGAGCGTTTCAAAACATGATCCAAACTTATTGGTAGGAACCGCAGACAATACACGTTTAGTAACATTTATTGGTGATGCTTCTTGGCTCGGACGCTTTGCAGAGATTGAGATTACAGAGATTAAAACCTTAAATTTAGTTTACGGTGAACTCTTGAATCTTGAACCTGACGTGGCGTAATGTAGAGGTATAGATTAACAGACTCTAAAGGAAATCTCTTGACTGCAGCGATTCGACGTACAGTGGCTTTTCCCGGTGTTTCAATGGACCGTTTACAAACCATGCTTGGCGCGTACAACGGTCATATGAAACAAATTGAACAACGTTTAGATGTAAAAATCAGTCAGCGTGGCGATAGTTTTTTTATTGACGGTGGAATTGATGAAGTCGAGAGAGTTGAAAGCTTACTTCAGCGCTTATACGCCGAAGCTGAAGTTTCTCAACAAATCAGCTCTGATTTGATTCATTTAATGATTCAAGGCAGCCAGACTGATCATGAATTACAATTGGATCCTAATCAAGAACACACTGGACTTGACGAAGTCTGGCTCCAAACCCGTAAGGGCCGCATTAATCCGCGGGGGACCAACCAAAAACGCTATGTACAACGCATTCTTCAAAGTGATATTTCTTTCGGGATTGGTCCAGCGGGTACAGGTAAGACCTATTTGGCTGTAGCTGCTGCCGTTGATATGCTTGAACGCAATGAAATTCAACGTATTCTTTTAGTTCGCCCTGCTGTGGAAGCGGGTGAAAAACTTGGCTTCTTGCCAGGTGACTTATCACAAAAAATTGATCCTTATTTACGCCCACTCTATGATGCCCTGTATGAAATGCTTGGCTTTGAAAAAGTGGCAAAATTAATTGAGCGTCAAATTATTGAAGTAGCGCCACTTGCATATATGCGTGGTCGTACACTCAATCACTCCTTTGTCATTTTAGATGAAGCCCAAAATACAACGCCAGAACAGATGAAAATGTTCTTAACTCGTCTTGGTTTTGGTTCGCGTGCAGTCATTACCGGTGACATTACCCAAGTGGATTTACCACGTGGGCAACAGTCTGGTTTGGCACATTCATTACGCGTGCTTGAAAAGATTAAAGAAATCCATATCACACGTTTTCACTCACGTGATGTTGTAAGACATCAGCTTGTACAAAAAATTGTAGAAGCATACGAAGGTTGGGACAGTGAACAACATCGTTTAACTGCTGAAGCACGTGCGGAACGTAAAGCGCGTCAAGAAGCACTCATATCAGAAAATGATTCTGCTGCTGATGCTCAGCATCAAGATGCAGAGTAATTTAAATCTAATCACGCTCAAGGCAAGATTTTGAAACTCAGTCTCTCATTACAACAATCGTTTGAAGCATCAAGCTTGGTGCTCAAACGTGCGTATGTTAAAAAAATTATTGAAACCACACTTCGTCATATTGATACACAAAGCGATTGTGAAATTGGTATAGCTTGCGTAGATGTCGAAGAAAGTCACAAACTTAACCTTGAATATCGTGGTAAAGATAAGCCAACCAATGTTTTATCTTTTCCAAGCGACTTACCAGATGAAATGGCTGAAATTCTAGACAGTTTCCCGATCGGAGATCTGGTGATTTGTATTCCCGTTGTGCTTCGTGAAGCAGAAGAACAATCTAAAGCACCATTAACACATTTCACTCATATGTTGGTTCACGGTACTTTACATCTGATGGGCTATGATCATGAAACTTCTGAACAAGATGCTGAGGAAATGGAAGCAATTGAGATTGAGATTTTACAAAAACTAGGTTTTGAAAATCCTTACTTGCTTTTGGATGACGAATAACACTCCTCAATGACGTCAGTCTTTGCTTCCCGTTATTCGGGAAGCACATTAAAATAATAAATGAGTATTCAAAAATGAACTTCGTTGTCATCTTCAAAGCTAAAATAAAAAAAATTGATGATGAATATGTAATATTGGCTAGCCAAATGCGGCATAAAGCGATGCATGATTACCATTGTACAAAGTTTGAAAGCTATCAAGAGAAGGATAATGAAGTCAGTCTTTCTTATTGGAATCGGTTAGAGGATATTCAAGCTTGGCGCCAAGATACCCAACATCTTTATGCCCAACAAAAAGGTCGCCTATCATGGTATGGCACGTATTCGATTAAGGTCTGTCAAATTCAGCGCGCTTATCAATCTGAATAAATCGAGTTGTTCTTTATATTGATGACATATTTTAGACAAATGAGTTAAATATTGAGCAAGTTCTTCAGATAAAATAAGATAAAGTCATGCGAAACCAATAGATTAAACTTAAATAACGCCTGACCCTCAAAACCATAATAAACGTCTTTGTAAACATTACATCGCAATTGGATAAGCTGTTATCCTTCGGCAGTAATCACCTACAAGATATACACTAGCTGACATCTCACAATATTTAGAGGTAATGGAACTTCACTTATGCCAACGATTATTTCAAATATCGCGAACAAATTTCGTAAAGTCTATCAAAAGGCTGAAGGGTTTATTGAAGAAGAACGTGAATTTCCTGTCTCTCAAGTTTTTTTAAATGCGACTTTCAAGCGCTTTGTGACCGACAATGTCAGCATACTTGAAGATTTACATGCTGATTTACATGACGATTGGCTTCGACTCTATGCCACTTTGAATGTGAAAGGGCTTTATACCATTCTCTCTGTAGATTTAAAGCTCATTCAAATGGAATTGAATAAAGACGTACAACTGATTGTATTTGAACAAATTAGTGAAACCGAAGTCATTGAAGCAAAATTTCAAACCTTTTGGATGAAAATTGCATTCCGCTCTGCACTATTTTTCTATCAAAAAATTCTTCGTAAAGATCCACTTGGCATGATTTTAGAGCGTTTTAATGTCATTAAAGTCAAAGATGATCTCTTACATCTCGATTTAAATCAGTGGCTCGGAAAAAATCGCTCGATCATCGAAACATTGGGCAAAGTACACGTCAACCATGCAGAACTTCGTGAAACAGAATTGGTGGTGATTGGTAATGTAAATTTGATGGCTTTATTTAGCAAAATGAATACTGATCGATTCAAATCTAAGTCTGATGAAGTGGAAAGTGATCACATTACACCAATTAAACAAAAGGACGACTAGAGCGCAAAGTTCTAATCTCGTCATAAAGCTTAAGCTACAGAAAAATACATTTTCACTGTGATTATTGATTATTTCTCCTTATTTATCAGAGATAATAAAACTTCAAGTGATCCTTCGATACGAAGGTAAAGGAAAATATTTATGGCATTTAAATCGTTTAAAACTTTGAGTGTGATTGCAAGTGTAGGTACAGCCGTGCTTTTCACAGGCTATTCAAGTCAAGCGCTTGCCATGACACCCTTCCAAGCCTCTTATCAGTTTGCATACAATGGTAAAAACTTGGGGTCAGCAACACGAACCTTGAAAAAATCAGGTAACACCTGGAATTACGTTTTTGCAGCTAAAGCAGGTGGTATTGCTTCAGCGACTGAAACCAGTAACTTCACATTCAACAATAATCAGATTCAATCATCCAATTTCAGTCGCACCAGTAAAATTTTGGTTCATAACAATACAATGAGCATTAAATTTAATCCAAGTGCCAAAACCATTAACACCACCAAAGATAAAGAGCAACGTTCATTTGCTTGGAAATCTGGTGTACTGGATGAGTTAAATGCAGAATTGCAAATTCGTGAAGACTTAAAAAATAATGGTTTAAAATCGCAATACTGGATTGCAGATGCTAAAGAAGTTGAATCACGTCGTTTCATCAAACAAGGCGCTGAAAAAGTAGAAACCAAGTACGGTACGTTTGATACCATCAAAGTAGTGATGAAACATGATAAACCAGGTCGTGAAACGATTTTTTGGCTGTCTCCGAAATTGGACTATCTACCAGTCAAAGTCACACACCAAGATAAGAAATCTTCATACGGGCTCTTACTGACAGGGTATAACGGTCCACAAAATTAAGGCATTTTTTACTTGCTTTTTTGCAGATGCTTTTTAAAATACGTCTTTGCTTAAAAAGGCACCTGCCCTAGAGGATTCTCCCGTGTACGCACTAGAACAGAAAATCTTAAACGAAGGTATCGTTCTATCTGATCAGGTTTTAAAAGTTGATTCTTTTCTAAACCACCAAATCGACCCAGTGATGATGCAAAAAATTGGTCAAGAATTTGCTCGTCTATTCAAAGATGCAGGCATCACCAAAATCATCACAATTGAAGCTTCAGGTATCGCACCTGCTGTGATGGCTGGCTTGGAACTTGGTGTACCGGTAATTTTTGCACGTAAGTATCAATCTTTAACTTTAAAAGATGATTTATATCGTTCAAAAGTATTCTCATTTACAAAGCAAGTAGAAAGCACAATTGCTATTTCTAAGAAGCACATTGCAGCAACAGATAAGGTTCTTGTGATCGATGACTTTCTTGCAAATGGACAAGCAGCTTTAGGTTTAGCTGATTTGATTCACCAAGCTGAAGCTGAGGTTGTCGGGATTGGTATCGTGATTGAAAAGTCGTTCCAACCTGGCCGTGATCTTTTACTTGAAAAAGGTTACCGAGTTGAATCACTTGCTCGTGTTGAATCACTTGCAAATGGGACAGTGACTTTTGTTCAAGAATAATTTTGAACATTAAAAAAGCGCCTAACGGCGCTTTTTTATTTTAATGTGGCAGGATCAAGTTGAATACCTAATTTTGTACCACCAAAATGCTTTTGAATATAATCTTCAACGTAAGGCTGATGGTAAAGATTTGAAAGTTTTTGAAATTGTGGATCATTCAATCGATCTTTACGCACTGCAAGTATATTGACATTTTCTAAAGCTTTATCAGTAACCTCTTCTTTAAATATCGCATTTGTTATTACATTTAGTCCACTTTCTAGAGCAATAGTATTTCCAATTGCGGCTAAATCCACCTCAGACAATACACGTGGTAGTTGTGCACCTTTGACCAATTTAAATTGAAGTGATTTCGGATTTGACTGGATACTTTCAAGAGTTCCAGAAATCGTATTAAAATCAGGCTTAAGTGTAATTAGCTGAGCACGTTCTAATAACCTTAATGCACGTGCTGTATTCGCCACATCATTTGGAATTGCAATTAAGGCCCGATCAGGCAAAGCAGTTAGTGACGTGTAATTTTGAGAATATAAACCCATAGGCTCTAAATAAGTGGTCGCCAAGACAGCAAGCTTATGATGATTCAAGTCATTAAATTCTTTGAAATACGCCCAAGATTGAAATGCATTTACATCAATTTCACCATCGAGCAAAGCTTGATTCAAAGCCACACCGTCATTAATTTCTTTCACATCAATGTCAACATTTGCTGTTTTGGCCTGATCAGAATCCGCGATATATCTCCAAATATCAACATCAGATCCATGTGATCCGATCACGATTGTTTGTTGTGTTTGCTTTGTTTTTTGAGGTTCAGGTTGAGCACTACATGCACTGATAATGAGAATTGTAAAAATAATAAATAAAAATTGGGCGTATTTTGACTTCATGATTTACTCGATATTGTTGTTGATTGTTTGAGTTGTTTAAATTGCTCTGGATAATATTTTTCTGTAACGTCTAAATGAGATCTAAGTCGACCTTTGATACAGTTTTCTCCCACATTTCTCAGTAAAGGATTCAGTGGATCTGTCTCTGGTCCTTGTGCAAGCGCTTGTAAATTATCTGCAAGATTTAAAAGCGGAATTTCACCAGCAAATAAATTGGGAGAAAGAAAATAAGCAACCGAATACCGATCTGCATTCGTTGGAGATATGACTCGATGTTGATTTGCAATCAAATAACCATTCGTAGCAAGCTCTAAAACCTCACCGATATTGACGACAAATGCGTGTTCAACAAATGGTACTTCAATCCATTTACCTTGACTTAAGACCTGAAGCCCTCCGACTTGGTCTTGTAAAAGTAAAGTTAAAATATTGGAGTCTTTATGAGGGCCTACCCCCTGATGATTCATTTGATCAATTGGAGGATAATGAATCAGCTTGAGTAGTTCATGTGGACTGCCTGTAATCAATTGATCAAGTGCTGTGTCCTGCTGCCCCAATGAAAGCAACAAGGCTTTTAATAATTTAATTGCAACTTGTCTGAGATCTCGTTGCCATGGAGTGACTACGCGTTGAAACTCAGGCCAATTCGAAGGCCACTGATTTGGTCCCTGCAAACATCTCCATGTCGGTCCAGTTTCAGGTTCTAATGCTGCAAGTTCAAAACCAATGTCTATTTGTTCTCTAAAATCAGGTTGCAGACGTGTAACTTCGGCATTTACTCGACTATACCCTCGAAAATGCGGGGAATGAATCATAGCGATTTCATCTTTTTGTTCTTGTGGCAGCGAAAAAAACTGCCGAGTAATACGCTGAATCTCT
Source organism: Acinetobacter sp. YH12239 (assembly GCF_013417635.1). NCBI lineage: Bacteria > Pseudomonadati > Pseudomonadota > Gammaproteobacteria > Moraxellales > Moraxellaceae > Acinetobacter > Acinetobacter sp. YH12239. The sequence goes on along the minus strand of NZ_VPDP01000010.1, from coordinate 100,685 downwards.
GAAATTTTTTCAGCTGAAATGCCATGACCTATCAAATAAAAAAAACCAATATCCTTGGCGATATGTGCAAGTCGTTGCAGAAAATCTGCTTGCGTTGATGATTGATCAAATTGACTTAAATTCAGAATAGGAAGTGCGGTTAAGCTTTGTTGTAATGGTTGATTCATGATGCACTCATCTTTCTAATACTTCATTGTATTAATGACTGAAAGATGAATGCTTTTGAAATCATTTAAATTGAATACTTATTCGACTATAAAAATATGATTCGCATTCAATCACTTAGTCTTGCCCAGTCCACACATGATCTTTTAAAGACACGGCATTCGGAATGAGTTTGAGCTGATAAAATAAATCTGCAATTTTTTGTTGCGCATTAACTGTATCTGTATCGACCAGTTTGGCATAAGCAGGAATATTTCTTTTTTCTAAAACCAGTTTGGTAATATTTTCGTCCAAGCTTGTACTTTGCGCCAAAATTTTTGCGGCTTGATCTGGGTGTTGATTGATCCAATCATCTACTTGATTTAATGTTTGCACAAATCTTTGGGCTTCAACCCGGTGTTGTTTTAAAAATTTAGGAGAAGACAAATAGAAGCTATACGCCAATGGCAAAGCTTTTGAATCAATAAGAACACGTGTATCACCTTTAAGCGAAGCAGCACTTGCATAAGGATCCCAAATCGCCCAAGCATCGAGTGATTTTTTATCAATAGCAGCTCGTGCATCTGCAGGCGTTAACCAGACGGGTTGAATATCAGACCAACTTAATTGAGCTTGATCTAATATTTGTGAGAGAAAGTAATGAGCACTTGAACCTTGTGTAACACCAATACGCTTACCTTTTAGATCCTTTAAGCTTTGAATCGTGCTGTCTTTGGGTAACAGCAAGCTGTGTGCATTTTTAGATCCATTTTCATACGCTAAATATTGAATTGGTTTACCTGCAGAAAGTGCGAAAATTACAGGTGTATCTCCTGTATACCCCACATCTATAGCACCGACATTTAATGCTTCTAGTGTTTGAGGACCTGCCGGGAATTCTTTCCATTGAATTTTCACACCAGGAAATGCCTGCTCAAAAGTTTTATTTTGTTTTGCAACGATGAATTTAAGCGCCGCTTTTTGATAGCCAATATTCAATGTTGTTAATTTTTCATTTGGTTCATCTTGCCCCTTAAGATCAGTAGGCTTTTCTTTTGAGCATGCAATGAGGCTAAAACTCAATGTCACAATAGTACTTAGTACAAATAATTTTTTCATTGTCTTGGTAATTTTTTTGATTGGAATAAAAAAATAAGCCAAACTTCGAAAAAAATTAAATCACTATTTGCGCTTAGTTATTCAGTTCAAGATCTAAGCCATCCTGCTCATAAACTACGGTTTTATCCTTAAAAATTAAATTAATCTATTTTGAAATCAATTTTTTATTTTATCTGGCATTACAGTTTTTCTACATTCAGCCATGTTGCAACTTTAAGCGCAATGCTAGAATCTTTTAAATAAATGGATGTATAGATTAGAGCAATCCTAAATGACTGAAAACTTAGAAATACACTGCCCAAAATGCGGTTCAACTGATATTGAAAAACGCAACCATGAACAATTACTGCAAAAAACAGGTGGTGTTCTTCTTTCCGCAGCGGGTACGACTGCGGGTACTGTAGGTGGTGCTGCATCAGGTGCTTCTATTGGCGCTTCCATTGGCGCTGTTGCAGGCCCTTTAGGTGTAATCATGGGTGGCACAATTGGCACTTTTGTTGGTGCAATCAGTGTGGGTGTGACTGGTGGCTTTTTAGGTCATCGTTTTGGAAAAAAAGCGGGAGAAATCGTCGACAAAAATGTTTTCCTCGATTACCAATGTAAAAAGTGCAAACACCGGTTTGAACAAAAGCATATTTCAAAATAAAAGTGAGCGAGAAGCTCACTTTTTTATGCCTGATAAAATAATCTTTAAAATTATTTCTTTAACATTTGCAACGCCACTTCACCTAATCGTTTCCCTTGCTCGATACACAGTGATTTTTCATCTTGGCTTAGAGATTGATCGTGTCTAGGACCACTGACATGCGTAGCACCGTAGGGTGTCCCACCTGATTTTGTATTCGATAAAGCTGGGTTGGCATTGGTTAAACCCAAAATCAACATTCCATGATGAAACAAAGGTGGCAACATAGTCAGTAATGTACTTTCCTGTCCGCCGTGCATAGACCCCGATGAACCAAACACACAAGCAGGTTTATTATGCAATGCACCATTGAGCCATAAGCTCGTTGTTTGATCCCAAAAATATTTCATTTCTGATGCCATATTGCCAAATCGAGTTGGTGATCCTAATGCAAGTCCAGAACAATGTTGAAGATCATCCAAAGTCGCATAAATATCGCCCTCCTCTGGAATACTCGGTGCTGCTTCGGTCACCACTGTTGCCAACTGTGGAACTGTTCTAATTTTCGCAAGCATTCCAGTAGATTCAACTCCTTGAGCAATTAAATGTGCCATTTCCTTGGTTGAACCATATTTGCTGTAATACAAAACTAGAACATATGCTTGCATAAAAAGATCATCCAATGAAAAAAGAAAACTATACGGTATTTTTTTTAAAATTTGGTTAAGCTGTGCAACGAACGCACAGAATTTTAACTAAAAAATACTCGAGACTCATTATTTATGGCGGAAATCTTAAAAAAGTTACCTTTCTACAATAAAACATGGTTTCAGTTTATTTTGTTTGTACTACGACGCTTTGAAGCTAACAATTGTCGTGAGCAAGCAGGCTCTTTAACTTACACCACACTTTTCGCTGTCGTGCCGATGTTGACCGTATTCTTGGTTATCATTTCATCGATTAAAGCATTAGAACCTGCTCGGCAACAATTACAACAATTGATCTACAGTAATTTTCTGCCTAAAACCAGTATCGCATTCGACAAAGCATTGAATGCATTTACTGACAATTCGAGTAATTTGACCATTATTGGTGTGCTATTTTTATTCTTTACCACAGTAATGATGCTCACCAGCATTGAGACAGCATTCAATCGTATTTGGCGTGTGACAGAAACGCGTAATGGCATTATTGGTTTTATGCGCTATTGGACCATCATTTCACTGGGACCAATCCTACTGGGTTCGGCTTTTGTGATTTCATCGACTTTAGCGTCTATGAACATCCTAAGCAATAATTTTGCAGGTTATGAATTGAATGGCACGTTTATTTTATGGGTCATCTCATTTGCACTCACCGCATTTGGTTTTTTTGCCTTGTATTGGACGATTCCAAACCGCTCTGTTCCAATAAAAGCAGCCATGATTGCTGCGATTTTTAGTGCTGTTACCTTCGAGTTACTGAAAAATTTATTCGGCTTCGTGATGACTAACTTTACCAGTTATCAGTTGATTTACGGTGCTTTTGCAGCGATTCCAATTTTCCTGTTGTGGATTTATCTCTCTTGGAACATCGTACTGCTTGGTGTTGAGATAAGTTATGCCCTCACAGCATTTCATACAGGTAAAACTGAAACGCGTCATCCAATTCTCATGCTTTTAGATATGCTTGAATTATTCTATAAAAAACAAAAACAAGGTAAAACCGTAACCGATCTGGAGGCCCTTGATATTCTAGGACGCGGTGAAATTGGCCGCTGGCCTAAATATGTCAATTTATTGGAACAGCAAAATATTATTAAACGTACAGATAATAATGAATATGTCTTGGTTAGAAATTTAGATCATCTTGATTTTTGGTCATTTTATAAATCATTACCTTATACGCTGCCTGATAAAAATGATATCGGACAAATCCATGAAGATGATGTATGGATGAACCGTATTGGCCCTGCACTAATTGAAGCTGATGATTATCTTGCTGCGAAGCTCTCCGTTCCGCTATCGACCATACTTGAAGAAAAATAAGCTCTTGCAATAAGAAAAGACCTCTATAGGTCTTTTCTTATTTCGTAGACGGATTATATGGACGTGTAGATTGCCAACAAATAAGTGCGCCTAAGGTCACTAAGACACAACCGATCCAAAAGCTCATTAGAGGTTGCACATCTAGAATCAGCATCGACATCAGACTTGAAAAAATGGGCATAAAATACGTTGCCAAAATTAAAATTTTGAGATGTCCATATTGCATGCTTTGGTTCCAATTGCTGTAAGCCAAGCCAATTAAGCTGCCAATGACTACAACCATCAGCCATGTCATCAAATTCAGCTCAACAAACGGTTCTCGCATCACAAAATGTACAGCCCACAATCCAACTGCAGTCATTAGAAAAAGAAATGGGACAGCATTATGACCTTCTGCATATTTCTTGGTAAATATACTGTACAAAGGCCATAGTACGGCGCCGATGAAAGCAAATGAATATGCTAATGGATTTTCAAGCACAGCCACAAATATCCGTTTCGGCTCGAGAATATCAGGATTAACAACCATCATTAACCCAAGAATGGCACATGTAAAGCCAGCAATCACCCAAATATTCGCGCTCAATTGCCGTGCAAGAATCGAAAATACAATCAGCAAAGGAGGCCAAAGATAATTAATCATTGTAATGATTAATACCTGTTCTCGATGCGTTGAAAGTGCAATCGAAATTAAAAACAGGATCTCATAGCCAACAAAAAGAGCACCACAGCCCATTAGGTATATTTTAGGCATGAGTGAAAGCTTGGGAAAACCATTTTTCCATAACATGAACAATGCACTAAAACTATAGATCAGTGCCACCGCCTGTACTGGGCTTAATGATTCAGTTACAAGTTTCACCACCGCAACCAACGAGGCCCAAATCAAAATCGAGCTTAATCCCAGCCATGTATACTGATTCAATGGAATGCTCCAATTCTTGCGCTGATTCGATCAAGATAAATTCTCAAATAGCGGTGCAAAGATACAATCATAATCCCTGCAAGAACCATACAAGAACCGACCAAGAAACTCGTTTCGATCTCCTCATCTAACAGCCATACACCAAACAACATGCCGAACATGGGGGTCAAAAACGAAAACACACCTAAGCCATTTGCTAAATAAGTTCGTAACAACCAAAACCATAATAGTAAACTTAAAAAAGACATGACAACTGCATGAAATGTTAAGCTCAGAAACGTCAGTTGTGACCAGCGCACATCTGCTTGTCCAGTCCAAAAAGCTAAGGCTAATAAAAAAATAAAGCCCCCAAGCAATTGATAAAATAATGTTTGAGTAGGCGGCGCCTCTGAAAGCGTTGAAAACTTTAAAGAAATCGTAGTCAATGCCCACATCATCCCCGCCATTAGAGCAAGAAAATCTCCCCATAAAATATGGCTGAGTTGGCTCTGAGCTTGATCACGCACTAAAAAAGTATAGGCGATACCAAGAAATGCGAAACAAATACCAAACCACTGCAGATTATTCAATTTTTCGGCTTTGACTTTCCAATGCAAGCCTAAAGCGACAAAAATAGGCGCGGTATAGAGCAGAACAACAGTGTGCGCAGCACTGGTATACCTGAGTGCCTCAGCAACCAAATAAAATTCTGCAGAAAATAAAAAGGCCAACCAAATTCCAGGAACAACATAACGGTAATGGAACAGTTGTTGCACTCGCTGTCGATACAATAATGGAACGACAAGCAAGGTTGCCAAACCACAGCGCAATGCGATTTGCATCAGAGGACTAATATCAGTTGCTGCAAGTTTCAAGACAATTTGCTGTAAACCCCAGACTAAACACAATACGATCATTAAGCTTGACGCCTGAAGGTCAAGACCTCTTCGCTCACCCATGAGTGGCACTCTTCACACAAACAAGTCGTCACTATACTGCTGACTGAATTAGAATATATAATTCAAAACTGACAAAAAATACATTTATTCAGGCAATTTAATATGCCAAAACGCCATCCACATGAACCATTCGTTCAGTTAGATAATTATGATCATATCCAAGAGAATCTTTGGCTAACATTCCGCAATGATCCAGCCCATTCGGAATATCCTAAACATGGTCATGCATGGGGCGAATTTATCTATGCATTTGATGGTGTAATGGAAGTTCATATTGATCAAAATCAATATTTAACACCACCGCCCTACGGAATTTGGCTACCGCCGCATCTGCATCACAGCAGTATTAATCTCACAGCTGTTTCTCATGCTACCTTATACGTGCATGAAAGCCTGTGTGATGCACTGCCTAAACAAGCAGGTATTTTACTGAGCTCCCCCTTAGTAACGGCGCTACTCAATGAACTCAGAAAAACATATTTCAAACATGATCAACCCGAATATCAACGACTCTTAATGGTTTTGCTGGATCAATTAAAAAGTTCACCACTGCTCAAAAGCTACTTGCCCCATTCTGATCATCCTGCATTACAAACAATATTTACCTACATCCATGAGCATCTCAGTGATCAGCGTCCACTGAGAGATTATGCTCAAATGGTGAATATGAGTGAGCGCACTTTATCGCGCCTATGTGAAGCTGAAATTTCGATGTCGCTCAATGAATGGCGTCAACGCTTTAAAATTACACGAGCATTAAGCTTATTGTCTGAAAATAAAACTGTTGAACATATTGCCCTAGATTTGGGCTATGCCAACGCCTCAGCCTTTATCAATATGTTTAAACGCTGGATGCACATCACGCCCCAACAGTTTCGTAAAAACATCAATTCAGACAATCTCTAGCCATAAAAAAAGGATGAACCATCATCCTTTTTAATTGAGCTTGATGCATCATTAATGCACTTGCGTAGTCCACACAAAATCTTGCTTTAAGCCAGTCAAAGTCATTTTGAGCTGATCACCCGATTCTAATGGTCCCACACCTGCAGGCGTACCCGTCATGACAACATCACCAGGTATTAAGCTAAAGTTTTGACTGATTTCTGCCAAAAGCGCTCCTAATTTAAAAATCAGTAACCCCGTATCACCATGTTGCCTAAGTTGATCATTAATTTCGAGCTTAAACTGGACTTGATCTAATGCTGGGACCTGATCAAGCGAAATCCAATCTGCCAAAATACAAGATCCATCAAATGCTTTCGCACGTTCCCAAGGTTGTCCTTTCTTTTTAAGAAGATCTTGTTGATCTCTTAAAGTCAAATCCAAACCAAGGGTGACTGCACCTACTGCTGCTAATGCCTCTTTAGGATCCGTAACGTTTTTGAGCGGTCGATCTATTCGTAATGAAAGTTCACATTCATGATGACACTGTCCCAATGCACGATTCCAATCAATCCCTTCTGCTAAGGACACCAAGCTACTCGGCGGCTTGATAAATAAGACAGGTTGATCAGGAATCGCATTACCTAATTCTTGAGCATGCGCAGCATAACTGCGACCGACACATACAATTTTTGATGGAACTGCACTCATGAAAATCTCTCTTATTTATAGTTTGAGTAATGAACTCATCAAAACTTAACGTTTTTGGAATGTATTTTCAAACAGTGTTCTGTCTACATCAGACTCAAATGCACGTTTTGGAATAATGACAACTGTATGATTTTTGAGTTCAAGCATATAGGTCAATTTACCCACTACAAATTTTTGTACTTCACCGTAGGCAAATGCTTGTTTAGGACGACCACTTGAAAAAAGTTCAGCAGAGTTTTGAAACAAATCGATACCTTGTTCAGTCTTACCAAATTGATATTTTTCAAACTGACGCTTGAACATCATAGGTAAGAACCAGTAACGCATAACGATTTGTAAAAAGATAAAGAACGTGCCTAAAGCCACGTAATAGCGTCCTACACCCTCTAATCCAAGATAAAGCCCCCAAATGACGATCGCAATACTGACAAGTGGCGTTAAAAAACGCGTAAATTGTTTTTTGCCAAAAGTAGCTAATGCAAAACCATCCTGAGACTCTTGTAAATTTAAGAAGTAACGGACAGATAAAACTGGTTGAGTATCAGACATAGGGGATTCAACAATCGATTTTCTTAAGCAAAGATATTACACCACTTTACGTGAAATCAAATTGTCGTTTTAATGAATACTGTTGATTACATCATCGCACTATTGATAGAAGCATCACACGATTTACAATGACACAAAATAAAAAGTCTAAATTCATAGTTCAGGATGAAAATGAAATACTTTAACTATCGAGCATTGTGCTTAAGCCTTATTTTTATACCTAGCTTGTCGTACAGCGCGATTATTGAATGGAAAGAAAATATACCCAGTGCGTTAAAACCATTCCAAAATAATAGTACCGAACTCGCCAGCATCACCAAAGATCAGATTCTCATCTATGCACACCCGAATACCCAAACATCTATTCCGACACGCAAAAAACACCCCAATCCAAATGTGAAGTTCACATCATCTGCCATCGTATTGCCTGTTAATGAAGAAAAGGTCGCCAAAACGCTTTCACAGTTTGAAAATTTTGTTGGATTATTCCCGACATTGAAATCAGCTAAAATATTAGATCAAGAAAAAAATATCACTCAGGTTCAATATAAAATTTCCATTCCAACACCAATACCAGTGCTCAACTTTAATGAGACCATAGTGTTTCAGCATCATATTGAAGGTAATAGTATTTCGAGCTTGATTGTGGATGCACCTGTTCCTTATGGTCTAGGCAAATTTGAATGGTTCAAATTGGATCAAAATCATACTCTTCTGACCCTAACGCAATGGGGAGATTTGAACCAACCTAAAGGTTTTCTATTTAGCAAAGTTTTGAATGCAGTGCCTGAAGCAAAAATGGGAATTCCAAGTGGTACACATACATTTTTACTCGAATCAATTCGAAAAAAATTAACAGCACCTTCTTCGAGTACGCTCAAACCAGGGCAATTTCCATCCGACCAATTAACGACAAATCAATTGGCCAAAATCGCACAAATCAGTCGTATCACCGAACACCCTGTAAGTTTTGTCCATACACCGACAACTGTGCCTTATCAACACGGTGCAGAATCAATGCGTTTTGTAACGACGTATCAGTATTATTCACAACCAGTGCAACAATTACAAAAATGGACACAGCCTGTACATTATAAAAAGCTGTTTCCTCGCCAACTCAAATCTATTGGTATCGAATCCCTAAAAGACCAAACACAATTGGCAGATTTTAAAGTTGAACTCGGGTTGGGAGTTATTCAAATTCCATTCCGATTTAAACTGAATTTTAGCTTTCCTCAGTCGAATCAGAATAATTTTTATGCTCAAGGCGGTGATCTGAAATACATTAAAGGAAAAATGCAATTTGATAAGTTTCAACAAGGTACTTTATTGAAAATGACGAATGCAGGAAAAATAGATGAAAAAGCACCTTTCCTGATTCGTGCAGCACGGAGCTTGCCTTATCATGATGTGCTCCCTACAGTTGGGGCGAATGTCGTCTTTGCATTGAAAGTCAAAAACGAAGAGCAGAAGCAATAAGAAAAAAATAGACACAAAAAAACCGCAATTAAGCGGTTTTTTATCTTTTTTTACATCTTAGAGATGATCAAGTTGGTGCGCTCAGAGAGATTCGAACTCCCGACCCCTTAGTTCGTAGCCAAGTGCTCTATCCAGCTGAGCTATGAGCGCGACGTCTTGATGGAGTGCATTATATATGAATATTATTATTTGTTAAGTACTTTTTAATAAAATTTAAATCAAGCGAACAGTATTTATACGTAAATTTAAATTATGCCTAGATAATCAACAATTTAAGAGATGGTCAACAAGATCAATCCAAATTCCAAACAATCGTGAGTTGGATTGAGGATGTTTTTATAAGAGCTAATATCTATTAATTAAAAAATAATATGTGCAGAAATTCTAAAATTTATTTCTTTCTTAAGTAGCTAATAAAAATATCATGATTTATAGCATCACTTTATTCTAGACACAAAAAAACCGCAATTAAGCGGTTTCTTCTCTTTTTTTACATCTTAGAGATGTTCAAGTTGGTGCGCTCAGAGAGATTCGAACTCCCGACCCCTTAGTTCGTAGCCAAGTGCTCTATCCAGCTGAGCTATGAGCGCGTACTTGAGTGTCTTACGACTTCGTTACATCGATTAACTTGATTGGTGCGCTCAGAGAGATTCGAACTCCCGACCCCTTAGTTCGTAGCCAAGTGCTCTATCCAGCTGAGCTATGAGCGCATTTCAAGTTTATCGTTGGCGGTGAGAGAGGGATTCGAACCCTCGATACCAGTAATAGGTATGCTTCCTTAGCAGGGAAGTGATTTCAGCCACTCATCCACCTCACCGTAACGAGACGCCATAATACAAACTTCGTCCCTACTCTTCAAGTGAGAATTTAAAAAATTCTATGTTTTTTGTTCAATCATATATTTTTTAAACAATTTTCAGGTTTTTTACCTTTAATCTGCATTAATTTCACTTTAATGCTGTCTATTCTGCATCTCTTTTATAATTTATGAACTAAAAACACTTTATTGCAATCATTTACGTGCAGTATTTCTCATCATGTCTTATGCTAAACATATCTTCTGATATGAAGCCAAAGACATTATGAAAAACTGGGTCGACCCTGAAGCCAAAGCGGAAGCTGAACGTTACGATAATCCTATTCCAAGCCGTGTTCTGATTCTAGAAACGATTGAGAATAAGAAAAAAGCATTGTCTCATGCAGACCTTGTGGAACACTTCGAAATTGCGGATCAAAAAAGTATTGAAGCACTTAGTCACCGTTTAAGTGCGATGGTTCGTGATGGTCAATTGACGAAAGAAGGTTATAAGTTCCAGCTTATGGCAGATCAACCTGTTCATGATGCGACCATCTATATCAATAGCAAAGGTTTAGGGGTTGCGAGTATAGATGGTAAGAAAGAAGAATATTTGTTACCTGAGCGTGAATTACGTCAAGTCTTCCATGGTGACCGAGTTAAAGTTCAACAGACCTCTGTTGACCGTAAAGGTAAACCATGGGGTTTCATTACTGAAATTACCCAACGACGCGTCAAACAAATCATTGGGAAACTCGCAGAATATGAAGGTGAATACTTCATTCAACCAGCAAATCCAAATGCGCATCAACCGATTACCTTAGAAAAAGAACTCATTGCGCATGCGAAAGCTAAAGTTGGTGATTCTCTTCGAGTTGAAATTGATGATTTTCCAAATCGTGAAGAGTTTGCTACAGGTCATATTATTCAATCTATGGCCGACAAATCTGATACTGAAATTATTATTCCTCAAACCATTTTAGAATATGGTTTACCTTACGAATTTCCAGAAGAAGTAGTTCAAGAAGCTGAAAGTTTTAAAGAACCGACAGCACGAGATCGTCAAGGACGCATTGATTTAAGAGATTTAGCCTTAGTCACAATTGACGGTGAAGATGCACGTGACTTCGACGATGCTGTCTATGCAGAAAAACGTCCTGGTGGCGGCTATCGTGTCGTGGTCGCGATTGCAGATGTCAGTCATTATGTTCGTATTGGTAAACCTTTAGATGATGAAGCACAAGAACGCGGTACGTCTGTGTACTTCCCTCACTTTGTCTTACCGATGTTGCCTGAAGCACTTTCAAATGGCTTATGCTCACTCAATCCAAATGTAGATCGTCTATGTATGGTCTGTGATTTGAATTTAAGTCGCGCAGGTAAAGTCACAAAATTTGAATTCTATCCTTCGGTGATGCATTCTAAAGCACGACTCACCTATGACCAAGTTGCAAAATATTTTGAAGGTGATAGTCAAGCTGTACCTGAAGATCGTACAGTACGTAAATCACTGAATACGTTATTCCAACTTTACCAAGTATTAAAAGGTTTACGTGCAGAACGCCATGCAATGGAATTTGAAACCGTTGAAACGTACATGACCTTTGATGAACTTGGTGGAATTAAAGAAATTCTACCAAGATCACGCAACGATGCTCATAAACTCATTGAAGAATGTATGTTGTTAGCCAATGTCGCTGCTGCTGAATTTGCTTTAAAACACGAAATTCCAATGTTGTATCGTGTGCATGAGCCACCTGAATTCTCACGCATTCAAAAAGTTCGCGACTTTGTTAAGTTATTAGGTTTGAAATTCCCTGATCAACCTACACAAGCAGACTATCAAGCGGTCATTGAAGCCACTAAAGACCGTATTGATGCGCCAAGTATCCATGCTGTGCTTCTTCGCTCCATGATGCAAGCTTATTATGGGCCAAATAACGCTGGTCACTATGGTTTGGCGTATGAGGCATACACTCATTTCACCTCTCCAATTCGTCGTTATCCAGATTTATTATTACATCGTGCTATCAAAGCACACCTGAAAAATAAACCTGCACCAGTCTCAGGTGGCGCACTAGAAGAAGCCGGTAATCATTTCTCGGCAACAGAACGTCGTGCTGATGAAGCTTCTCGCTCAGTCACCACTTGGTTAAAATGCCATTATATGCAACAGCATCTTGGTGAAGAGTTTGTTGGCGTCATTAGTGCTACAGCTGAGTTTGGTCTATTTGTCACTTTAAAAGATTTATATGTCGATGGTATGGTCCATGTAAGCCAGCTTGGCGATGACTTCTTTGTCTTCGATCAAGCGAGTCAAAGTTTAGTTGGGCAAAATCGTGGTCAGGCCTTCGGTTTGGGTGATGAAGTACGCATCAAGGTTGCAGGTGTCAATTTAGAAGAACGTAAGATTGATTTTGAATTGATTCAACAACTCAGCCATGCAGGTCGCGCTATTCGTAGTCGAGCACCGCGTGTCGTAAAGGAAAAACCGGTCACCAAGCAAGAAGCGTTAAATCGCATATTGAATGAGCCTGTCGAACTCCTAAAAGATAAAGATGAAAGCGGTGAGCGCCCTGTTCGTAAGAAAAAGTCTAAGGCAAAACCAAGCTCTTATTCTAAAAAATCAGACAAAAAATCTGATGGAAAAGTAAAAGATAAAGCGAAAAAGAAAGCTAAAGTGAAAAAGAAAAAGTCGAATGCGAAAGCTAAATTAGACTAAATCTTTAAAGAGCGCTAAGGCGCTCTTTTTTATTTATAATCAATATTATATTAACAAAAAGATATTGTTATGAACGTCACCGAAATCCTCACACTTATTATTTCTTTAACAGCCTTATTAGTGACATATTTAGTTTTTAAAACTAATCAAGCGCCTCAAATTATAGCTTATGCAACTCCCCATTATGGAAAACAGAGTTTCATTCAATTACATATAAAAAATATAGGAAATGGTATCGCAGAAAATATAAAAATTACTAGTTCTCATCCAATACCTCGACGTGCATTTGGTATTACTCACTTGAATGATCCTGTCGAATATTTTGAGACAGGAATTTTTAAACATGGAATCAAAATAATGCATCCCAATCAGGATTATTTTTATGATTGGGGACAATATGGTGGACTAATAGAAGCATTAAATGACCAAGTACTAATTTTTGAAATCAGTTATCAATTTAGGTTTCCTTTGTCTCTTTGGAAATCAAGAATAAAAGATATTTCATCAATCAATATTAGAGAGCTAGAAGAACTACCAGCATCTACTGGTGATTTAAACAATCAACTAGAGAAAATTCACAAAGAATTAGAAAAGTTTAATAAAGAATTCTTAAAAAGACCTAAATAAACTTGATTTCTCTATCCGAGCCCCTTACATCTATACTTAACTCAAAATATTAATTGGCATGACATTATGACTTTAGAAAAGGCAACTTTGCCTGTACCCGATTTTTCTCAAATTACGCTTGATCAGCTTAAATCACAGATTGAACAAGCGATTCAAAATGGTCAACACTTTACAAACCAACTCGATAAAGTCCCAGACACGGTACAATTACAATTAAATGTGCTCGATCAAATCGATGAATTAGAAAACCAAATGAGCGAATCTTGGGGTATTTTGTCTCACTTAAATGCTGTGATGAACAATCCTGAAACCCGCGAGATTTATCAGTCTCTTTTACCTAGCTTAAGTGAATACTACACACAATTAGGACAACATACTGCGCTCTATCAAACCTACCAACATGTGCATGATGCACCTATTTTTTCGGATTTACCAGAAGCTCAACAGAGTGCGATTAAACTTGCACTTAGAGACTTTAAACTCTCAGGCGTGGCTCTAGAAGGCGATGCAAAAAAACGCTACGCAGAAATATCAGCTCGTTTATCGCAGCTTTCTTCAGATTTTTCTAACCACGTTCTTGATGCCACACAATCATATTTCAAACCATTAACTGAAGATGAACTTGCTGGTTTACCTGCGAACAGTATCGAACTGCTAAAGCAATACGGTCAACAACGTGAACTCGATCAAGCCGTGGCGACATTGGATTTCCCTTCTTATCTTGCGATCATGACTTACGCAGATAATCGAGAGCTTCGCGAAGCCTTATATAAAGCTTATACGACGCGTGCGTCGGATCAGTCAGATCACCCTGAATATGACAATACTGCGGTGATGGAAGAAATTCTCAAATTGCGCCAAGAAATGGCTCAACTTTTAGGTTTTGATCATTATGCAGCATATTCACTGGCAAGTAAGATGGCTCCAAGTGTTGAAGCTGTAGATCAATTCCTGATTGAGTTGGCAGAACATGCTCGTAAACCTGCCCTACAAGAAATTGAGGCACTAAAAGCAATTGCTCAATCTCATGGTGTAGATGAACTACAACCTTGGGACACGACGTATTTCTCGGAAAAACTCAAAGTTCAACAGTTTAACCTTTCTCAGGAAGCACTTAAGCCATACTTCCCTACCCCTGTCGTCGTTCAAGGTTTATTTAAAATTGTGGAGCGTTTATATGGTATTCAAGTCATTGAACGTGAAGCACCTGTATGGCATCCAGATGCACGATATTATGAGCTTGAAGATCAAGGCAGTGTCGTAGGTGGATTCTATTTTGACTTATACGCTAGAAGTGGGAAACGTGGTGGAGCATGGATGAGCGGATTCCGCTCACGTATGCAAACTAACAATGGCATGCAGAAACCGATTTGTTACATGGTCGGTAATTTTACACCACCGATTGGTCAACAACCTGCGCTTTTGACACATGATGAAGTCGTAACACTTTTCCATGAGTTTGGACATGGTCTGCATCATATGCTCACAGAAGTAGATCATATCTCTGTAGCAGGCACACATGGTGTCGCTTGGGATGCCGTCGAGCTGCCGAGTCAGTTTATGGAATTCTGGACTTGGGATAATGAAAGCTTGGCTTTATTCAGCCAACACATTGAGACCAAAACACCGTTACCTGAAGAACTCCTTAAGTCGCTTTTGGATGCGAGATTTTTCCAATCAGGCATGCAAACCCTTCGTCAACTTGAGTTTGCCATGTTTGATTTGAATATACATAAACAATCTCCTGCTTTAGATGCAATAGGTATTCAACACACTCTAAACGAAATTCGTGAACAATATGCTGTTCTCCCTACAGCACCTTACAACCGATTCCAAAATAGTTTTAGCCATATTTTCGCAGGGGGGTATGCCGCAGGCTACTACTCTTACAAATGGGCTGAAGTTTTGGCAAGTGATGCATTCGATCGCTTTGAACAAGAAGGCATCTTCAACCAAGAGACTGGACTTGCTTTCCGCAAAGCAGTGCTTGCTGTAGGCGGTAAAGATACAGCGCTTGACGCCTTTGTTAAATTTAGAGGTCGTGAGCCTAAAATTGATGCATTATTACGCCATCAAGGTTGGACGAATGACACTAAAACTGCTTAAACTACCCTACTAATTTTTTGAAGGTGAGTGTCATTATGTCGATCAAACGTCGTTTCATTGCAGGTGCAAAATGTCCGAAATGTGAAGCTATGGATCGTATTGTCATGCTCACTTCAGGTGATTCAGAATGGATCGAATGTATTGAATGTAACTATTCTGAAAATCGTCCGACACATATAGATGAACCTCAAATGCCTGAGGTTGCAGACGAAATTGGTGTTATTCAATTTAAACCTCGTCCAAGAAATTAAGATGTTTTAAAATCAACAAAGCCAGCTCTATAGAGCTGGCTTTGTTGTTAATTTATCAAAAAATAAGCACTCGAAGGTGCTTATTTTATTTAATTATTGATACCAACCGAATAACTTAAAGATATAAGGCACATAGGCGATAATCAACATTGCTGGAATCATCACAATCAGAGGTAGAATCCAACGTTCGTATTTGTAGTAGAACGTTTTATCTTTCACTTCTGCATCGGCCGCAGCCACCTCTTCATCACCAATCGACTGCCTTGCCAGTAAATGATTGAGTGCAACTGGAGGTGATACATAGCCCAATTCGAAACCAATTAAAGCAATCATCCAGAAGTGAACAGGATCAATACCATAAGCGTAGGCGACAGGCGCAACTGTTGCTGAAATTAGGATAACAGCACCAAACGGATCCATAATCATCCCGACGAATACCATGAGACATACGATCAAGGTAATCACGATATAGATATTTTCAATATCCGTTGGGAAGTGTTCCATCAACTCGATACGCTCTAAGTATCCACCAACACTGACAGACAATGCCATCAAGATCACAAGCGCCCCGATATGCCCGACTGTTTCACTTGCAGATACATGGATTGACTTCCAGAAACTCACTTTACGCGCTGGGTTGTCTGGACTATCCTGTGCTGCAATTTCAGATGCTGACACTCGTGCCTTAGCTGCTTCTTGTTCAACCGAAGTATGGCTTAATGTCGTATCCCAATGTCCAACTGGAGCTAGCGGTGCTGGTTCATGACGTAATTTTTCATAAAGCACCATGACAAGTAAGATGATTGGCATCATGACTGGCGCAGTAAACTCATTCAAGTTGGTATTTAACGCATACTTGTAGAATGCCCACACAATCAGGAATACGATCACATAAGGAACCACTGCCACTAATGCCTTAGCTGAATTCGGGAATGCAACTGATGGCGCTGCAATACGGAATTTTTGCTCAGCGAAGAACAGTGAAATCAGTAAAAACAGTGTCGAAGTGATGAGGAAAACACCAATACCATATTGATATAACAAGTCAGTTGTCACTTCTTTGTTCAGCGATGCAACAACAACAATCAATAGACATGGACGGAGTACTACACCAAGCGAACCTGACATCGCAGCCGTAGCCAAAGCGAATTGACGGCGTCCGCCCGCATTCCAAACTTCTTTATAAATGATCGCACCTGCAGCGATTACAAAAATACCTGATGCACCTGTATAAGCTGTAGGTAATGCAGCAGCAAGTAAGATTAACCAGGTAAGCGTTTCAGGTGCTAGATTCCATGGGCGTAAAATGTTTAGGAATTTATCAACAATTAATGTCTGCTTTAACAGCATACCTGCCCAAATGAACAGTGATAAATTAAGGAAAATGGTAGAGAACTCAACCAGCTGCCCTAAATAAATCCCTTGACCCATTGGATAGTCCATCACAAAGGTAAAGTTAAATCCTGTTGTGATCGCCATATAGGCATAAAGTGGGACTGACAATAATGCCATGCCAATCGTACCACCTGGCTTCGCATTTTCTGGTACACGGAACAATTGGTACAAACTAATTAATGTCAGTGTACTGAACAAGATTATCCATAACCAATAGATGATTGTCATCTCACTGGTTGGCGGAACACCAGAGTTCAATACAGATCTATACTGACTGATCGCTGAACTGGTTAAGAAACTGTTCGCAAGTATCATTGCGACAGCGTAAACCCGATAATCTAAAACAGAACTTGGACCGCGTAGACCAATGTGGTGGATTTTAAGTGTTGCAGTGATCGCTGCAAGTACCACCATGATAATCAATAGAACTGCCTTATTTTCCGTACCAAATTGGAAAATACCAAAGAAAGTTGTTTCCATGGTTCGGTAAGTTCGTATTGAAGGATTATCTTCTAAATACTGAATTGACTTATCGTAGAAGGCATATTTTTCTTCACATAACTGTTGACCAGCCAACACAGAGGCACGAACATCTTCTTCAGATGTTGTGCCAAAAATATCTGCAAATTCATCTTTTGCATTGGCTTGCATTTGGTTTTGAACCAGAAGGTCAATATTAGGATTTCGATCACAGACTGGCTTTTCAGGTTCGGCACGCAAGAATGAATACTGCATACCAATTTTTTCGTCACCATATAGACTTTCACCTATACGTAACATCTGCCCGTGAATCATTTCTCCTGTCCCGATGATGAGCGTCAGTAACAGTAGAAGCAAAATCGTAAACGCAGATATCCACTCAGTCCATATATAACTAAGTAGACCTAACCCAGATCTCTTTTTAGAAGGCTCTTGCATTGTTATTCCATTATTTAATACTGCTATACATTGCCTGTACAGCTCATCTTTTCTAATTCGGGCTTAGGCAAAATCCTTTACCTAATTTCCTTACCACTTTTATCACATGAATCTGACTGATTTTTTTTTTAAAAAGAATGACTGACTTTTCCATTTTTTTTAAATTTATGCCAATTTTCATCAATTCACCTCTTAAGAGCGAGATAAAAACCAACTAAATCAGTAGGCTATACCATACTGTATTTTTTTTTTAAACAAATATGACCTTAAAAAAATAAATGCAAAAGATTTGGATCTGATCACACATTAAAATAAGTAATGATTAAACATCAAAGTAGTTAAGAGGTGTGTGTGTCCTTCATGGAAATGTGCTGATAGATTAAAAAGAGCATGCTGAGTAATGCCCCCCATATTGCACCAGTTAAATGTGCTTCAACCAATACGGGGCTGCCAATCATTTGCGCAGTATCGAGAGAACCAAAGATATTTTCCCACAAAATTTTGCCCGTGATTAAAGCTAATACAAGCAGCGAGAATTTACGTTCTTTTTCAAATTTAAAAAAATAAACTGCCAAAGCCATATACATACCATGTAGTACCCCTGATAGACCTGCATAAGCTTCAACGTGAGGATAAACATAAAAAAAACTTAAACTAATTAATGGCGGGAGTGCGATCAACAAGTACAACATGTACCTAATTTTGACATATGGGAAGATGAATGGCAGACAGGCTAAACCCACCATATTCAATGCATAGTGTATCCAGCCCACATGTACATAGTGGGCTGTCCATACTCGCCAAATTTCCTCATCCAATACAGGACGCCAATAGAAAAAATACTCCTGAAAAATCTGCAAACTAGCAGCAATACTGATACAGCATGCAATAAACAGTATTTTTCGAATCAGGATAGTATCTTTCATCTTTCGTATTCCTAAAAGAAAAAGAGCTTTAAGCTCTTTTTCTTGAATAACTCCATTTTTAATTTTGAACAAAATTAAAAAATCTTATTCACCTAATGTGTTCTCGAAAAGATCATCAGCTTCATTGGTCGCTTGATCATCCCAGAAGCTCGACATTCCATCTGCTTCAGTTCGAACACCTGTATTCTCCGTCCAATAACGGTCTGAGATCGCTTGAATCATTTGTCCTGCCATATTATCCAATAACTTAAACTCTGGATTTACAGGAACTTCTTCTGCACGTGAAGCAGCATAAGAACGTAATGCATCACGTATTTTTGCATCGTCACCACTGGCTTGTGCTGCAACAGCATACAAGGCATGCGATAAGCGTACTCCTTTTTGCTCACCAATTTGCATAGATTGTTTAAGCGTTTGGTATGGATCTGGTTTGCCTGCATCAGCTCCAGGTAATAATGTCCAAATCACTGCTCGAGTAGCATTCGGTACACCCCAAAACTTGTTGTTATCAAGGCAGACCATGCCACGTTCAACAATTGCTGCGATATCTTTAGGAACATGCACTTGACCACCAGAAGCAATATCATTGGTCATCGCTTGTAAGCCACTTAACATCCCTAACAGATATACTGTTTGGTCAAGATTACGACGCATAGTTGGACATGAGTCACCTAAATTATATTTATATTTAGACTGCCAACGCTCCGCAAACAATTGATAACCCGTATATTGACGTTCGGCAGCAACAGCAGCCCAGCGCTTTTGTTCGATACGTGCATCTTGCGCTTCTGTCACTTGACCTGCTTTTGATGCTCTTAGGTATCTCAATTCTGCATCTAGCGCGCGATTTTCTGCACACATCCCTGAAGCTGAATATAAAAGAACTGCCATACGGGTCGGATCAGCACCCATATCTTTAGTCGCCATAATCACAGGAGTCAAAGCTGTGCCCTGATTACACACCATATCCACATCACCCATTGAGAGTACTGGCGGTAAGATGTGTTTTTCACTAAACGCAAGTGATGCATTCGCACCGGTTTTGATTACGTATGAACATCCAGATAAAGTTGTAGCTGCTACAACCGCAATTGCCGTGAAAAGACCTTGAGTCTTTAATTTAGACATACTTCCTGTCCTCAATTTTATAATTTTGTCATCCTTGCGATTTAAAATATCAGATGCAATCGCTGAATAAAAGTGCAGCAATGCACTTCATTAACAATTAGTCTGTCATTGATCTGAATTGAAATAATTGACTTATTTTTTGAATTGTTAAAATTTTGGGCAAAAAAAAGTAGCATTGCGACGGTTCGGCACATGCTACTTATTAAACGGTAAACTCAAGAGAGTTTATTTTGTTCGTTGTTGTGGTGTTCAATTCGTTCCTTCAGCACAGTTCCTAGTCTTCCAATTATAATTGCCATAACAGCAGCAACCACTAGAAACAACCACATATGAATTTCGCTCATTTTGAAATTCCTCATTAGCTGTTGGTATATTTAATGTACTTTAGAAATTAAGATTTCAATGTGTTTTTGTCTAACAATTTGATTTTCTTTCATTTTCGTCAAACAATTCATTTTTTATTCATATTATATTTTTTTAAATAATTGTTTTTTATCATGTTTTAAATTTAAAAATAAAAGACTTATTGTCTAACAATTAGCCAAAATTTGCATGAGTAATCAAGCTTTTCCATTGTTTTTCATCTATTTGATCTCTCCAAATCACCAAAGAGTCGAATTTATTTTCGTTAAAACTGAGTACTACGAAGTAATGAAAATGAAACACTCGATTCAGTTTTGCTTGGTATATTTTTGGATTTGAAGTCATTTGAATCGACCATAAATCTTTATCTATTTTTTGTAATTCTTTTAATTGTGGTTTTTTTCTAAAATTCCACCAGATAATCAGTATAAATATAATACTACCCAAAGTATAAATGAGCTCAATACAGATTAATAAAGTAATACTTATGATGAGCATAAAGAAAACATGAAACACAGCCGAATAAAAGCTGTGTTTCAGTGAATAGCGCTCATGGATTATGGACATAATCTTTTAATTTTTGAATAAAATGGCGCAATTCAGGTCGAGGTGGTTCAGAAACCTCCATAAACCAATCCAATAAATCAGGATCTTCTTGCTCAACCAATTCAGCAAACATTGCTTTCTCTTCAGGTTCAGCTTGCAAATAGTATTGCTTTACATAAGGATCAAAATACACGTCAATTTCTTTTAAACCACGACGTGCGCGATAGATAACTTTACGCTCTTCAAGCGTTAATTCATCGTACATTTTTATCCCCTAATCTGTGTTCATTCCATTTTAACTGAAGCCATGGGCTTTGTGTTTTAAAAATATCAATTGACCAAATTCATCAGCAATTCTTGTGTTTTGAGCATTCAACACATTGCACCAATGTTCAGGCTCTCTTATGTTGTGGCTATTCTAATAACACTTATGGAAATATAAATATGCAATCAGGCGCAATTCGACCAATTCCTAATATGTTGCCTCGAAAATTATTCAATGCAGAACATGAAGCCTTTCGTGATACTGTCCGAAAATTCTATGAAAAAGAAGTCGTTCCAAATATTGCTAAATATGAAGAACAACAACATGTAGATCGTGACTTATGGAATAAAGCGGGTGAAATGGGTCTATTGTGCACCACAATGCCTGAAGAATATGGTGGATATGGTGTAGATCGACTCTACAGTATGATCCTCATTGAAGAACAAGCTTATGCAATGGATTCATCAACTGGTTTTTCATTGCATTCGGATATTGTTGCGAACTACCTGAATAATTTTGCCAACGAAGAGCAGAAGAAAAAATGGCTCCCTAAAATGGCTTCTGGCGAAGTTGTCACTGCCATTGCGATGACGGAGCCTGGTACAGGTTCGGACTTACAAGCTGTACGAACTTCTGCAGTTTTAGATGGCGATGAATATGTCATCAATGGTTCTAAAATTTTTATTACCAATGGTTATCTATGTGACATGGCAATTGTTGTGTGCAAAACAGGTAATAGTGATAAAGGTTCAGCCAACTTATCTCTCATTATTGTCGAAGCTGATCGAGCTGGATTCACTAAAGGTAAACCACTCAATAAAATTGGTATGAAAGGACAAGATACTTGTGAATTGTTCTTTGATAATGTTCGTGTACCAAAGGAAAATTTGATTGGTATGGAAGGCATGGGCTTCATTATGCTTATGAAAGAACTCGCTTGGGAACGTATGCTTGTTGCGATTATCTGCCAAGCAGGTGCAGAAGCTGCCTTTGCACACACAGTACAATATACAAAAGATCGTAAAGCATTTGGCAAGCCTATTGGCGCATTTCAAAATACACGTTTTAAGCTAGCAGAACTTCGAACTGAAATAGACTTCTGTCGTTCTTATTTAGATCGTTGTATGGAATTACAACTTGAGGGTACTTTAGGTGTAGATGCGGCCGCAGCTGCAAAATATAAAATTTCTGATATGTTCTCTAAAGTCGTCGATGAATGCTTACAGTTACACGGTGGTTATGGCTTCATGCTCGAATACCCTATTGCACGCGCATATATCGACAACCGTGCAAATCGTATATATGCCGGCACCAATGAAATCATGAAAGAACTCATATCACGTTCTTTGTAAATAAAAAAAGGAAGCTTTCGCTTCCTTTTTTATTTTAATAGCTATTCATTAAGACACTAATTTAGGCTTTTTTACAGACTGTGCAGGAGCCTTCGCAAATTTTAAAATACCATCGTTAAAAGTCGCATTTTTCAGATCTTTACGATCAGCTAAATAGTTATGCGTTGCCATCCAAGGTGCCTTGGTACCTTGTTTCGGGAGTTGATCAGCCGCTCGCGCGATATAACCTGATGACATTTCACCCATAACTGTTTCATCGAGCATTGCAGAATGGTCAGTTGGTGCGACAACTTCATCATAACCGTTCTGATCCATAAATTTGAATAGACGGCAAATATAATCAGCGACTACATCTACTTTTAAAGTCCATGACGCGTTCACATAACCAATGACCATCGCCATATTTGGTACATCACTTACCATCACACCATTATAAAGCATATGCTCGCTAGTCTTGATCGGCTGACCATCAACAGTCGCTTTGATACCGCCCATAATTTGAATTTCTAGACCAGTTGCAGAAACAATGATATCTGCATCTAAGTGTTTACCAGATTTCAATTGAATACCATTTTCAGTGAATGATTCAATATGATCTGTTTCAACACTTGCTTTACCACTACGTAAAATTTTGAATAAATCACCGTCTGGTACTACACATAAACGTTGATCCCAAGGATTGTAACTTGGGGTAAAGTGCTTCATATCCACTTTACCTTTCAACTGCATTTCAATAGATTTAAGAAGTAACTTACGTACCAGTTGAGGTTGTTTTTTTGACAATGCAAAAATCGCACGTTGCATTCCGATATTACGAGCACGCGTGAACTTATATGCCATGTCCTCTGTCATAAATTTACGTGTTTTGTCGTAAACAAAATCAATCGAAGGAATTGAAGCAATATACGTTGGTGAACGTTGTAACATTGTTACATGCCCAGCCCCACCTTTTGCCATTGCTGGTACTAAAGTGATTGCAGTTGCTCCACTACCAATGATAACTACTTTCTTGCCGGTATAATCTAAATTTTCAGGCCAAAATTGTGGATGAATCAATCGACCTTTAAATTTATCTTGATTTGGAAAATCAGGTTGGAAACCTTGATCATAGTTATAATAGCCTGTGCAGCCTAAAACAAAATTAGCTTGCCAAGTTTGTTTCTTTTCATTTTGATCTTCGATTTCTACAATCCATTTTTTGATTGAAGTATCGTAATTCGCTGAAAGTACACGATGTTCAAAATGAATTTTTTCTTTAATATTGTACTCACTAACAACTTCACCCAAGTAACCTTTAATCGAAGCGCCATCTGCAAGCACATTCGCTTTGCGCCATGGCTTAAAATTGTAGCCAAAAGTAGACATATCTGAGTCGGAGCGAATACCTGGGTATTTAAACAAATCCCACGTTCCACCGAAACTTTTACGACGTTCGAGTATTTCAAATTTACGGTTCGGATTATTTTTAATTAAATGTGCGGCAATTCCAATTCCAGAGATACCAGCACCAACAATAAGAATATCGACTTGCTTATCCATTTCTTTTATTAACCTTTTTATAAGAACATTTTTATTAAAACATATTTTTGACAATACACAATGTCAAGTTTGACTAAAAGTTGCAAAAAACATATCAATTCAGGTCAAGTAATGCCAATTGTTAGACAAAAAAAGGCCGGTTTATTCAACCGACCTTTTTGAACAACTTGCTATGTTCTACACGAAATTATTTAACTTCGCGATCTACTAGCTCAACGTAAGCCATCGGTGCAGCATCACCTGCACGGAAGCCCGCTTTAAGAACACGTAGATAACCGCCGTTACGTTCTTTGTAACGAGGGCCAAGAACGGTAAATAATTTACCAACAGTTGCTGCTGAACGAGTACGAGCAAACGCTAAACGACGGTTTGCTACTGTATCGACTTTAGCTAAAGTGATTAAAGGCTCAGCTACACGACGTAACTCTTTTGCTTTAGGCACAGTTGTTTTGATCAACTCGTGTTCAAACAAAGAATTAGCCATGTTTTGGAACATCGCTTTACGATGACTGCTTGTACGGCCTAATTTCACACCACTATTACGATGACGCATGGTGATAGTCCTACTTAATTAACGACTACGATAGGCAA
Organism: Acinetobacter sp. YH12239; assembly: GCF_013417635.1. Lineage (NCBI taxonomy): Bacteria > Pseudomonadati > Pseudomonadota > Gammaproteobacteria > Moraxellales > Moraxellaceae > Acinetobacter > Acinetobacter sp. YH12239. The sequence goes on along the minus strand of NZ_VPDP01000010.1, from coordinate 75,758 downwards.
AACGATCGTCCATACGTAAACTAGCTGGTGGCCAGTTTTCTAAACGCATGCCGAGTTGTAAGCCTTTTGAAGCCAGAACATCTTTGATCTCAGTCAACGATTTTTTACCTAAGTTAGGAGTTTTTAACAACTCAACTTCAGTACGTTGAACAAGATCACCAATGTAGTAAATATTTTCTGCTTTCAAACAGTTAGCAGAACGAACAGTAAGCTCTAGATCATCTACTGGACGAAGCAAGATTGGGTCAACTTCTTCACGAGGTTCTTGAGCAACTGGAGCTTGATCTTTCTGAAGATCAACAAAGATTGCAATTTGTTGTTGCAAGATTGTTGCCGCTTTACGGATCGCTTCTTCAGGATCAACAGTACCGTTTGTTTCAAGATCAATGACCAACTTGTCAAGGTCTGTACGTTGTTCTACACGAGCATTTTCAACTGTGTAAGAAACACGTTTAATCGGGCTATAAGACGCATCTAATTGTAAACGTCCCACTGGGCGAGTTTCACCTTCTGGGAAGCGAGAATCAGAAGTCTCATAACCACGACCTTGAACAACTTTCAAGCGCATTTTCAATGAGCCTGAAGCACTTAACGTGCCGATCAAATGTTCAGGGTTAACCACTTCAACATTGTGAGGTAAACGAAGATCAGCGGCAGTTACATCGCCAGGTCCTTGTTTCTCTAATGTCAAATATGCTTCATTTTGATCGAACAGCTTAATAGACAATCCTTTAAGGTTCAGCAAGAGCTCGACGATGTCCTGCTGCAAGCCTTCTAAAGTACTGTACTCGTGCTCGACGCCTTCAATCTCAACTTCAACCACAGCAGCGCCAGGTAAAGATGATAAAAGAATGCGACGTAAAGCATTACCTAGAGTATGACCAAAGCCACGCTCTAAAGGTTCTAGAATCACTTTTGCCGAGGTCCCGCTTGCCGCTTCGACCTTGATCGCTTGCGGAGTTAGAAACTCGTTTGCAGTACGCGTCATTATTGCTACCTCAAGGATTATTTAGAATACAATTCAACAATCAAGCTTTCGTTGATTTCAGCAGGTAAATCAGAACGATCAGGTGCAGATTTGAATGTACCTTCTAATTTAGAATGGTCAACTTCCATCCAAGAAGGAGTTCCACGTTGAGCAGCCAATTCAATTGCGTTTTTAATACGTAATTGTTGTTTAGCGCCTTCGTGTACTGCAATCACGTCACCAGCTTTAACTTGGATTGACGCGATGTTAACACGACGACCATTTAAAGTGATTGAACGGTGAGATACAAGCTGACGAGCTTCTGCACGTGTAGAACCAAAGCCCATACGATAAACAACGTTATCTAAACGGCTTTCAAGCAATTTCAACAAGTTTTCACCTGTTGCGCCTTTAACACGAGCAGCTTCTTTATAGTAGTTACTAAATTGACGTTCTAAAACACCGTACATACGACGTACTTTTTGTTTTTCACGTAATTGTAGTGAGTACTCTGATTGTTTACCACCACGAGCTCCACCATGTTGGCCAGGAGCTTTAGCATGTTTTTTTGTCTTAACATCAAACGGTTTAACGCCTGATTTAAGTTGCAGGTCTGTCCCTTCGCGGCGAGAGAGTTTGCATTTTGGACCAATATAACGAGCCATGAATGTTTCTCCTTACACGCGACGTTTTTTAGGTGGACGGCAACCGTTGTGAGGAATTGGAGTCACATCGGTAATGCTATTAATTTTATAACCCACTGCACCTAAAGCACGAACCGCAGATTCACGACCTGGACCAGGACCTTTAACAAGGACGTCCAAGTTTTTCAAACCGTAATCCAAAGCAGCTTTACCAGCAACTTCAGCAGCTACCTGAGCAGCAAACGGAGTTGATTTACGTGATCCACGGAAGCCTTGTCCACCTGAAGTGGCCCAAGCCAGTGCATTACCTTGACGATCGGTAATAGTCACAATGGTGTTATTAAAAGAAGCGTGAATGTGTGCAACACCTTCAGAGACGGTACGAGTGACCTTCTTGCGTGTGCGAGTATCTTTAGCCATCTTTTAGCTTCCAGAAATCTTATTTCTTAATAGGTTTGCGCGGACCTTTACGGGTACGTGCGTTAGTTTTGGTGCGTTGTCCGCGGACAGGCAAGCTGCGACGATGACGAAGACCGCGGTAGCAGCCTAAATCCATTAAACGTTTAATGTTCATGGAAATTTCGCGACGTAAGTCACCTTCGGTCGGAACCTTAGCAACTTCTGCACGAATCGCATCAAGCTGAGCGTCATCTAATTCACGGATCTTAGTAGTTGGTGCAATACCAGTTGCAGCTAAGATTTGCTTAGCAGTATGGCGACCAATACCAAAGATATACGTAAGAGAGATAACAGCATGCTTGTTATCCGGAATGTTTACACCGGCAATACGAGCCATTCACTTTCTCCAAAAAGGCAGTAGAGATAATCAACCGCCCCACAAAATCTTTGAGGGGCGGATAATAACCTAATTAGCCTACTGAAATCAACAGGTCTTGATCAGATTAACCTTGACGCTGCTTATGACGAGGTTCAGCGCTACAAATCACGCGGATTACCCCATTACGACGGATAACTTTACAGCTACCACAAATTTTCTTTACAGAAGCTTGAACTTTCATGATGAAACCTCTAAGTGCGCTTATCCCTTAGGATGAGCAGTCGTTTTACTCATTAGTGTTTGATTATCATATTGGCGCGATGTGAGGTGTGCCTGTAGCTGAGCCATAAAGTCCATAACTACAACAACCACGATCAACAGCGATGTACCACCCAAATGGAATGGAATACCAAAAGAACTTTGAAGCACCATCGGCATTAAACATACAACAGTGATATAAATCGAACCGATAAATGTTAAACGACTAAGAATATGATCTAAATAACGAGCAGTTTGCTCACCTGGGCGAATACCAGGTACATAAGCTCCACTACGCTTTAAGTTTTCAGAAACTTCTTTAGGACTAAAAACTAGTGCCGTATAGAAATAACAGAAGAAAATAATAAGCGCACCGAATAGCACCAAATATAATGGTTGTCCAGGCGATAAAACTAATGCCAAATCTTGTAGTGTACGCTTAACGATCCCTGCATTAGGATCAGAACTACCTAACCATTGACCTAAACTTGCAGGAAACAGCAATAACGAACTTGCGAAAATTGCTGGAATTACACCCGCCATATTTATTTTTAATGGTAAGTGAGTCTGCTGTGCAGTAAATACTCGGCGACCTTGCTGCTTTTGAGCATAGTTAACAGGTATACGACGTTGTGCTTTCTCAATAAACACAATCGCAGCTAAAACAGCTAAAGACAATAAGCCAAATATAGCAATACCAATTAAACTTGATTGACCATTTTCCACAAGGGTAAATGATTGCACAACCATACTTGGTAAACCAGCAACAATACCTGCAAAGATGATCATAGAGATCCCATTACCAACACCACGTTCGGTAATTTGCTCTCCCAACCACATTAAGAACATGGTACCTGCAACTAAAGACGTTAATGCAGGAATATAGAATGCTAAACCTGAAGTAAAGGTAATCCCTTGACTGATCAGACCCGCACACATACCAATACCTTGTACAATTGCAAGAAATAATGTGCCGTAACGCGTATATTGGTTAATCTTACGCTTGCCCTGCTCGCCTTCTTTTTTCAATGCTTCCAGCGAAGGAACAACCGTTGACATTAACTGCACGATAATCGATGCAGAAATATACGGCATGATCCCCAACGCAAGAATGGACATTCGTTCCAATGCCCCGCCTGAGAACATATTAAACAAACCAAGGAAAGTACCCTGGTTTGCATTAAAGAAACGTTCTAAAGCGACATTATCAATACCTGGCAGCGGAATATGCGCTCCTAGTCGAAAGACCACCAAAGCACCAATTAAAAACATTAATCGGCGTATAATTTCACGATATTTAACGTGAAATGGTTGACCTTTCATCATGTGAACATGACCTGTAGAACTAGGAGACATAGACACTCGCGATTACTCCTCGACTTTACCGCCAGCAGCTTCAACAGCAGCTTTAGCGCCTTTAGTCAATGCAACACCTTGAACAGTGAATGCACGAGTGATTTCACCAGAAAGAACGATACGAGCACGAATCATATCTTTACGTACAACGTTCGCTGCTTTTAAAGTTTCAAGAGACACGATATCGCCTTCAACTTTGTTAAGTTCTGACAAACGTACTTCAGCAGTTTTCAAAGCCAATTGGCTAGTGAAACCGAACTTAGGTAGACGACGATATAATGCAGTTTGACCACCCTCAAAACCTGGACGAGTACCACCGCTCTTACGTGAGTTTTGACCTTTGACACCACGGCCACCAGTCTTACCAACGCCAGAACCAATACCACGGCCTAAACGAAGGTTATCACGTTTAGCACCTTCTGCAGGTGCAATTGTATTTAAACGCAGAGTCATGGCTTATTCCTCTACACTAACCATATAGTAAACTTGATTGATCATACCACGGTTAGAAGGAGTATCTTGAACTTCTACAGTGTGACCAATACGACGCAGACCTAAACCTTTAAGGCTAAGCTTGTGATTTTTCAAGCGATGCGATGCAGATTTAGTCTGGGTAACTTTAATCGTTTTCATGATTGATTACCCTTGAATTTGTGCTACTGAAAGACCACGTTTCGCAGCAACTTTCTCAGGAGAAGTCATATCACGCAGACCATTGAAAGTCGCGTTTACTACGTTCGCAGCGTTAGTAGAACCATAACATTTAGTTAATACGTTACGTACACCAACAGCTTCTAAAACAGCACGCATAGCGCCACCAGCAATTACACCAGTACCTTCAGAAGCAGGTTGCATGTAAACACGGCTAGCACCGTGACGAGCGTTGATAGGGTGCTGAACAGTACCATCAACAAGTTCAACAGTAATCATGTTGCGACGAGCAGCTTCAAGTGCTTTAGAAATAGCAGCTGGAACTTCACGAGCTTTACCACGACCAAAACCTACGCGACCATTACCATCACCCACAACAGTTAATGCTGTGAAAGAGAAGATACGACCACCCTTAACAACTTTGGCTACACGATCAACGGCAACCAGCTTTTCAACAAGACCTTCGTTTTGTTCAACTTTAGCCATGATTAGAACTCCAAGCCGTTTTCACGAGCAGCATCAGCCAAGGCTTTGATACGACCATGATATTTGAAACCAGAACGGTCAAATGCAACTTTAGTTACGCCAGCTGCTTTAGCACGTTCAGCGATTAAAGCACCAACTTTAGTAGCTGCTTCAACGTTACCTGTAGTACCACTACGTAACGTAGCATCTAAAGTAGAAGCTTGCGCTAATACTTTGCCACCATCTGCTGAGATTACTTGAGCATAGATGTGACGCGGAGTGCGGTTTACACACAAACGAGTCGCACCCAATGCACGGATGTGCAAGCGTGTGCTTTTCGCACGACGCAAACGGGTTTGTTTCTTTTCGTTCATAAGAACCTCGCGCCTTATTTCTTCTTAGCTTCTTTACGAAGTACAACTTCATCAGAATAACGAACACCTTTACCTTTATATGGCTCTGGCGGACGGTAACCACGGATATCTGCAGCAACTTGACCTAAAGCTGCTTTATCAGCAGATTTAAGCACGATTTCAGTAGCTGTAGGAGTTTCAGCAGTTACACCTTCAGGAAGGTTGTAATCGATCGGGTGAGAGAAACCTAGGTTAAGGTGAACTGTGTTCCCTTTAACCGCAGCTTTATAACCAACACCGATAAGTTGTAACTTACGTTCGAAACCTTCGCTAACACCTTTAACAAGGTTGTTAAGCACAGCGCGAGCAGTACCAGCTTGCATCCAAGCATCTTTAGATTCAGCTTTAGGAGCAACAGCTAGAATACCGTCTTCCTGTTTTAGCTCGACCAGCGCATGCAGGTTGAAAGACAAAGTACCTTTGCTGCCTTTCACTTCGACCTGCCGGCCGTTCTGAGTAACTGTTACACCGTTAGGTACAGTTACTGGGGCTTTAGCCACACGAGACATGAGGAATCACCTATTAAGAAACAAAAGCAATAACTTCACCACCGATACCTGCAGCACGTGCAGCGCGATCAGTCATGATGCCTTTGCTTGTAGAAACAATTGCAATACCTAAACCTTGCTTAACGCTTGGAAGGTTATCTTTACCGCGATATTGACGTAAACCTGGACGGCTAACGCGCTTCACAGTTTCAATAACTGGTTTGCCTTCGAAATATTTTAAAGTCAAAGTAAGTGTTGGTTTGCCTTCAGCATCCGCAACAGCTACGTCAGCGATATAACCTTCTTGTTGAAGAACGTTAGCAATCGCAACTTTTAACTTTGAGTTTGGCATAGAAACAGTTTGTTTCTTCGCCATTTGTGCGTTACGAACACGTGTTAACATGTCGGCAACGGTATCTTGCATACTCATTTATAGTGCTCCTTACCAGCTTGCCTTAACAACGCCCGGTACATCACCTTGCATTACTGTGTCACGTAATTTGTTACGGCTTAAACCGAACTTACGGAAGTAACCATGAGGACGACCAGTTAAACCACAACGGTTACGAAGACGTACTGGAGATGCATTACGTGGTAATGCTTGTAACTTCATCATCGCTTCGAAACGCTCTTCGTCGCTTGCATTTACGTTTGCAATAACAGCTTTTAATTCAGCACGTTTTGCAGCGTATTTAGCAACAGTAGCTTCGCGTTTCAATTCGCGATTAATCATACCTTTCTTAGCCATATCGACCTCTTATTTGAACGGGAAGCCGAATGCACGCATAAGCGCACGGCCTTCGTCATCGGTGCGAGCAGTCGTAGTGATGGTAATATCCATACCACGAATACGGTCAATCTTATCAAAATCGATCTCAGGGAACATGATCTGTTCTTTAAGACCCATAGAGTAGTTACCACGACCGTCAAATGATTTCGCAGAGAAACCACGGAAGTCACGGATACGAGGGATCGCGATAGAGATCAAACGGTCTAAGAATTCGTACATGCGTTCGCCGCGTAAAGTAACTTTACAACCAATCGGCCAACCATCACGGATTTTGAAACCAGCGATAGATTTACGAGCTAACGTAAGAACTGGTTTTTGACCAGCGATAGCTTGCATATCAGAAAGAGCACCATCAAGGAGTTTTTTGTCAGCAGCAGCTGCACCAACACCCATATTGATCGTGATTTTAGTGATGCGAGGGATCTCCATCACATTCTTAACGCCCAATTGTTCTTGTAATTGAGCTTTAAGTTCGTCGTTGTAACGCGCTTTAAGTCTGGCCATTGCCTATTTCAACCTATTACTTCGCTACCGCCACTGATTCACCATTTGATTTGTAAACGCGAGTTTTCACGCCATCAATCACTTGGTAACCAACACGGTCAGCCTTTTGGGTTGTAGCATTAAAAATTGCCACGTTAGAGATATGAAGCAAAGCTTCTTGTGTAACGATAGCGCCTTCAGCACCTGTTGCACGGTTAGGCTTTTGATGCTTCTTAACTAAGTTAAGACCTTCAACCTTAACTCGGTCATTAGAAACAGACAAAACAGTACCTTGTTTGCCTTTTTCTTTACCTGCGATCACGATTACTTGATCGCCTTTTTTAATCTTAGCCATGATTGCCTCTATTATAGAACTTCAGGAGCCAATGAAATGATTTTCATGAACTGTTCAGTACGAAGTTCACGAGTCACTGGTCCGAAAATACGAGTAGCAATCGGAGCTTTGTTGTTGTTCAAAATAACAGCAGCGTTATCATCGAAACGAATAACAGAACCATCTGGACGACGGATACCGAATTTTGTACGTACAACTACTGCATTCATTACGTCGCCTTTTTTAACACGGCCACGTGGAATTGCTTCTTTTACAGTAACTTTAATAATGTCGCCAACTGAAGCATAACGACGATGTGAACCACCAAGTACTTTAATACATTGTACGCGGCGAGCACCACTGTTGTCTGCTACGTCGAGCATAGTTTCGGTCTGAATCATTGCCCTACTCCAAAACCGAGCATCACCGGTCACAATTTCGAAAGGCTCAAAGAGTACTCGAAATTGACCGATGATGCAACAAGAACGTTATTTACTCAGCAGCTGCTTCAACAACTTCAACTAAAGTCCAAGACTTAGTTTTAGAAATTGGGCGGCTTTCTTTGATAGTTACAACATCGCCAGTTTTAGCAGTGTTGTTCTCATCATGAGCGTGTAATTTTGTTGAACGGCGGATTGATTTGCCATACAACGGGTGTTGAACGCGGCGTTCGATAAGAACAACGATAGACTTGTCCATCTTGTCGCTTACGACTTTGCCTGTTAACGTGCGAACTGTTTGCTCACTCATTGTGCGTTCCCCTGTTTTTCGGTAAGGAGGGTCTTGATGCGAGCAATAGTTTTACGAGTTAATTGCACTTCGTGCGATTTACCCAATTGACCAGTTGCTTTAGCCATGCGAAGACGGAATTGGTTCAACTGTTGCTCATCAAGCAAAGCTGTCAATTCTTCTACCGACTTTTCACGTAGATCTTTAGTTTTCATTACATTACCGTCCGAGTCACGATAGTGGTTTTAAACGGAAGTTTAGCAGCAGCAAGCGTAAATGCTTCACGCGCTAATTCTTCGTTCACACCTTCCATTTCGTACAGGATCTTACCTGGTTTGATTTCACAAACCCAATATTCCACAGAACCTTTACCTTTACCCATACGAACTTCTAATGGTTTTTCAGTAATTGGTTTGTCCGGGAATACACGGATAAAGATCTTACCACCACGTTTTACACGACGGCTGATTGTACGACGCGCTGCTTCAATTTGACGCGCAGTCATGCGACCACGTTCAACTGATTTAAGTGCGATAGTACCAAAAGATACTGTGCTACCGCGATGTGCTAGACCAGTGTTACGGCCTTTTTGCACTTTACGGAATTTAGTACGTTTAGGTTGCAACATGGATTATTCTCCTTTTTCAGCAGAACGATCATTGCGACGACCACGACGCTCTTGACCTTCACCACGACCGCGACCACGTTTAGCTGGACGTTCTTCAGCTGGAGCTGGGTTCATGACTTGTTTCATGCCGCCCAAGATCTCACCACGGAAGATCCAAACTTTAACGCCGATCGTACCGTAAGTAGTTTCTGCGCGAACCGCTGAATAGTCGATGTCAGCACGAAGAGTATGTAGAGGTACACGACCTTCACGATACCATTCAGTACGTGCAATCTCTGCACCGCCTAAACGACCAGAAACTTCAACTTTGATACCTTTCGCACCAGCACGCATAGTGTTTTGAACCGCACGCTTCATAGCACGACGGAACATTACACGTTTTTCTAATTGAGAAGCAATTGCTTCACCAACTAGACGAGCGTCTAAATCTGGACGATCAATTTCGTTGATGCTTACTTGCGCTGGAACACCCATAATATTGGTAAGTTCGCGCTGTAATTTTTCAATGTCTTCGCCTTTCTTACCGATTACGATACCAGGACGAGCAGTGCTAATTGTTACTTTAGCAGCACCTGTTGGACGTTCGATAAGAATATTGCTTACCATCGCATTCTTGAGTTTTTTATTCAAAAACTCACGAACTTGAAGATCTTTAAGCAAGTATTCAGCGTATTGTTTCGGATTCGCATACCAGTTAGCGTTATGACGTTTCACAACACCTAGGCGGATACCGATTGGATGAACCTTCTGACCCATATCAAACCCCTACCTTAACGGTGATGTGACAAGTACGCTTAGTAATACGATCTGCACGGCCTTTAGCACGTGGCAAAATACGTTTAAGGCTCATGCCTTCATCAACGTAGATCGTAGAAACTTTAAGATCGTCTACATCTAAACTGTTATTATGTTCAGCGTTTGCAATCGCAGATTCCAACGCTTTCTTAACTAAAACTGCAGCTTTTTTGTTGCTGAAGTTTAGGATGTTAAGAGCGTGCGCAACAGATTTGCCGCGAATCAAGTCTGCAACCAAACGAGCTTTTTGTGCCGAGATAGCGGCACCGCGTAATTTAGCAGTTACTTCCATCATAGCACCTATTAACGTTTAGATTTCTTGTCAACACCGTGACCACGGTAAGTACGAGTCGGTGCAAATTCACCAAGCTTGTGACCAACCATATGCTCAGATACGATTACCGGAACATGGTTACGACCATTGTGTACAGAAATTGTTAAACCAACAAAATCCGGGAGGATCATCGAACGACGCGACCAAGTTTTGATCGGCTTACGGTTATTAGCCGCGATAGCCGCTTCAACCTTAGCGAACAAGTGCGCATCGACGAATGGGCCTTTTTTCAGAGAACGAGGCATTGTCAGATTCCTTTACTTGTTACTTAACGCGACGGTCGCGAATGATCATCTTAGTCGTACGCTTATTGGTACGTGTCTTGTACCCTTTAGCTTTTTGACCCCATGGGCTTACAGGTTGAATACCTTTGTTACGCCCTTCACCACCACCATGCGGGTGATCTACCGGGTTCATCGCCATACCACGAACGGTAGGACGAACACCACGCCAGCGTGAAGCACCAGCTTTACCTAGTGAACGTAAGTTGCTTTCTTGGTTAGAAACTTCACCAAGAACTGCGCGACATTCAACGTGTACTTTACGCATTTCGCCAGAACGTAGACGAATAATTGCGTAAGAACCGTCACGACCCAATAACTGAGCAGAAGCACCAGCAGAACGCACTAATTGAGCGCCTTTACCAATTTTAAGCTCGATATTGTGAAGAGTAGAACCGATAGGCATGTTACGAAGTGGTAAGCAGTTACCTGGACGAATTGGAGCATCGTTACCAGATTGAACTTTATCACCAGCACGTAGACCTTTAGGCGCAATGATATAACGACGCTCACCGTCAGCATACAAAACTAATGCAATGTGTGCAGTACGGTTAGGATCGTATTCGATACGCTCTACAGTCGCAGGAATGCCATCTTTGTTACGTTTAAAGTCAACAATACGGTAATGTTGCTTGTGACCACCACCAACGTGACGTGTAGTAATGTGACCGTTGTTATTACGACCACCAGTACGTTTTTTAGCTTCTACCAACGGAGCATAAGGCGCACCTTTGTGAAGATGGTCGTGAACGACTTTCTCTACAAAGCGACGTCCTGGAGACGTTGGCTTACATTTTTGAATAGGCATAATTCTCGTCCTTATTCCGCTGTGCTTTCAGCGGTATCGCCCAAGTCAGCCATTTCTACATCTTGGCCAGCTTTCAGGGTGACGTATGCTTTTTTAACATCAGAACGACGTCCGATAGTTTTACCAAAGCGTTTAGTCTTACCTTTAGTGATAGTCGTGTTAACTTTAACAACTTCTACACCAAATAATTGTTCAACTGCTTTTTTGATTTCAAGTTTGTTTGCATCGATAGCAACTTTAAACACTTGAACACCAGCAGTTTCACCTAAAACTTGTGCTTTTTCTGAGAATACAGGTCCTTTTAGGACTTGATAGATACGTTCGTTGTTCATCCGAGTTCTACCTCAATTTTCTTAGCAGCAGCTACAGACATAACAACTTTATCGAACGCGATCAAGCTAACAGGATCGATAGCAGCAGCATCAACCACATCAACGTGTGGAAGGTTACGAGCAGCTAGATACAAGTTCTCATCAACAGCATCAGTAACGATTAATGCACGAGTAGCATTCAAGTCGTTAAGTTTTGCAAGCAATTCTTTAGTTTTTGGAGCAGCTACAGCAAACTCTTCAACTAAAACTAAGCGATCTTGACGAACAAGTTCAGCCAGGATGCATTGCATAGCACCGCGATACATTTTACGGTTTACTTTTTGAGACCAGTCTTGTGGACGAGCAGCAAAAGTTTTACCACCGCCAACCCAGATTGGGCTACGAATAGAACCAGCACGAGCGCGACCAGTACCTTTTTGACGGAATGGTTTTTTACCACCGCCAGAAACGTCTGCACGTGATTTCTGAGCTTTTGAACCTTGACGACCACCAGCTAAATAAGCTGTAACAACTTGGTGTACAAGAGCTTCATTGAATTCACGACCGAACGCAACTTCTGATAATTCAACAGCAGAGCCGGAAACAGTATTTAAATTCACGTTATTTCCCCTCAAGCCTTGATAGTAGGACGAACAGTTACGTCACCACCGGTAGCACCAGGAACCGCGCCTTTAACTACAAGAACTGAACGCTCTGTATCGATAGCAACGATTTCAAGACCCTGTGTAGTTACGCGTTCAGCACCTAAATGGCCAGCCATTTTTTTGCCTTTGAATACGCGACCAGGAGTCTGGTTTTGACCTGTAGAACCTAGAACACGGTGAGAAACAGAGTTACCGTGAGTAGCGTCTTGAGTACGGAAGTTCCAACGCTTAACACCACCTTGGAAACCTTTACCTTTAGACTGACCAGTTACGTCAACGATTTGACCCACTGTGAACAAATCTACACCGATAGTTCCGCCAACTTCACGACCTTCAAGATCAGCTTCTGTAACACGGAACTCTTGAACTAAACGACCAGCAGCAACACCCGCTTTAGCGAAGTGACCTTTCTGAGCATTAGTAACGCGAGATTCGCGACGTTCACCAGTAGTGATTTGAATCGCTTGATAACCATCAGTTTCAAGCGTTTTGATTTGAGTGATGCGGTTAGGATCAACCTCAATCACTGTAACAGGTACAGAAACACCAGCATCTGTAAAGATACGTGTCATACCGCACTTGCGACCGACTAAACCAATAGCCATGTGCATAAACCTCTAAAAAAGCGGCTTAATTAACTTAGAGTGTTAATTAACCGAAAGCCTTAACCCAATGCGATCTGAACGTCTACACCAGCTGCAAGATCTAATTTCATCAATGCATCTACAGTTTTGTCTGTAGGTTGAACGATGTCGATCAAACGCTTGTAAGTGCGGATTTCATACTGATCACGCGCGTCTTTGTTAACGTGCGGTGAAGTTAGAACGTTAAAACGCTCGATGCGAGTTGGCATCGGGATTGGACCACAAACTTGTGCGCCAGTACGTTTTGCTGTTTCTACGATCTCTTGAGAAGATTGATCAATTAAACGGTGATCAAAAGACTTCAAACGGATACGGATTCTCTGGTTAGACATACCAGTAAACTCCAAGCCAAATATATAAAGAATCACCCATGACGCATCTCCCCCTGTCCGAAAACAAGGCAAGTGTCAGAGGCAGTGAAAATCACTAAGGTCGTGATCGATGCCACGACTGTAACGATCTAAACAACAATCAACGTTGTTTAGCCCTTAATATCAAAGGGTCGCCCATTATAACGATTGTTTAACTGTTAAGCAAACCTATTTATCATTTTTTCTCAATTTACGGTTAAGCGTTGGCGGCTTTCTTTTGCACACCCTGCCCGAACCCCAATACGTAATTAATTGCATCGATCAGCAATTCATTCCCTTTTTGGAACCTCGTTTTTTTTGTTTGTTTTAAGGTATCTAAAGATTGTACATAAGCGCCAGAAAATACCTTCTCATGCTCTTCATTCTCAATATACATTTGTAAAACTTTCGGCGTTATTTCTGGATGAAACTGAAAACCCAGCACATTCTTTCCAATTTGGTACATTTGGTTTGCACACACATTATTTTCAGCCAGTCTGACGCCTCCTTTAGGAATCTCAAAAGTCTCACTGTGCCATTGCATTATTTCCAATTCTTTAGGTATTTCAAAGTAATCTGATAAACCATGTTGAGTTCTGAAGACTTTAGTCCAACCTAACTCTTGTTGTTCATTTAAACGTACACTTGCTCCCAAAGCATTGGCTATAAGCTGACCTCCGAGACACAAACCAATTGCAGGCTTGCCTAGTGATAAATATCGACGGATCCATCTTTTTTCTATTTTTAGCCATGGATAATTTGCCTCATCATTTACACTCATTGCTCCGCCCATGATGATTAGTAAATCAATATCTTCAATTGCTGGTAACGCCTCGATTTCTAATGCCATCTCAACAGGTAATGCAAAAAACTCCGTAGCACTAATTTGTGCTCCAATTGATTTTAAATATTCATAACAACTTCCGAACCCTTCACCAGCAATATGCTGAAAGTAATGCACTTTTAATGGCTTCATTTTCCAACCCGAACTTTTCTTATATTGCACTAGCAGTTGCAAAAATGAAGCCAACCTATAGGTTGTTAAATAATTTTAAACAAAGCACAGCTATGCAGTTTTTTAGTAGTATGTTTTGTTAGTTATAAAATGACGGTTTATACAGGTAAATTGTGAAAATAAATACGCAAACTCAACTCATACATAGCCCTAGAAAAGCACCTCAACTTTTAAATAGTATTCAACCCCCTATTTATCGTGCATCAACGATCATTTTTGAAAATACCGATGCTCTTTTCAATCGCCATTGGACCGATGCTTATGACTATAGTTACGGAACGCATGGCACCCCCACTACGTTTACGCTAGGCGACAATATTGCACAATTAGAAGGCGGAGAATACTGTCTACTTGCACCAAGCGGACTCTCTGCAATCAACTTGGTGAATTCTTGTTTTTTAGCACATGGTGATGAAGTTTGGGTCGCGGACAATATTTACGGTCCAAATATGGAGCATTTGCGAAACCTAGAATCACGTTATGGTATTGCCGTTAAGGTCTATAACCCAATTGATGTTGAGAGCTTTAAACCCAGTGATAAAGCTAAGTTAATTTGGTTAGAGGCTGCAGGATCTGTAACACTCGAATTTCCAGATTTAACGAATCTGGTGAAAAAAGCTCAAACGCATAAGATCCTTACCGCACTTGATAATACTTGGGGAGCAGGTCTAGCTTTTAATGCTTTTGATTTTGGTACAGAACACTTAGCAGTCGATATTACCGTCCATGCACTCACCAAATATCCAAGCGGTGGTGGTGACATTCTCATGGGGAGTGTCGTAACAAAAAACAAGGATTTATACCACAAGCTATTTCGCATGCATGCAATTCAAGGGATTTCTATATCAGGCGATGACACCGCACAGATTCAGCGCAGCCTATCTTCAATGGAACTCCGTTATACGCACCAATCTAAATCAGCGCTAACTTTATTAAGCTGGCTTCTACAGCAAAATGAGTTTGCACAAGTATTGCACCCTGCCAATCCAAAATCTGCAGGTCATACTTTTTGGAAGGAAGTTTGCCGATCAGAATTAAGCGCAGGTTTGATCAGTGTAATTTTTGATAAAAAATATAATCTTCAAGATATACGCAATTTTTGTGATGCGCTTAACCTGTTTAAATTAGGTTTTAGCTGGGGTGGTCCAGTGAGTTTAGTAATGCTCTATCAACTTGATCAAATGCGTGAGCTTGCACATCCACATTTACAAGAAGGAATATTGGTTCGTTTTTGTATAGGACTGGAATATCCGCAAGATTTGATGAAAGATATTCAACAAGCACTCAAAATAATGCAACAACAAAAGATCGAATAAAAAGGAATAATTATGGGCACACCAATTGTCATCGCAAAAAAAACCTCAGATACATCCCAAGAGATTGTTTTACATTCGCAACTGGCAAATCGACACGGCTTGATTGCCGGCGCAACAGGAACAGGAAAAACAGTCACTTTAAAGGTCTTGGCAGAGAGCTTTTCTCGTATTGGTGTGCCGGTATTTTTAGCCGATGCAAAAGGTGATGTCTCTAGCCTTGCCAAAGCAGGTGAAAGCAATTCAAAGTTTGATGAACGCATCAAAAGCCTCAATATTGAATCAATCCCATTTAGCGCATCACCTGTGGTTTTTTGGGATTTATTTGGCGAACAAGGTCATCCGATTCGGACTACAGTATCAGAAATTGGTCCATTGCTTTTAGCCCGAATGCTGAATTTGAATGACACCCAAGAAGGTGTGCTTTCTGCGATTTTCCGCATCGCGGATGATCAAGGTTTTTTACTGCTCGACTTTAAAGACCTCAAGGCGATGATCACTTATGTGACTGAGCATGCAGCTGACTTTAAAGCAGAATACGGCAATCTTTCTCCTGCCAGCTTGGGTGCAATCCAACGTAATTTGCTAGCACTGTCCGATCAAGGCGGTGATCAATTTTTTGGTGAGCCTGCATTAGACCTCATGGATTTTATCCAAACCGATGCACGAGGTCACGGTAATATTAATTTGCTCGCTGCCGATAAATTAATGAATACCCCAAAGTTGTATGCGACTTTCTTACTATGGATGCTTTCCGAACTGTTTGAACAATTACCTGAAGTCGGTGATATGAATAAACCGAAATTGGTATTTTTCTTCGATGAAGCACATTTACTGTTTGACAATGCCAGCCCTGCTTTACAAGAAAAAATCGAACAAGTGGTACGCTTAATCCGCTCTAAGGGAGTAGGTATTTATTTCGTCACCCAAAATCCGCTGGATTTACCTGAAAGTGTTTTAGGACAACTAGGTAACCGTGTTCAGCATGCACTTCGTGCCTTCACACCAAAAGATCAAAAAGCAGTAAAAACTGCAGCTGATGCTTTTAGACCCAATCCTGCATTCAAAGTACAGGGCACCATTACGGAGTTGGCAGTTGGTGAAGCCCTAATTAGCTGTCTAGATGAGAAAGGCACGCCACAAATGGTTGAACGCGGTTGGGTTATGCCCCCATATTCATCTTTTACACCTATCACACTTGAAGAGCGTAAGACGCTCATGACAAACAGTGTGGTTGCAGGTGTTTATGAGCAAGTACTTGATCGAGAAAGTGCTTTTGAAATGCTGCAAAACAAAGTAGTTCAGCGTCAACAACAAGCCGAACAAGAAGCATTAGCAAAACAACAAGCTAAGGAACAAGAGGCCTACGCGAAGCAAATTGCTAAAGAGCAAGAAGCGTTCGCAAAACAGCAAGCCAAAGAACAAGAACGCCTTGCCCGTGAACAACAAAAAGAAGCAGAACGTGCAGCCAAACAACGCGAAAAACTCACCCAAGATATTGTCGGTACGTTTGCTAAAAGTGCTGCACGAAGCCTCGGCGGAAGCACTGGGCAAAAAATCGTACGCGGTCTACTGGGCTCATTATTTGGAAAAAAATAGCCCTCCCTTTACCCATCATTTTTAACTTCATTATGGGATATTTTAATATCCCATAATTATTTTAAGGTTTTCTATGCAAGTCATATTGCAGCTCGACCCTAAAAGATGTATTTTAAATATATCTTTTAATAAAACTAAAGTTGAAGCTCATGACGCCACAACATATTGAACTTGTAAAAGCGACTGTTCCCGTCCTGCGTGAGAATGGTGTTGCCCTTACAACCTATTTCTATAATCGCATGCTGAACAACAACCCCGAGTTAAAAAATACATTTAACATGGATCATCAAAGTATTGGTCGTCAGCCACGTGCTTTAGCTGCTGCTGTTTTGGCATATGCTGAAAATATTGAAAATCCTACAGTTTTGGCGAAAGCGATTGAGCGAATTACCACTAAACACGTAAGTTTAGACATTCAAGCAGATCAATACTCGATTGTGGGTGAAAACCTTCTGCATTCAATCAGCGAAGTATTAGATGTGCCAATGGACTCTGATCTGATTGCTGCTTGGAAAGACGCGTATATGCAATTGGCAGACATTTTAATCGGTGTCGAAAAATCAAAATATGAAGCTTTGACTGCACAAAATGGCGGTTGGGCTGGCTGGCGTGAATTTAAAATTACAGCGATTGAAGCTGAAGCTAATACCAAAACCTTAACTTTAGCTGCCAAAGACGGTCACACCATTGCGACGGCTGAAGCAGGTGAATATATTTCGGTGCGAGTCCAAGTACCGGGGCAAGAGATTCGCCAACCACAACAATTTAGCTTTGATGCTGCACAAGCTGACCAGTATCAAATCACAGTAAAAGCGGTAGATGAAGCAACTGAATATTCTGTGGCAAATATCTTATTAAACCACTATCAAGTAGGTGATGTGGTTGAGGTATCTGCACCACTAAAAAATTAATTCATCTAAATCTTTAACCGAAATAAGATTTTAAGAGATCATTGAAAGCTCCGTTCGCGGGGCTTTCAATGTTAAGATAGAAATAAGCTATCTTTTATGATGATCTATGCAACTGAATAAATTTACCGACTATGCCCTGCGTATATTGATGTATGTCGCACAACCTCGCGACTTGCCTTATACCATTGCAGAACTGGCAAACCAATTGCAGGTCTCAGAAAACCACGCCATGAAAATCGTTCACTTTATGGCAAAACAAAATTGGCTAATGACCACTCGAGGCAAAGGTGGCGGTATACGTCTAGCCCCTCAAACTCTGAATATCTCATTAGGGACTTTAGTGAGAACACTTCAAGGCGATCAGCAAATTGTAGAGTGTCATAACCCACCATGCGTATTAAGAAGTGACTGTGGCTTAAAAGGCATTTTAGATCATGCAGTCAAACAGTTTTATCAGCATTTAGATCAATTTAAACTGAAGGACGTTATACCCACCTCAGGTATAAAATTCAATTCAGACTCACCCATTCCTTTCATTCAAGTTACACCATAGATTGACTCAATTCGATTGAGTATTCGCTTGCATGCGCGACTTCCTTTATAATAGCTGATTGTAAATTGAGTTATTGAAGTTGAGCTATGCATCACAGCAGAGGAAAGTCGAAAAACAGTAAGGCGTCAAATGCCCCAAAGCAAAAGATCAGCTATGAGAAAAAAGCCGATCCAGCGATTACTGAATATTCGGTTCAAGCGCTCAACTGGTTGCGCAAAGCCGAATTCTTAATGAGTGCACCAAAACTGAATTTATGTGTAGAAGACACAGGTTTTGAGATTGCTTTTGCAGGTCGTTCGAATGCTGGTAAATCGAGTGCGATTAATGCATTAACCAATCAAAAACAACTTGCACGTGCGTCTAAAAAACCTGGTCGCACACAAATGATTAACTTTTTTAGCATGGGCAATGCCGAACAAAGATTAGTTGACCTTCCTGGATATGGCTATGCTGCTGTACCTGAAAGCATGAAAATCGTTTGGCAAAAAGAGCTTGAAAACTACCTCATTCATCGTGAAAGTTTACAAGGGCTTGTACTGTTGATGGACATACGACACCCTTTACAACATTTCGATGTCATGATGTTAGAATGGGCTTACTCACGTAAATTATTTGTCCATGTTTTATTAACAAAATCAGATAAGTTAAATCGTGGTCCAGCTTCCAAAGCATTGCAAGAAGTCAAAGCTCAACTAAAGAAAATGAAGCTTAACTTCTCTATCCAATTGTTCTCATCCCTCAATAAGCAAGGTCTTGAAGAACTCGCAAGCGTTATTGCTGGTCGTTTAAATTTTACGCTTGAGCAGCCTAACGGATTTGATCTAAGTGCAATTCCTGAAGTAAGTGAATCAGACATCGATGAAGATTTTGATCATGTTATTCAAGAAGATGATGAATCACCAAGCGAAACAACCGAACTAGAATCCAACAAAGCCGAATAGTATCCACCCTACCGAATGGTTAAATCATTACATTCACTAATTGATACATCAATGTCCTCAAATGCTAAGGTTATTTGAGGGCATTTTTTTATACTGAAAAATGGTAATCACAACAAAAATTCAGGAAAGTGTGATGAAATTATTGTCTCGATTAAGAAATAGTAAGATTGGATCTTCTATTGAGTATCACATCAAACCTCGTAAAGTTAAATTTGAGTGGGCGGATACACCAGTAGATTGGGTTCCAAATCAGCCTTTCGTTAGTTATTTTATCAATGAAATTAACAATATCTTACCAGCAGGCGAATTTTGGTTTTGTCGTCTGTACAACAAAGTATTACCCAAAATTACTGATGAAAAACTTGCAGAAGATGTGAAAGCTTTTATTCGCCAAGAAGCGATGCACGCTCAAGCACATAATTCAGCGAATAAAGAATATCTCAGCGCACGTCATATCGATATTCAACGTAACCTCGATATTATGGACTTTCTTTTTGGAAAACTTTTAGCAGATAAACCTTTAGGTCTAAACGTCCCAAAAGCCTTAGATCATCAATGGGATTTATTCAGATTAGGTATTATTGCTACCGTTGAACATATGACTTGTGTCCTCGGCAAATATGCCTTGTACAACAAAAAATGGGGTGAATTGGGCGCTGATGCCAATATGCTCGATCTCGTAAAATGGCATGGCGCTGAAGAAATTGAACACCGTACCGTTGCATTTGACTTATATCGTCATCTCGGCGGTGGTTATATTTCTCGCTATTATCAAAGTGTAGTTGTGATTGCTGCTGTATTAGGTTTATGGGTTGATGGTGCTGCTCATATTATGGGTCAAGACCCTCGCTTTAAATCAATTAAACCAGCTGTTTACAAACCTTGGATTTGGCGTGAATGGGCACGAATTGCCCAAAAAGACAATGGTTTACTTCCTCACCCATTCTGGCTTGTTTCTCAACAACTCGGCTATTTAATGCCTTGGTATGACCCTGTTCATGAAGCAAAAACTGAAGATGCGATTAACTATCTAAATCAATCACCAGCAGCGGAACGTGCAGCGCTAAAAGTTGCATAATATATTCAATCCAAAAAAGCAGGGATCACCCTGCTTTTTTTTATCTGATCTAATCTTTAAGCTGTATTTTTTTCCATGGGTTCATGATCAGGATTCGTGTAACGATCTACAACAACACTAATCATCATATCCCCCTGCACATTCACCACTGTTCTAACGGTATCTAACAAACGGTCAATCGGCAATAATATCGCGATTGCTTCTGCTGGAAGTCCAACTGATTGTAAAACCATAATCATGGTAACCATACCTGCGCTAGGTATACCTGGTGCCCCTAAAGATGCAATCATTGCTGTCGCACACACAATCAATTGTTGTCCTAACGTTAAGTCAAGCCCCATTAAATTCGCAATAAACAGCGCCGCCGCAGCCTCATATAATGCCGTCCCATCCATATTCAACTGTGTCCCGAGAGGGATCACAAATCCTGCAGTCTGAGGCCTTACTCCTAAATTTTCCTGAGCACACTTCATTGATAGCGGCATGGTTGCGGAACTTGAGCTGGTAGCAAACGCCGTAATCAAGGCTGCTCGTGTTCCCTTAAAAAATGTAATTGGATTCATTCTCCCGAAAATCCAGAGCAACAAAGGCAAAACAACAAGACCATGAAAGATGGTCGTTCCCGTGACTACTGCTGCGAATTCTGCTAATCGACTCAGAACGGATAGGTCCTCCGTCGCGATTAGCTTTGCCAGTAACGCAAAAATCCCTATTGGTGCGAGCTTCATCACCCAACCAATCATCAACATCATGATTTCAAAAAATTGCTGACTCAACGCTTTCACTGTTTTAAATTTTTCACCACCTTTAACGAGAGCCACCCCAATTAAAAGTGCAAAAACGACAACGGCTAACACATTACCTTCAGCAAATGCTTTAAACGGGTTTATTAGTGTATTTTGGATAAAGTTGGTAAAAAAACTCGAGGGCGTCAAAGTATCAGGCGTCTGATGCTGATTCATGGTCTCTTGAAAAATAGTGATGTCTACACCCTTCCCGACCTCGAAAAGATGCGCACACGCAAGCCCTAAAATCAGCGCCAACGTTGTGGTTGTGACACAACAAGCAAGGGTAATTTTCCAAGTTCTACCAAGTTGGCCACCAGTCTGCAGATTGGAAACTCCGACAACAATAGAACTAAAAATTAGAGGAATCAGTAATAGTTTAAGTAGACCAATAAAAATACTACTGGCAATCCCTAAGCCATATAAACTTCCGTTAAAAAATGCTGTATCAGGGAATACATTTAACAAGATGCCAAAAGCCACACCTAAAATTGCAGCAATTAAAATTTGCGTATTTAGACTCATGTCCTGTGCTTTTCATTTTGATTTATTAGTCGCACTATGCCATGAGCGACTTCAAGAATCGATCATTTTTTCTTGTTAGCTTTGCAACCGAAACTAATAATTTATAAATACAAATATGAAGTAAAAAAGCCAAATCTGAAGATTTGGCTTGAAGCATAGATCAATTATCTTATTGCGTTTCGATTTCACGAATTCTAATTAGACCTTCTTGTACTGTACTACAGACCAATTGTCCATTTTGCCACATTCGTCCAAAGTTCAATCCTCTTGAACTTGCACTAATCGTTGCCTCCATGTCATAGAGCATCCAATCATCTACACGAAATGGTTTATGAAAGTACATGGTATGGTCAATGCTGGCACACTGTAAACTCGGTGAAATATAACTGAGTCCATGTGGTCGTAGCGCGGTTGTCATCAAAGTAAAGTCTGAATAAAAAGCAGCGATCGCCTGATGTAATGCGTTTTCATCTACATCATCAGCCAAACGATCATGTGTACGAATATAGTGCGCGTAAGACGGTGCCTCAGGTTGTGGTTGGAATGGATTCACTGGCATTACAGGCTTAATTTCAACATGACGATCACGCATAAAGCTGGCACGCACATTCTCTGGTACAAAATCCACAATCATTTTCTTGAGTTCAGCTTCAGATTTTAACCCATCTACTGGCGGGTATTCGGGTTCAGCAACTTGATAATTGAGACCCTCTTCTTGGTCTGCAAAAGATACCATACACATGAATATCGTCTTGCCATGTTGAATCGCACGAACTTGGCGACTCACAAAACTACGCCCATCTCGGATTCGATCTACCTCATAAATAATGGGTGCATTAACATCTCCACCAAATAAGAAATATGCATGCAATGAGTGTGCAGGGCGATCAGTTGTATATGAAGCAGCACGTAACGCTTGACCTAGAACTTGCCCACCAAAGACACGTTTGCCAACCAAATTTTGGCTTTTGCCTCTAAAAATGTTTTCTTCAAGTCTTTCTAGCGTGAGTAAATCTACGAGTTCTTGCGTGAGCTGATTCATATCGGACCTATATATTTCATTGCTACGACATTAAATTGGGCCTGTTGAATTTAAACAGATTTTCCAATTT
The DNA here is from genome assembly GCF_013417635.1 of Acinetobacter sp. YH12239. Lineage (NCBI taxonomy): Bacteria > Pseudomonadati > Pseudomonadota > Gammaproteobacteria > Moraxellales > Moraxellaceae > Acinetobacter > Acinetobacter sp. YH12239. Next base: position 52,754 of record NZ_VPDP01000010.1, on the reverse strand, counting down.
AATGACTCAATCTCTATATTGCCATAATTTCCGAGTAAACAACTAAACTTTGCTTGACTATATTGTCATAAAACAAATTTGATATTTTGGCTAAAAATACGATTATTAACGAAAATTCATCCAAATTCTGTGCATTTTGTTAGAAAATGACATATTGTTTTGATCACAGATTTAAGAAAATAATTGCCTTCATTCGCGTCATGCGAAATTCGTCTTTGGCTAGGAGTATGTATGTCCAAGAATGGCTTTGGTCAAATGTATCGTCGACTTTCCAGTAAGTTGCTTGACCTCGTAGTAACACCGCATGTTCTTGGAGAGGTTCCTACTGAAACCCAACCTTCAACACCACCCACTGAAAATAATACGACTCACAAAAAAGTGGTGTGCTATGTATTACAAAATTACTCGCGTAGTAATGCGTTAGTGGTTGACGGCGAAACTCGTCGATTAAATCTCGCGCCAGCACTTGACCCACTCATGATCGGGGACCATAAAGAGAAAGCTGCTGTATTATTTTTACAACACCAAGATGAAACAAACTTACTTAATCCGCCACCCCATGCATTTCCACCTCGTCTCCTCAGATTGATCGAGATATTGGATAAGCATCCAGATACTGATATTGAACTTATACCTGTGACTGTATTGTGGGGCCGCTCACCGGACAAAGAAGATTCATTATTTAAATTGCTATTTACGGACACTTGGGCAACGCCAAGTACTGTTAAACAACTGATGAATATTGGTTTACATGGTCGCCAATCTTTTCTTGAATTTCATGAACCAAAATCACTGCGCGAATTGGTAGATTACGCACGTGTAACACATCCAAACTTGTCTCCTGCAACATATATCGTCAATCAACTCAATGATTATCTAGATCGTCAGCGTGAAGTTGTATTAGGTCCAGATTTGTCAGATCGTCGAAACGTGATGCAATCATTGATTAAATCTCAAGATGTTCAGGACGGAATTCGCAAAGAAAGTATTCGCTCTAAAATCAGTTTGATTGAAGCTGAGCGCCGTGCGATCGGCTACGTGAATGAAATTGCATCAGACTATTCTCATGCAACCGTACGTTTTGCAGAACAAGCCCTGACGCGTCTTTGGACTCAACTCTATGACGGCGTAGAAGTACATAATTTCAATACAGTTCGTGAATTAGCGAAAGACTACGAAATTATTTATACACCTTGTCATCGTAGCCATATTGACTACCTATTACTCTCTTATGTGATTTATAAGCGTGGGATGATGGTACCGTACATTGCTGCAGGTGATAACCTGAATATGCCATTCGTTGGACAGCTTTTACGTGGTGGCGGTGCATTTTTTATACGTCGAACCTTCCGTGGAAATGCGTTATACACCACTGTATTCAAAGAATATCTATACAGTATCCTATCGCGCAACACGCCATTAGAATACTTTATTGAAGGTGGACGTTCACGTACTGGACGTTTATTACCGCCGAAAACAGGTATGTTGGCAATGACTGTGCATAGTCATTTGCGTGGTCGTGCTAAACCTATTGTATTTGTCCCGACCTATTTTGGTTATGAACGCCTGATGGAAGGTGCAACTTACGTCGGTGAAATGAATGGTAAGCCTAAAGAGGCCGAATCTATCTTTGGTATTTTACAAACCTTAAGAAAGATTGAACGCATCTTCGGTAAAGTACACGTAAACTTTGGTGAACCCGTCTTCCTTGATGAGATTTTGAAACAGCATGGTGCTGAACATATCAAAATTGAGAAGAATGATGACCCGATTCCTCAAGAAGTTTCTGATGCAGTCAACACCTCAGCAAATGCAATTCTTGAAAATATTAACCGTGCTGCTGTTATCAACCCAGTTTCGTTATTGTCACTTATTCTTCTATCGACTTCCAAGCACACGCTTGATGAAGAGATTTGTATTAAACAGTTAGATACCTATCGCAATCTTCTAACAGCTTTACCTTATGATCATCGAGTTCAAATCACACCACTGTCTGGTAAAGAAATCATTGCTTATGGTTTAAAACTCAAGTTGATTAAGCGTGTAAAACATGTCCTTGGCGACATCATTGCGATTGAAGATGGTCAAGCAGTATTACTGACATATTTCCGCAATAATATTTTGCATGCTTATGTCTTGCCATCACTGATTGCTGCGATGGTCGAGCACAATGGTAAAATTTCACAGGGCGATTTGATTAATGTCATTCGTACACTTTATCCATTCTTGAAAGCTGAACTTTTCCTTAAGTGGAATACGGATGAGCTTAAAGAACAGATCTGTAACTATGTTCAAGGTCTGGTAGAAGCACAGTTGATTACGATTGATGAACATGGAAATTTATGTAGCCCTGCACCTAACTCTGAACAACACAATCAGTTAGTCGTGCTTGCTGCTCCAGTGAAGCAAAGTATTGAACGCTACTACATGACACTTGCCCTAATTACTCAACGTGGCTCTGGAAATATTACGACCAAGCAGGTCGAAGATTTAAGCCATCTATTAGGTCAGCGTTTATCTGTACTTTATGAGTTCAACTCACCTGAATTCTTTGATAAAGCGCTCTTCCAAAGTTTTATCAAAGTTCTGACTCAACAAGGCTATATCAGTAATAACGAAGAAGGCGCAATAGTCTTTGATGCACAATTCAAAGAGGTTGCTCAATATGCCAACTTGGTACTAGATGATGTAACCTTACAAATGTTGCAACATATCACTTCATTTAACGATGAAGAGCTCAAAGAAGCTTTGGATGCAGTTGCTGATCAACAAGCCAAAAAACGCTTAAAACGCAAGAAAAAATAGTATCTAAAACCCTCCCCAGCGAGGGTTTTTTTATGCCTAAATGAATTCTCGATAATCCTTAAAAAATTGATTATGTTTCAATTTAAAACCAGTGCTTAACATTCGAGAGGCATAAATTTTCTTTCCATGCTGTGCCTCACTCAATAATTTTAATGGAGGGATGTTTAACTGCTTTTGGAACCACAGAATAATTTCATGTAATGGAATGGGTTGATTATTACTACAAATATAAGTTTTTTCTGGATGTTCCACGTGAAGTAAATGGACAAGAAAACCCGCTAAATCTTCGATATGAATTCGATTCGACCAATGCACATTGGGATAGGTCATTGTATTTTGAGCAAGCTGCATCATTCTCTTCACCGATACGCCATAAATACCAGTGGGTCTCACAATAATACATTGCTGTGGGAAGGCTTCTTGCCAAAGTTTCTCCATTGTGGCTAACACTAATGCTTTCTCATCTTTCGGATTGATCTCTGTTTGGTCATCAATCTCCTCCCCTTGATCTTGTCCGTAAACGCGTGTTGATGAGACAACAATAATCTTTTGGATAGGATGCAGTGCCAGCTGATTTCTCATATGTGGAATCGCATCTATGAAAGCTGCTTTATACCCGTTTAGTGATGGATCTTTGGGTGCAATCAACACGTATACTGCATCAATAGGCGACAATGTCGATAAATCAAGTTGGTGTATATCTTGTTGAAGATGCATAGCACCTGCTTGATCTTTCCTGCTTAAACTGACTGTGGTAATTTGATGTCCTTGTTGAAATAATTGTTTAGCAACATGTTGCGATGTTTTACCATAACCGATAAATAGAATATGCATGTAAGACCTATTCTCTAGTGTTATAAATTCAATTTAAGCAAAGTTGAGGGGACATGACTGCAGTCCATCAGTTGCAAGGTGTAGGAAACGCCGCTGCCGCTTTACTCGAAAAATTAAATATCTGGAATACGGATGATCTTTTGTTTCATCTGCCTCGAGATTATGAAGATCGCAGTACTATTGTGCCCATGAATCAACTTCAAGTAGGTCGAAGCTATTTACTTGAAGGCACTGTCGCATCAATGGATATGCCGCCCGGTAAACGCAAATCCATGGCAATATTAATACAAGATGATTTTGGAAAAGTCACCTTACGTTTTTATCATATTTATAAAGCATTGATGGATCGCGCAAAGCCTGGAAATCGTTTAAGAGTGTTTGGTGAAGTCCGAGTAGGCGCTCGTGGCCTAGAAATGTATCACCCAGAAATTCAATTGATTACTGAACATACACCACTTCCAAAAACGCAGCTAACCGCAATTTACCCATCAACGGAAGGACTCTCTCAATCTAAACTGCGCGAATATATTAAACAAGCTTTAGCACAACATGCCCATGATTTACCAGAACTGATTCCTGCAAAATTTACCAATGGGTATGCTTTAAAAGAAGCACTAGAATATATTCATCACCCTCCCACCAATGCCAATATGTTGCAACTGGCTGAAGGACAGCATCCTGCGCAGCAACGTCTCATCTTTGAAGAATTAGTCAGTCATCAAATTAGTTTGTTGACTCGTCGTGCATACATTCAACAGATCTCCGCACCTGCATTTTCAGCCAGTCGAACATTTGCCAAACAACTTCTCTCCACACTTCCCTTTAAAATGACGAATGCTCAAAAACGTGTTTCAAATGAAATTGTGAAAGATCTTAAACAAAACAAACCGATGCTCAGACTGGTGCAAGGTGATGTAGGTGCAGGCAAAACCTTAGTAGCAGGCATTGCGGCATGTCATCCACTCGAAGAGGGATGGCAAGTTGCTCTTATGGCACCGACTGAAATCCTCGCAGAACAACATTATTTAAATTTTAAAAAATGGTTCGAACCACTCGGCATCCAAGTTTCTTGGTTATCAGGCAAACAAAAAGGGAAAGCACGCGCTGCTACAGAACAGCAGATTAGAGAAGGCTCTGCCCAATTGGTCGTCGGCACTCATGCACTATTTCAGGATAACGTCCAGTTTCATAAATTGGGTCTTGTCATCATTGATGAACAGCATCGGTTTGGAGTTGACCAGCGTCTAGCATTACGAAATAAAGGGGCACAGAATACGACACCACATCAGTTAGTCATGACCGCCACGCCTATCCCACGTACGTTAGCAATGTCAGCGTACGGAGATTTAGATACTTCTGTGATTGATGAGTTACCCCCAGGGCGTACCCCAATCCAAACAGTCACTATTCCACTCGATCGTCGTGAAGAGGTCCTGCAGCGTATTGCGACAAACTGCGCTGAAGGTAAGCAGGCTTATTGGGTCTGTACATTAGTGGAACAATCAGAGACGCTAGATGCTCAAGCTGCTGAAGCGACTTATCAGGAGATTAAAGAACGCTTTCCGCACCTCAATATTGGTTTGGTTCATGGCAAAATGAAAGCTGATGAAAAACAAGCTGTCATGCAACAGTTCAAAGACAATCAATTACAACTGCTGATCGCAACAACCGTGATCGAAGTTGGAGTGGATGTACCAAATGCATCCATCATGGTCATTGAAAATGCGGAGCGACTGGGTCTATCTCAACTACATCAATTAAGGGGCCGTGTGGGTCGAGGTGCTAAAGCAAGTTTTTGCGCATTATTATATAAAAGTCCTTTATCGCAGAATGGACAAGAGCGTTTACGCATTATGCGTGAAACCAATGATGGCTTTTTAATAGCAGAAAAAGATTTGGAAATCCGCGGCCCAGGCGAACTGTTAGGAACGAAACAGACTGGAGACATAGGCTTTCGCGTGGCTAAATTGGAACGGGATGACCATCTGCTAACTCAAGCGCACTATGTCGCGAATCAAATTTTAAAAGATTACCCAAATCAAGCGGATGCTCTGCTTAAACGATGGTTACCAGAAGCGCCTAGATATGCGTATGTTTAATATGTTCCTTAATCAACGAGCTCAGTTATAATCATAGATACTCACAATAAAAATAACTTGAGCCATGATGCTAAGCCCTATTCATAACCTCTATCACACATTATTATCACGACGCGCTTGCCAACTATGCGGATTCTCTCCAACTCAAACCCACAGACTATGTGATGACTGTTGGACAATGCTCCCATGGAAAAGCCCTTCACTCATTCATCGACATGGAAGAAATATTTATGCTTGTTTCGACTATAGCTTTCCTATAGATCGCATTATTCATTTATTCAAATATGAACAACAACTTCATTATCAAACTTTTCTAGCACACACATTGCTAGAACTTAAACTGAAACGTTTTCAAGCGATTGTACCTATGCCTATTTCAAACGAGCGCTTGAAAGAGCGTGGTTATAATCAAATGATGGTCATCGGAAAAATTCTGTCCAAAAAACTGCAAATACCCATTTGGCAGCCAATTGAACGTTCAGCACAACACTCACAGAAAGGCTTAACACGTGTAGAAAGGATAGAAGACATTCAATCTCAATTCAAACCAATACGTTCAGAAAAAGGAAAGTTTAGAAATATCCTGATTATTGACGATGTCGTGACCACAGGGAGTTCAGTCAATGCGTTGGCCAATGCACTAGAAAAGCTCGGATGTCAGAACATTCAGATCGCATGCATTGCAGCCGCAGAATATTGACACAGTCACTTTGAGTTTTAATCGGCATTAAAATGCTGCCTACACCAAGGAATCACGATTTCTCGAGTTAACGGTGCTAAAGGCGTAGCATCATCATCTAAATCGATCCATTTCATTTCAGCAATTTCTGCATGAATGTGAGGCTCTTGTTTAAGCTGAACTCGATAGAGATAACTAATCAACTGATGATCCGCTTCATTTACAGCTTTGGTTTCAAAACGACCTATATATTGATCTATTACTGCCTCAGCGCCAATTTCTTCTTTAATTTCTCGCAGAATCGTGTCTTCAGAAGGCTCATTCTCCTCTAACTTCCCACCAACTTGCATGAAAAACTGGGTATTCTTTTTTCGAACCAACAACAACTGCTGATCCTCATTGGAAATAATCGCTGCTGCGACAGTAATGATTTTGCTCATGTATCTAGTTTCACCAAATCTTCTCGATCTTGGACACCCCATTTCGGTTGTGGTGCCTGATAAGACTCGAATTTTGACACAATATCTTCGATTGAAGTTGAATTGATTAATGCATTGGTAAAGCGAGCTCGAGTAAACTCTTGATCTGTCGTATGTTGAATGAATTGTAATAGACCATCATAAAATCCGTTGATGTTTAAAAATGCGCAGGGTTTAAGATGAATACCGAGTTGCGCCCATGTCCATTGTTCAAAAATTTCTTCAATTGTTCCTGCACCACCCGGTAAGGCAATAAAACCATCCGACAAATCTGCCATCAGCGTTTTACGCTCATGCATACTGGTAACAACGTGAAGTTCAGTCAAATTTGGATGTGCTAATTCACGATCCACCAATCCTTGTGGAATCACGCCAATGACCTTTCCACCAGCCTCTAATGCACTATCCGCAACAATTCCCATCAATCCTGAACGACCGCCACCATACACCAAGGTCTTGCCTTGTTGCGCTAAATATTTCCCTGTTTTCTTTGCTGCATCAGCATAAACAGGATCGGAACCTAATGTTGAACCACAAAATATTGCAATAGAATTCATTTAAAATTAGCCTTAAGTTTTTATAACAACAATTAAAATGATATGTTCTGTGTTTTTTAACCCAATTAATGATGGAATCGGTTTTTTTTCATGGCATCCTTGTCTAAAATACACCCATCGTTCACACACAAACTGCGCAAGGGAGAAAAGATAAAATGCTTGAAGCCTTTTATGCCACAGAGCGCGGTAGTCTAGAAGATGCAACGATCAATGGTGGGTTTGATTTACACCCTGAATTGGTTTGGATCGATTTAATTGCACCCTCTCAAGATGAGCAAGAATGGGTTTTAGATGCCTATAAACAAAATCTTCCAACACTAAAATCATTAGAAGATATTTCATCATCTGCACGATTCTACCGTGATGATGATGGCATTTTACATATCAGTACGTATTTTTTAACGAAAAATAAAAACTACCAAGTCGATGGTGACCCTGAAGAGTCATCTAATATGTTAGGAACGGTTCAAACCGTTGCATTTATTCTACATAAAGATCGACTATTTACTTTACGTGGTGAAAAGCTCGTTGCTTTCCGTGCCTTTCGAGCACGAGCTCGCCGTAATGATTACGACATTGACTATAAAGATCCGACTTGGATACTTTTGGGTTTACTCGAAGCTAAACTCGATGAGCTTGCGGATATCTTAGAAGATATCCACAAGGATCTAGAACTCTACTCTACAGAAGTATTGAATGTTCGCCACCGTGAACAAATTCTTGATCTCGATGATATGATTACCCGTCTTGCTCAAAAAGAAGATATGTTGGGTAAAGCGCAACTCTGTTTAATTGACTTACGCCGCGTTCTGACCTTCTTAGCAAGACCCCGTGCCTTAGGCAGTCATATTTATGATGCTGATATTCGAGAACTCAGTGAGGATGTTCGCTCATTAGTAGAACATGATGCATTCTTGTTCCAGAAGGTTCGATTCCTATTGGATACCACTTCGGGTTTCATTAATACTGAACAGAATGATACGATTCGTCGATTCTCGATTTTACCTAGCATGCTTGCTCCCCCGATGTTGGTGGCCAGTATTTATGGTATGAACACTGATGTACTGCCCTTTGCTCAAGGAACGACGAGCTTTGTTGTTGTCAGTTTGATTATCCTAGTGTTCTTATTTGGACCACTGATTTATTTTAGATGGAAAAAATGGATTTGAGTACGCTTTGATGTCGCATTTTTTAAACAACGTATGAAGTACCTTTTGTTGAGTAAATTACTATTTTAAAGCGATAAAAAAGCACCCTAAGGTGCTTTTTTATTTTTCAATCAAATCAATTTTAAATCATTTTCTAAATGGCAAGATTGAATGATTTTCATCATTTTTTCTGGCACAGATTTAAACTGCAAACTCGATGTTCCAGGTGCTTGACGCAATAAACGCACTAAAACAGCTAGCGCCAGAGTACTACCATGTTCAAGACCTGATAAATTTACAGTAAGTGGAAACTGCTTTGCCTGCTGAATCAACATTAAACCTTGTTGATAATACTGCTCAGCATTGTCGAAGCTAATTTTTCCAGAAACCATAATTTCTTGATCTTTGAGTGAAATCACAATTGTTCTCTGTTATTTTTTCTCAACTGCAGCTTCAGCATCAGGCTTAAAGTTTGCAATTGCTTTATTGATATCACCGCCATTACGCTTCACCGTAGCAGCAAACTGATTACGGAATTGCAAACCTAGGTCAATTCCAGAAACGTTGATATTGCGAATCTTCCACTGATCACCTTTATCAGCCAATTGGAACGATACAGGGATCTTCTCACCCTTGTTAATAAAATCAATCGTTACAACAGGGTTTTTAGTGTTAGATGCTTTATACGGACGAATTGTATATGTCTGATTAGAAAACTTAGAGAAAGCACTACCATAGTTTTCAATCAATGTTTCACGGAAGTTCTTCTCAAACTGTGCGCGTTGAGCAGCATTACTATATTGATTCGTCGCATAAGTTCCCATCACGATACGAGTAAATGATTGCGAATCAATATATGGATCTAAATTTTGACGAACAATTGCGCGTACCGCAGCAGGGTTATTTTGCAACTTAGCTTGGTCTGCTTTTAAACGTGAAATTAAGCCATCAGCTACTTTTTTGATAAATGCAGGAGGAGTCTCCGTAGGTGCAGCAAATGCTGTACTCGCAATCATCGTCGATAAAACGCTAACAGTCAGTGTTTGCTTTACGAACGTATTCATTTATTTTTCCTCTATTTAATCATTCAACAAAAGAAGCAGTTTCATCTGTGAATTCCACAGTCTCTGCATCTGATGAATCATTTGAATCTTTTTTCGCAGCTGAGTCACCAGCACCACCTGTCACAAATTTAGACACTAAGTCTTCGATTTCCATTGTGCTTTGTGTGTTACCAATTTGATCACCACGTTTTAAATAATTTAAACCACCACCTGGAACAATTTTGAGATACTTCTCGCCCAGTAGGCCATTTGTCGCTACCATAATGTAAGCATCTTCATCAATATTGGTGATGGAGTTCATGTTAGCGATCAGTTGCTTTTCCATTTCTTTTTGTTGCGATGGCGTCGCAGCTTCATAGTCACTGCTATAACGCAACTCTTCTAAAGCACCTTCTTGCACAGTTTTAAGTTGCTCATCATTGAAAGATGTCAGCTCACCATCTAAATTAATTTTCACTGTTGCAAGACGTGTTAACGGATCTAATGTGATTGACTCAACTTCACCTACTTTTACGCCGCTCAGTGCAACTTTAGCACGTGGTTTAATACCATTCACGTTATCAAAAGTTGCCGTCATGCTATAACTATCTTTTAAATTTGTCCCAGCTAAGCCACTTACTTTCATTGCCAAGAAAAATAATGCACAACCAAATAGAATCACGAATATTCCAACTGCGAGCTCACTCGTACGTGATTTCATTACACACCTCCAAACATGACCGCAGTCAAAACAAAATCAAATCCTAAAACACATAGTGATGAATACACTACCGTTCTTGTTGTTGCTGTCGCAATACCTTCTGATGTAGGCTCGCATGAATACCCCTGATATACGGCAATCCACGTACAGATTAAAGCAAATACAAAGCTTTTGATGATCGTGCCATTAAAGACATCTTTATAAAATTGAACGGCACTTTCCATACCACTCCAATACGAACCTTCATCAGCACCTAAAAAATCCACACCGACCATTTTTCCGCCCATGATCCCCACAGCAGCAAAAATTACGGCAAGCATAGGCAAACTAAATATACCCGCCCATAAACGTGGTGAAATAATGCGTTTAAGTGGATCAACACCGATCATTTCCATACTAGACAATTGCTCAGTCGCTTTCATCAAACCAATTTCGGCGGTTAAAGCAGATCCTGCACGCCCCGCAAAAAGAAGTGCAGCAACCACTGGCGCAAGTTCACGCAACAAGGTCAACGAAACTGCTGCACCAAGCATCGCTTCACTGCCGAAAGTGACCAAAATGCTATACATCTGTAAACCCAAGACTGCACCTATAAACAGTCCTGACACCACAATGATAAGCAATGATAATACGCCAACACGGTACATTTGATAGATAAAGAGTTTGACTCCAATCCAAGTCGGCATCGAAAATAAAATTTGAACTAGCATAATGGCTGCAACGCCAATACCTTGAACACGCTCTATAACGCGTCTACCTAGTGAGGCTATCGCATTCATGTACGCACCTCATCACTTAAATACGCTTGATGACTAAATTGATAATCCACAGGACCTTCGACCGAACCTGTTAAGAATTGACGGACGAAAGGCGAACTATGATTCTTTAACTGATCAGGTGTGCCCTCGCCTTGTACTTTACCTTCCGCAACCACATAAATGTAATCTGCGATCGATAATGTTTCAGCAACATCGTGAGACACGATAATAGTCGTTAGGTCCAACGCTTCTCGTAAAGAACGAATCAATCGGGTTAAAACCCCCATTACGATGGGATCCTGACCAGCAAATGGTTCATCGTACATAATCAAATCTGGATCTAGTGCAATTGCACGAGCTAACGCCACACGGCGATTCATCCCCCCTGAAAGCTCAGAAGGCATCATTTGCTCAGCGCCACGTAATCCCACAGATTCGAGTTTTAAAGCGACCAGTTCTGCAATCAAATGTTCAGGCAATTGAGTATGGGCGCGGATAGGGAAAGCTACATTTTCATAGACAGTCATATCAGTGAAAAGGGCACCACTCTGAAAGAGCATCCCCATACGAGCACGAGCTTTAAACAATTCCTGACGACTCATTTGGCTAATATTTTTGCCATCCAACAAGACCTCGCCTGCATCAGGTACAAGTTGCCCCCCAATGAGTCTAAGAAGCGTGGTTTTCCCCGTCCCTGAAGGCCCCATAATGGCAGTAATTTGCCCCTTACGAATCTTTAAATTGACTTGGTCGTAAATAACACGATCACCACGATTAAAGCTTAAATTTTTTACTTCGATCAACGCTTGCTCATCGATTTGTATTTGATTATTCATAGCTGAGCGTGTTCCTACAATTTTTCAGCTTGCATACTATACTCTGAAATAACTGAATTTAAATGTTATTTATAAAATACAAGGTTAAGCAGACATTGTAGCATTATTGATCATTTTTATTAATTTTGCTTATAGAAAGATGTGTTTTATTTATGAAACAATGATTTAAAATTATTCTTTTTTATAAATTTATAATGTGATACTAAAAAAGTAATAAGCAAGATTAAGTAATACCAATAAAAAGAACACGTACATCATGATTGCACCAACATTCATTTGCTTCGTCTCAATCATTATAATCTTATTATTCATATTTTACATTTACCATAAATAATGTGAACTTATTCACTTTTATTCTAACAGATTTTTTTATATGAGCAATAAAAAACCAGCCCGAAGGCTGGTTTTTTATTTAGCTTTACCGATTAGTCGTTAAATTTACGACGTGGGCGATCGCTATTGAATTCACGCTTTGGACGGTCATCACCAAATGTACGTTTTGGACGATCAAAACCACCTTCACGACGTGCTGGACGGTCACCGAAATCACGTTTTGGACGGTCACCAAAACTGTTTTCACGAGGTTTATAATCTACACGGTTACCACGATTGTCATCGTTAGAACGAGGGCGATCACCGAAATCACGCTTTGGACGATCATCAAATGAACGTTGCGGACGGTCACCGAAATCGCGACGTGGACGGTCATTGTTAAACTCGCGACGTGGACGATCTTCACCATTGAATTCACGACGTGGACGATCGTTGTTAAACTCGCGACGTGGACGATCTTCGCCATTAAATTCACGACGTGGACGGTCGTTGTTAAACTCGCGACGTGGACGATCTTCACCATTGAATTCACGACGTGGACGATCTTCACCAAACGAACGGCGTTCGCCATCACGGTTACCTTCGCGACGTTTGAAGTTTGATTCACCTTCAAAACGACGACCACCACCGAAACCACCACGGCCACGGCCTTCACCACCACGGCCACGACTGCGACCAGCGCCATCACGACTACCGCGTGCTGGAGGTGGAGATGGCTCAAGACCTTCAATTTCAGAAACTTCTAGACGTGCATCTAAGTAGTCTTCTAAAGCACGAATTTTACCACGTTCACGGTAAGTCGCTAATGTGATTGCTTTACCAGTACGACCTGCACGACCTGTACGACCAATACGGTGTACATAATCTTCGTTCTTCATTGGAAGACCAAAGTTAATCACGTGTGAAATTGTTGGTACATCTAGACCACGTGCTGCAACGTCAGTTGCAACTAAAATTTTTGCGCGACCTTCACGAATGCTGCGCAAACGACGGTTACGTACAGTCTGTGGCATTGCACCATGAAGTGCTACAACTGAAAGACCAGCTTCAGAGAGTTCTTCTGCAAGCATATCTGTATCTTCTTGCGTAGAAGCAAATACAACAGCTTGATCAAGATCTTCTTCATTTAACCAATGTGTTAAAAGCTTTTTCTTGTGCTCAAAACCATCAGTCCAATGTAGAGTCTGAGTAATGTCAGTATTCGTCGTGTGACCAGTTTCAATCGCAATACGTTCTGGTTCATTCATCATACGTTCTGCCAACGTAATAATACGTGGTGCGAAAGTCGCAGAGAACATTAATGTTTGATCACGGTTACCCGCTAAATCACTGATCGCCTCTAAATCTTCAGAAAAACCAAGATCAAGCATACGGTCTGCTTCATCTACGATTAATGATTTAACTTTGTCCAATTTGATTTGACGACGGTTTACAAGATCAAGTAAACGACCTGGAGTCGCTACAACAACTTGTGCACCTTTTAATTGTTGGATTTGTTTACCAAAAGGCATACCACCCATAATCGCAGCAATACGAACACCTTTCATGTGACGTACAAATGCAATCGCATCTTGGCTGACCTGTTGAGCCAATTCACGTGTTGGGCAAAGTACTAAAATTGTAGGTGCAGTTACAGCACGCATACGCTCTTTGAAAGAAAGCAACGTATCTTCACTACCCGCTAAAGCGTGAAGTGTAGGTAATAAGAATGCAGCAGTTTTACCAGAACCTGTTTGGCTTGATACTAAAAGATCTTTACCATCTAAAGCAGCAGGAATTGATTGTTCCTGAACAGGAGTAGGCGATGTAAAGCCTAATGCTTGTAATGCTTGTTGAAGTGATTCGTGTAGTGGAAAATCAGCAAAAGTTTTGCTCATAGAGTTTTTCACCCGAAAATTGGGTGCTCCATTAAATAAAGTCTGATGGACATCGGCAAAAAGCGGTACAGCAATAATCGCTGAAAATATAGAATCAGCGGCGATCCGAGAACGACGATGCGTATAACGCACACATGATTACAGCCTGAACCTGAAGGAATCGCTTTTAGCGATTGGGTGGGGCGCGAAATAATGTCCTCTCTTTGGACCGGACGCGCATACACAATATAGAAGAGAAATGTTCAGGTAATGAACGAAATTTAGTGCGTGCGCGGAGTATAACAGATTTTTTTATAATGTCATTAAGTTTAATTGCTTTTTGATGCATTCAAGTACAAATATTCAAATTTATCATGTTTTGGAGATAAAAAAGCTCCCTATTAGGGAGCTTTCATAAATTTGATCTGCTTATTTAGCAGCAGCACCCCAAGCTGGGACAACTGCTTGCATCAATGGTTTCAATAATTTCATAGAACAAGCCAAGACTTGACCATTTTCCATTGAATTTGAACCACCGCGCGCATCAACTACTGTACCACCAGCTTCTTTTACAATTAGTTCACCCGCTGCAATATCCCATGGTTTCAAACCAAGTTCGAAATAACCATCGTAACGACCAGCAGCAACATAAGCTAAGTCAAGTGCTGCCGAACCTAAACGGCGGAATTGAGCGCCTTGTTCAGATACTGCCAACAAAGAATCGAAGTGATTTTTTGCATAAGAAACTACTTCGCCATCGCGTTTAGCACGATATGCATGACCAACAGCCAAGAACGTACGATCTAAACTATCTTTTACATTCACACGAATACGACGTTGGTTCATCATTGCACCGCGACCGCGACTCGCAGAGAACAATTCATCTTTGATTGGGTCATACACAACACCGTGTTGAGTCACGCCTTTGTGTTGAACTGCAATAGAAATACAGAAGTGTGGGACACCATTAATGAAGTTTAAAGTACCATCTAAAGGATCGATCACCCAACACCAATCAGCATCGTGACCTTTACCTTCTTGCATACCAAACTCTTCACCAAGGAAGCTGTGATTTTTATAGCTTTTGCGCAAGATATCGATCGTCAACTCTTCAACATAGCGATCAACGCGAGTCACAGGACCTTCGATACCTTTTTCTTCAACTTGCAGATCAAGTTTATGACGATTCTGATGCGCTTTTAAAAGCTCTTGACCAACTGTTTGAGCCGCACGCGCAGCCATCACCACCATAGGTTCCATTGAACACCCACTACAAATTTGAAGATACTGATAAAGAATAATGCATAAAAGCGCCGACATTTTATCAAATATCGGCGCTTTTAGGTAAAAAATGTTTCTAAAATTTTATGACTTGTATTTAAACCACCTGTACAAGCTTTAACCAAGCTTGTTGAATTGAAGATTGGATACCTTCTGCATCTAATCCACAATCTTTAAGCATCTCAGCATGACTGGCTTGCGCTAAGAATTGATCAGGTAAGCCTATGTTCAAAACTGGCTTCAGAATGTGTTCGGCCATTATAAATTCATTCACAGCACTTCCAGCACCACCCATGACTGCATGCTCTTCAACCGTTACAAAAAGTTGGGTTTGATCTGCATATTGTCGAATGATTTGACCATCTAGTGGTTTAACAAACCGCATATTCACAACGCGTACTGCAACATCCAATTGATCAACTAAAAGCTGGGCAGCTTGTTCTGCAACGCTCACACGGCTACCGAAAGCTAAAATAGTAATCACCTCTTCGGCTTTTACATTCAGCTCCAAAGTTACCTCAGCTTTACCAATTTCAAGCGCTGTCAGTTCATTTTGAATTTCAACACCTAAACCATTTCCGCGTGGATAACGCACTGCAGCAGGACCCGGGTGCAAATAAGCGGTATGTAGCATTTGACGGCATTCATTTTCATCTTTTGGTGCCATAATCACGATATTCGGAACTGTACGCATAAATGCGTAATCGTATGCACCAGCATGAGTTGGTCCATCCTCACCTACTAAACCTGCACGATCGATACCAAATGTGACATCAAGGTTTTGTAATGCCACATCATGAATGAGCTGATCATAACCACGCTGTAAGAAGGTTGAATAAATTGCGACTACTGGTTTTAAACCTTCACACGCCATACCTGCAGCTAAAGTCACTGCATGTTGTTCTGCAATTGCCACATCAAAATAACGATCAGGATATTGTTTGGCGAATTGCACCATACCTGAACCTTCACACATGGCAGGTGTAATGGCTAACAACTTATCATCTAACTGGGCTTCATCGCACAACCACTGCCCAAAAACATCAGAATATTTGGGTGCTTTTGTTGAAGCTGCTGCAGCATTTAATTTAGCAATTGCGTGATATTTTATTTGATCTGCTTCAGCAGGTGCGAAGCCCTTACCTTTCTTGGTATAGATATGAATTAAGCGCGGCCCCTTACGTTTTTTTAAGGCACTAAATACATTAACAAGCTCATCGACGTTATGACCATCAAATGGACCAAAATAGTCAAATCCAATCGCTTTAAATAAGTTATCCGCAGCCTCGGTAGCAGCACAATGTAAACGTGAAGTGTAGTCCCACTCAGGATAGTCCTGAATAAATGGATTACCCTGCTCATCAATATGCACAGACTGCCCTTTTTCCCAAATAGCAGCCAAATGTTTTGCAAAACCACCCGTGCTACATGAAATCGACATATCATTATCGTTCAGTACCACCATGAGATCAGCATTATGTGCAACAGCATCATTCATGGCTTCGAATGCCATCCCTGCTGTCATTGCACCATCACCGATAATTGCAACCACTTCACAAGGATCTTTTTGATAACGACGAGCTAAAGTCATTCCCAAACCCGCTGAAATAGCAGTCGATGAGTGGCCCACACCAAAAGTATCAAATTCAGACTCTTCACGAGCGGGGAACGCCGCTAAGCCATTTTTTGCACGAATTGTAGTCAGTTGCTCACGACGTCCAGTCAAAGCTTTATGTGGATATGCTTGATGTCCCACATCCCAGATAAGACGATCATGCGGTGTATTGAAACAATAATGCAAGGCAACAGTTAATTCGATTACACCTAGATTGGCACCGAAATGCCCACCACTTTGTCCAGCAGCATACAAAATAAATTGACGTAGCTCGTCCGACACTTGACTCAATTGTTCTTTGGCTAGTTGACGCAATTGCATTGGATGATCAATCGCATCCAACAAAGGCGTAACAGGACGTTGACTAGGTATTTCGGTATACAACATATGTGGCAATGCCTTCTAAAGCCTGGCAAATCCTAAGCTAGGTAAATGGGTTAGCTCGATTCTTCTTATTGATCGAGAAATCGAAAAAAAACACCTTAAATCAACCACATTTATATTGGTCCAGTGTTGAGCTTTCGCTAAACGGGCGTTGTTAGGTAGCTAGATTATCCTGAATATCGATGCTACTTATCAACTATTATCTTGTGCTTTGCAAAAAAAAGGAAATCTTCTGTGTAAATTTGCACAATGATACTCAACTATGGTCTGATCATTCAGCTATACTTTAGCCAAATTATGAACATGTAATGGAAGTCGCTGTGCCTATAGAGTTTGTTGCCACATCTAAGTTACCCACTGCCTTTGGTGATTTTAAAATCACTGTTTTTCAAGATCCTAAAACAGGTGAAGAACACGTAGCATTGTCAAAAGGATTAGATACAGCACCCACCTCTCCTGTCTTGGTACGAATCCATTCCGAATGTTTAACAGGTGATGCTTTTGCTTCATTAAAATGTGATTGTGGTCCACAACTTCAAGCAACTCAAAAACTGATTAACGAAGCAGGACAAGGCGTAATTTTATATTTACGCCAAGAAGGTCGTGGTATTGGTTTGACCAATAAAATTCGTGCTTATGCCTTGCAAGATCAAGGACATGACACAGTGGACGCTAACCTGATGCTCAACTTACCCGCTGATGCGCGTAAATACGATATGTGCAGTATCATGCTAGATCACTTACAAGTGAAACAAGTCAAACTTGTCACAAACAATCCTCTCAAAATTAAAGCTTTAACTGATTTAGGAATTGATGTGGTTGATCGTGTACCGTTAACCGTTGGTTTGAATAAATTCAATGAAGAATACTTAAAAACCAAACATGAGCGCATGTCACATATGTATCAAAAGGATGATTTTTAACTACAGCATAATTTAATCACTGTAAAAAAATACCCCGATGCTTAGGGGTATTTTTTCACTTAGACTCAGCCCAATTTGTGAAGATGACTATATCGTCATAGAAAATATCCGATTTTCAGGTTTGTTTCTTTTTAACCTTAAATCGAAAGCCATACAGATATTTCGTACAAATGGTTTTCCAGCTTCAGTCACCTTCAATCCATATTCACTCATCTTCACAAGTTGATCATTTTGCATTTCAGCTAAATCTTCTAAAACTTGTGGTCGCTGTACAAAATCCATATCACCTTGCCAATTCGTCTCAAAGTGGCACATGAGATTTAAAATATGCTTTCTAATTTTCAAATCTTCTTCTGTTAAAAGATGACCTTTAAAAACTGGAATTTCGTTTTGTTCTAATCGAGCATAATAATCTTCAAGCGTCTTTTCATTTTGAGCAAAACCTTGCCAACAATCGCCAATAGCCGACATCCCTAAGCCAATCATCACTTCTGTTTTTGAAACGGTATATCCCATAAAATTACGATGTAACTGTTGGGCTTGAAATACCTGATACATATCATCATGCTCAAGCGCAAAATGATCCATCCCTATTTCATGATATCCAGCAGACAATAATTTTTGTTTTCCTTGCTCATAACACTGTCTTTTCTCTTCATCGCGCGGAACATCATGGTCTTTAAAACCACGTTGCCCATTGCCTTTGATCCATGGTACATGCGCATAACTGTAAAAGGCTAAACGATCTGGCTTAATTTGAATGGTTTGATCAATTGTGTTTAAAACATCATCTAAATATTGAAAGGGCAGCCCGTAGACCAAATCATGCGAAATAGAGGTATAACCAATTTCACGCGCCCATTCTGTAACCTGCTTTACGTGTTCAAAAGGTTGAATTCGGTGGATCGCTTTCTGCACGGTTTCATTATAATCCTGCACACCAAAGCTAACGCGTCTAAAACCCAATTCAAACAGCGTCTTTAAATGATCGTAAGAAGTATTATTAGGATGTCCTTCAAAACTAAATTGATGATCTTCAGCTACTTCTGATAGTGCTAAAAGCCCATCAATCAACTGTTTAAGATGCTGAGGAGAAAAAAATGTAGGTGTCCCTCCCCCTAGATGTATCTCTTTAATCAAAGGACGCTCTACAAATAACTCACAATACAATTTCCATTCTTTTAACAAAGCCAAAATATAGGGCTGTTCCATTTCATGTTTTTTAGTGATTTTTTTATGACATCCACAAAAAGTACATAATGACTCGCAAAAAGGTAAGTGAATGTAAAGGCTAATACCATGTTGGCTATTCGATTTATCAAAACGTATTTTTAGTTTTTGCTGCCATAGTACTTGATCAAAAGTCGACTGCTCCCAATACGGAACTGTGGGATAGCTCGTATATCGAGGACCTGGAACATTATATTTTTGCACCAGTGAAACAACGTTTTCGAACATATCCCCACCTTTAAAATCACCGCATATTAAAAGCTTAACTGCTTTCAGTCGTCCTATTTTGAGGAGCTTATTCTTTTAATTCAACCTAGTATCTTGGTCAGGATTCATAAGTAAATTCAAATCACAAAGTACGTTTACCCTGACTAAACTTAAATCTCGATCTGCTATATCGATAAAATCACCTTAATCTTTCATACAATTTATGTTTTGATGTAGCTAGTTTTTCATTGCCCAAGAGGCTTGGTATGTCACACCCGACTTCTGCAGATATTCAACGTGTCCGTGAATTTTTACTCGACTTACAAACTCGAATTTGTGCTGCGCTTGAACAACAAGAACAACAAGGTGGCGGTAATGCCCAATTTGAGATCGATGATTGGGAACGTCCCGAAGGTGGTGGTGGCAGATCACGCGTATTGCAAGATGGTACAGTGATCGAAAAAGGTGGTGTGATGTTCTCGCACATCAATATTTCAAAGTTACCAGCATCTGCTACCGAACGACATCCACATATAGCTGGCGCACGAGCACAAGCCATGGGGGTTTCTTTGGTGATCCATCCTAGAAATCCAAATGTACCGACCTCACATGCCAACGTAAGACTATTTGTCGCAGAAAAAGAAGGACAAGATCCTATTTGGTGGTTTGGCGGCGGTTTTGACTTAACGCCATTTTATCCGAATGATGAAGATGTTAAATCATGGCATCAAACTGCGCACGATCTTTGTGCACCTTTTGGCGATCATGTCTACCAAGATCATAAAAAATGGTGTGATGATTATTTTTATTTGAAGCATCGTGATGAACAACGTGGTGTCGGTGGGTTATTTTTTGATGACTTAAATCAGTGGGATTTCGAAACTTGTTTTAAATACATGCAAGCTGTAGGCAATGGATATCTCAATGCGATTCTACCAATCTTCCAACGTAATCAAGATAAACCCTATAGTGAAGCTCAACGCGATTTCCAATTGTATCGTCGTGGGCGCTATGTGGAATATAACTTAGTTTACGATCGAGGGACGTTATTTGGATTACAAACTGGCGGTCGAATTGAGTCTATTTTAGTAAGTCTTCCTCCATTAACGGGTTGGAAATACAGACCTGAATGGGATGAAGGCTCTGCTGAAAAAAAATTAACCGACTACTATTTAAAACCGAGAGATTGGCTCGCTGAACTGCATTAAATGTAAATCACTCGCCCTGTTAAAACAGGGCTTTTTTGTTGAGCAATATATTCACTCCATTGTCTAACGAAATTGAATAATTCCATTTCATTCTCTTAGAAAAAAAGGCACAATAGATAAAATTGATTAAATTTTGTCACACTTCTGACACAGCTCTTAAGTTTAATTTAAGCAAATTACTGTACAATCAATTTTTACTTGTATCACCCATGGAAGTTTTTACTTCTGCATAAGGAATCGATATGCAACACAACTCTATTCGCGCACGTGTTGTCGTATTTTGGACACTGGTTATTGCTCTTTTGAGTGCAATCAGTACCACTATATTTTCAGAAACACTACTCAATGATAGCTTTGGTTTTAGCTTGATGGTGTTTGCAGCTGTTGGTCTACTGCTCAACATTGCGCATATCTTACTTCATACCCTATTTGAAATTTGTAACCCAAGTCATTAATACACTTCATTGAATATGTTCATATTGGGAACTTTCTGCATTTGACGTATATTGTTTGCCACCTCTTCATCAGGAATTAGAGCAATGCGCAAACAATTTGCCGTAATTGGAAATCCCATTGAACAATCTCGATCTCCAGAGCTTCATCATGCGTTCGCACAAAAGACTGGGGTGATCCTTGAATATAGCAAACGCCTTGCTCCTCTCGATGGTTTTACACAGAGTATCAATGAATTTTTTAAGGCTGGTGGTATTGGTCTGAATGTCACGGTGCCGTTTAAAGAACAAGCTTTTGCACAATGTGATGTACTCACTGAACGTGCCAAAATTGCAAAAGCAGTAAATACACTATGGATGAAAGATGGTGTATTGCATGGCGACAATACCGATGGCCAAGGACTTGTTGCAGCCATTCAACATCTAAATTGGCCTCTTGAGCAAGCAAGCGTGCTTATTTTAGGCGCAGGTGGTGCAACACGTGGCGTGATTTATCCACTGCATAAAGCTGGTGTAAATAAAATCATGATTGCTAATCGAACGGTTGCACGCGCAGAGCAATTGATTCAGGACTTACAACCTGCTGTCCCAGATCTAGAGCTAAACGCTTGTGGTCTTGATCACTTAGCAGGTGAATTTGATATTGTTATCAATGCCACCTCTGCGAGCTTGTCTGGTGATGCACTCAATCTACCTCAACAGTTAAAATTCAAATATGCCTATGAAATGGCCTATGGCAAACCTTCCACTTTCCTTGATCAAGCGAAGCAGCGTGGAATTCCGACTGCAGAAGGATTTGGAATGCTCGTTGGACAAGCGATAGAATCTTTCGCGATTTGGAATGGTGTACGTCCAGAATTAAAAGACTTTATTTAGTTTTTGCACACTTTTAGCGCCTTGTGAACAGTGCAATTTTTTAAATTGCACTTTTTTCTCTCTAAAATATCTATTAAATATCTTTAAATTGATTTTAGTGACATATTTTTAGTGCACATTCAAATTGGATAAATTCAAATTAAACACATGCTCATTTACAGAACAAAATCAACCTAAGCTTATGTATTAATAATATTATTTCTTCAAACACACTCTTACTAAAACAAACAAATTCAGTTTATATTCATTCAAGAGTCTAAACACTAATTCGCAATTCTGACATTTATTTCCGTGACTTACATCAATGTTTTTTTAGTGTTGTAGGTCAATAATCGGGTCATCTAACGAGTATTTTCTCTATTCAAATTAGGAAAAGTTCAATGCCTGCATATAAAGCGCCCGTACGTGATATTCGTTTCTTAATGAACGAAGTTTTTGATTATCCTGCGCACTATAAAACTCTAAGCAACGGCGAAGCTGCTGACTCTGATACTATCGATATGATTATCGAAGGTGCTGCAGATTTCTGTGAAAATGTATTATCTCCACTTAATCAGTCTGGAGATGAAGAAGGCTGTCATTTTAAAGATGGCGAAGTCAAAACGCCTAAAGGTTTCAAAGAAGCTTACGAGCAGTTTGTACAAGGTGGCTGGCAAGGTCTTTCTTATCCTGAAGAGTTTGGTGGTCAAGCACTGCCTATGTCGCTGAACCTGATCAAATCAGAAATGATGGGTACAGCAAACTGGTCTTTCACGATGTATCCGGGCTTAAGTATGGGTTGTATGAATACCATCATGCAATTTGGTACTGAAGAACAGAAAAACACCTACATGCCTCACCTCACTGCTGGTACTTGGTCAGGCACAATGTGTTTAACTGAACCACAATGTGGTACAGACTTGGGTCAAGTTAAAACTAAAGCTGAGCCTAAAGGTGACGGTACTTATGCTATCACAGGTACTAAAATCTTTATTTCTGCGGGTGAGCACGATTTAACTGAAAATATCATTCATATTGTGTTGGCACGTCTTCCAGACTCTCCAGCTGGTACGCGTGGTATTTCATTATTCATCGTTCCAAAATTCATCCCAACTGCTGATGGTGGTGCAGGCGAACGCAATCCTGTGACTTGCGGTTCTATTGAACACAAAATGGGGATCAGAGCATCTGCTACTGCCGTACTGAACTTTGATGCTGCAACGGGTTATCTGATTGGTGAAGTCAACAAAGGCTTACACGCAATGTTTACCTTCATGAATACGGCGCGTATCGGAACTGCTGTTCAAGGTTTAGCACATGCAGAACTTGCATTCCAAGGTGCATTACCTTATGCAAAAGAACGTATGTCAATGCGCGCACTCTCAGGTAAAAAAGAGCCTGAAAAAGTAGCTGACTCAATTATCCACCATGCTGATGTTCGCCGTATGCTTTTGACTCAAAAAGCGATTGCCGAAGGTGGCCGTGCAATGATCTATCATGCTGCACAACTTGCTGACAAAATGACTGATGCTTTAGCTCAAGGTGATCAAGCGAAGTTTGATGATTACGATGATAAATTAGGTTTCTATACCCCAATTTTGAAAGGCTTCTTAACAGAGTTAGGCTTAGAAGCAGCAAACCACGGTATGCAAGTCTTTGGTGGCCATGGTTATATCAAAGAACATGGTATGGAACAGATCGTTCGTGATGCGCGTATTTCAACGCTTTACGAAGGTACAACTGGTGTTCAAGCACTAGACTTAATCGGTCGTAAAGTACTGTTATCTTCTAAAGGTAAAGTCGTTCGTGACTATACAGCTGAAATCTTAAAATTCTGTGGCCAGCACGCACGCAATAAATACATGCGCCGTTTTGCTTGGGACTTAACTAAGATTTGTGCACAATGGAACGCATTAACTGTACGTATTATGCTTGCTGCACGCAAAGATCGCGACATCGTTTCAAGTGCTTCTGTGGATTACTTAATGTTCTCTGGTTATGCAATGATGGCATATTATTGGGCTCAACAAGCGGCAGTGGCATCAGCGAAGTTAGCATCAGGTGATGGTCAAGAAACTCCTGAGTTTTATAAAGCGAAAATCAAAGTTGCAGATTTCTACTTTGAGCGTTTACTTCCACGTGCTCAAGGTCATGCTGAATCTATGGTTAACCCTTCGAAAACCTTAATGTCTTTAGAAGCTGAACACTTCAGTTTTGATTACTAAGATTTCATAGAAAAAAGACCGCAAAGGCGGTCTTTTTTTATTGATCGAATAAACTATCTTACTTTAAGAATACGAAATTACATTTAGAGCAAGAATACAACAGTGATATCTTGATCAAGCGATATAAATATTCCAAACGAGCTTTTATCAATATACAAAAAGGAAAATAATATGCATAAGACATTGATCTCCCTATCTTTACTCAGTGCAGTCTTTTTCGCTACAAATAGCTTCACTGAATCGGATATTAAAAATCACCAAAAAACCACGACGGATTCAACAAAGAATTTGAATTACTCGACGAGTGGCTCTGCTGAAGTCATTATTCATCTCCCTGTGAGTGAAGTCTTCAATATTTTAACCAATGTAAATCTTTGGCCGAAAATTAATTTGGGTGCAACTCAAGCCATCGAGCCTAAGAATATTCGCGTTCAAAAAGGTACGACTTTTAAAGAGTTTATTAGCAGCCCGATTCCAGGCATAAAAGATTGGAGTAATGAATGGCATGTGATTGAGTTTGAGAAAGATAAGAAGTTTGTTATCGCAACCATAGAGCAATTTGCTCAAGTCCCAATCCATTCAAAAATTACCTATGAATTTGACCGTATCAACGCTAATAGCACAGAATTTGAACGAACTATTGAAGTAACTTTAGACGATAAATTTATTCAAGGCGCGACAAAACAAGAAGTTGAAGCCCTGTATCGTTTTATTGGTTCTCAGTGGGAAATGGCCAATCATTTAAAAAAATATGTTGAAGATCAAAGCTCAAATTAAGGGATTAAAAACACCTGATTGACCAACCAATCAGGTGTTGTAAATTAATGCATATATTTTAATGCTCACGGTACTCTTTAATCTCTATTGGCTTATCTTTCACGAGTTCAACTGTTCCCTCATTCAAACCATTGAAATTTTTAAAATGAATTGAAACTCCATCTTCATTTGCAAGTTTTACACCACTTGCTGCAACCGTGCTCTTCAAGTGATAAACCGCATCCGAGTTATCCCTGAGTTCAGCCGTTTGAAAATTGTCGTTTGTTTTTAGCTCTAATGTTAAATCCATTGGTCCAGTAAAATGGATCACCTGTTCACCTTCAGCACGAGCAACTTGATCAACAGGCGCAGAAGCTTCAGCATTTAAATGCGCTGGTCTCTCTTGTTCTGACATTTGCTCACTATTTTTGTTTTTATCAGCACAACCAACGAATGCCAATCCCAAGATTGAAGCTACTAGAACTAATTTCATTTTTATTACCTATCTTGATGAGAACCATTAAAAAACTCATCATTATTTTCACAGTAAAGGAGCGAAATAAGTGTGGATTTAACAGTTTCGCTGTTAAAAATTACATTGGAGTTTAACTATAGAACTTACAGAAACTCCTCAAGCAATGAGTTCAAGTATAAATGTCCTTTAGCAGTGCATGACAAACGGTTTGGATCATCTACCATTAATTTTCTGTCAATCAATGACTGAATTTGAACTTGGATTGATTGCAAAGATAAACCTGTACGAGCTTCATAATATGAGGTTGGTACACCTTGATTAAGTCGCAGTGCATTCATCATAAATTCGAATGGCATTTCATCAGCTTCAATTTTCTTAAACTGTAAATGCTCTGCAGGGACTTTCGCCAGATAATCTTTCGGTAATCGTGTTTTTTGGTAACGATATACACCATCGCTTAGCGTCACTTTAGCATGCGCACCAGCACCAATCGCTAAGTAATCGCCAAATTGCCAATAATTTAAGTTATGCGCTGAAGGTTTTTCTTTACGCCAAGCCGACACTTCGTAGTTGGTAAAACCATTTTCGATTAAATAGGCCTCACCCTGTACCTGAATTTCTTCTAATACATCATCGACAGGCAAGATAGGTTGAGTTCGAAAAAATACGGTATTGGGCTCAATGGTTAACTGATACCATGAGATATGTGTAGCACCGTGCTCTACGGCAAGTTTTAAGTCAAGTAATGCTTGTTCAAGCGTTTGTTCAGGTAAGCCGTGCATTAAATCAACATTAATTCGCTTAAAGCCTGCATCCTTCGCCAAACCAATTGCTGAAATTGCATCTTGGTTGGAATGAATACGCCCCAGTTTTTGAAGATGATTCGAGTTAAAACTTTGGACACCTAAAGACAATCGATTGATCCCCGCCTTTAAATAATCTGCAAATGGATCATGTTCTACCGTGCCCGGGTTGGCTTCTAAGGTAATTTCACAATCATCCTCAAACGGAATCAAAGCGCTTAGCTGAGCAAATAGCCATTGATACCCTTGAGCAGAAATGAGAGAAGGAGTACCTCCACCTATGAACACGCTATGAATTTGACGACCCTGAGCAAAATTTATCTGTGTTTTGAAATCCTCAACCAATGCTTGTAAATATTCTTTCTCCAACGCCATGGACAATGCCCCATTGGGTACTGCATGCGAATTAAAGTCGCAATATGGACATTTACGCACACACCACGGCATATGAATATAAAGTGACAATGGAATATCTTGTGGATTCAAAGTAGCCAAACGTACAGCTCAAAACTTAAAAAACTTATTTTAACATGACTACACCATAACGCTCAGAACTGATTCAGTTTTTACTTTACACTCAATATAAAACAAGGACGTGGGTGCATTTATGTTTAAAGTCGCGAGCCAATTTTTATTCTTTATCCCTTTAGCACTGGGGATCGGAATCGCAATGACCTTCCAAACTGCGATTAACACACAATTACGTGAATATTTATATTCTCCATTACAAGCTGCACTTTTATCATTTTTGATTGGTACAATAGTTCTCGCAATACTGGTTTTTTTTCAACAGACTGAAAAACCACAATTGAGCGAAATTGTACAAATT
Source organism: Acinetobacter sp. YH12239 (assembly GCF_013417635.1). Classification (NCBI taxonomy): domain Bacteria; kingdom Pseudomonadati; phylum Pseudomonadota; class Gammaproteobacteria; order Moraxellales; family Moraxellaceae; genus Acinetobacter; species Acinetobacter sp. YH12239. Next base: position 25,363 of record NZ_VPDP01000010.1, on the reverse strand, counting down.
CCTTGGCATCTTTGGCTTGGCGGTTTTTTAGGTGTTTATGCCATCAGTATTAGTATTTATTCCGCACCTAAATTAGGTTTCTTAACCTTATCGGCATTAATTATTTTTGGACAGATTGTTATGTCCATGATAGTCGACCATTTTGGAATTTTAGGTACAGAAAAAATTGCCATTAATTGGCAGCGCATTTTGGGTGGCGTGGTGATTTTTATAGGTGTGCTTCTCACTTTACAACGCTAAACCTTCATTCTAAGCACATAAAAACGATGAGTAATTTTTGTGTCTAATGTGACTGCAACTTCCAACATCAGTTATGAATTAAAAAAACTATTTCATCTCATGATCCCAATCTTGATTACGCAATTTTCGCAAGCAGGATTAGGACTGATTGATACCATTATGGCAGGACATTTATCTGCATTAGACTTAGCGGCAATTGCTGTCGGGGTAGGTCTTTGGATTCCTGTCATGTTGCTATTTAGCGGCATTATGATTGCAACAACGCCGTTGGTTGCCGAAGCAAACGGTGCGAGGACTCCAGAGAAAATTGCCACTATTACACGACAAGCATTATGGGTAGCTTTAGTTCTCGGGATTATTGCTGGTCTAGTCTTACAGATTCTCCCCTATACGCTTCCACTTCTTGGCGTTCCAGAGTCACTTCACCCTAAAGCTGGCCTGTTCTTACACGCGATTGGATTCGGTATGCCAGCGGTCACCATGTTTGCTGCACTACGAGGATACTCTGAGGCGATTGGTAATCCACGCCCAGTGACTGTAATCAGTTTAATGGCCTTAGTCGTACTTATTCCGCTTAATTTTGTGTTTATGTATGGTCTAGGTCCAATTCCTGCATTAGGAAGTGCTGGATGTGGATTTGCAACGGCAATTCTACAATGGCTGATGCTGATCACGTTGGCATTGTATATCTTGAATAATCAGGCATATCAAAAAACCCAACCCTTTAGTCATTTTGAAAAAATTGATCGCTACTGGTTAAAACGCATCCTTGCTTTAGGTTTCCCAATTGGCTTGGCTATTTTCTTTGAGGTCAGTATTTTCAGTACCGCTGCAATTGTATTGAGTCCATTGGGTGAAATTACGGTAGCAGCGCATCAGATCGCCATCTCCATTACGTCACAATTATTTATGATCCCGATGTCTCTCGCGATCGCACTTACCATCCGAGTGGGAACGTATTATGGTGAAAAGGATTACCAATCTATGCGTAAAGTCCAATGGTTGGGTTTAGCAACAGGCACTGTACTCGCATTGATGACCATGATTTTATTGTGGGTCTTCCGCCATCAAATTGTCGCGTTGTACACCTCTGATGTATTGGTGACTCAAATTGCGGTTTACTTGGTGCTATTCGCTGTTGCTTACCAACTGATGGACGCTTGGCAAATCAGTGCTGCAGGATGTCTAAGAGGCATGCAAGATACGAAGGGTCCTATGTGGATTACTATGCTTGCCTATTGGGTGATTGCATTCCCTGTAGGCGTATATCTCTCTAGATTCACCAGTATTGGTCCCGCGGGTGTATGGATTGGATTGATCGTGGGGTTAAGTATTGCCTGTGTACTCTTACTCGGACGTTTATATATGAATAATCAGCGGCTTGAGCGTAGTCAATCATCATGAACTATAAATCCCGAATGATCGGGATTTATTTTTTTATGCCAATCATTTACTTACAACTCATTAACAATTTCAAATATGCATCTTTTGATTTGTCGCCTATGATCAGATCAGAAGATGAAAATAATGAATCGAGGTTCTTAACTCATGGCAAACAAAGCGAGCTCTCCCGGCCGTCGTTTCATGAAACTCGCAGGTATGACTGCAAGTATTGCTACTAAAACCGTGTCCAACTCTATCCGCACCTTTAATGCAGATGATGATAAAAAAAACGAAGCACGAAGTAAGCTATTTCAAGACATTGGTGTTCAAATTGCAGATACCCTTGGGGAAATGAAAGGTGCTGTAATGAAAGTTGGTCAAATTGCATCACAATATAAAGATATTTTCCCGCCTGAAGTCGCGAAGGCTATTGCTAAATTACAACGTCAAGCCCCTGCGATGCCCTTCCAACAAATCAAGCAACAAGTAGAAAAAGAACTTGGTCAGCCACTGTTAGATATTTTTAAAAAATTCGATGAACAACCTTTTGCAGCAGCTTCGATTGGGCAAGTTCATAAAGCAATCTTAAAAAATGGCCAAGAAGTCGTTGTAAAAGTACAGTACCCAGGCGTAGATGAAGCATGCGAAAGCGATCTAAAACAAGTTCGCTTGGCCTTACGTTTGATGGGTGTACTAAAAATCGATAAAAAATTGCAAGATCGATTATTTGCAGAAATTCAAGACAGCTTACACGAAGAGCTCAACTATGAAATTGAAGCGCAAAATTTAGAGGTATTTAGAACCTTCCATCAAGCATTGGATTCTAAAATTATTATCCCACAAGTTTTCAAAGATTATTCCAGCAGACGAGTTCTTACCTTGAGCTTAGAAGCAGGTGACAATATTGAAACCGCAAGCTCTTGGCCACTTGAAACACGCAACGAAATTGGTCGTCGACTAATTCAAGCTCTTGGTCATCAGATTTTCTATTTAAAACGCTTTCATTGTGATCCGCATCCTGGCAATTTTGCTTTCCGCTCAGATGGTAGTGTCATCATCTATGATTTTGGTGGTGTTAAAACCTTATCTGCTGAACTGGTGGATCGATTTAAAAAATTAGTTCGCGCTGGTCGTGCTGAAAATATCCAAGAGATTGAACAACATCTATTCGCGTTGGATGCTCTTGCTGAAACAGGAAAATTCCCTGAGGAACTTTACAAACAATGGTTAGAAGTGTTGCTCAGACCCCTTACCACTCAATACAATTTTGCTGAAAACTCATCTCATCATGATGGCGTCATTTTAGTGAAAAAATCACTTAAGTATTGGGATACATTTAAGCCCTCTCCAGACACATTAATGGTCAATCGTACGATTTCTGGACACTATTGGAATCTGATTAACTTAAAGGTCGATGACAATCTCAATGATTTGTTTGAAACGCTCGTTCCGATTTGAAAAAATTAACAAGACCTTACAATCCTCATTATTGTTATGTTATATTATAACATTATATAAATAATTCGGAGTGTTTTCATGCGTCCCAATATTCATCCTGAATACCATGAAGTACTATTTCATGATACCAACGCAGATCAGTATTTCATCATCGGTAGTACGATTCAGTCAAAGCAAACAAAAGAATATCAAGGGAAAACTTACCCCTATGTCACGCTAGATATTTCAAGTGCTTCGCACCCTTTCTATACTGGTGAGGTCCGTCAGGCCAATAATGAAGGTCGTGTGGCAAGTTTCAATAAGCGTTTCGGTCGCTTTAAACGTAAATAATAAAATTTTCGACTCTCACTATTTTTAAGCCTAAATTTACTCCTCCAATTTAGGCTTTTTTTTGTTCTTATCGTTATTTATTGGCTAAATAAAATTGAGTAAAGGTAAAACTAAAGATCAGTCCTAAGAGTCCAATCATGATACTACTCACAACATACATCAGTGCCAAATTGTATTGCCCAGATTTTATCAATTGAAAAATTTCCAAGCCAAAACTTGAAAATGTGGTAAAACCACCTAATATGCCAACCATAAAAAATAGGCGAGCTTCTTGTTGTAATACAGGATATTGTAAACTGAATGCAAAGAATCCCCCTGCTAGAACACAGCCCAGAATATTCACAATCCAAGTTGCCCATGGAAATTGATCTGCATTTTGCATGAACCACATACTGGTCATATATCGAAGTGTTGCACCAATCGCTCCACCACATGCTACCCATAACCAACTCATATTATGTCCGTTCTCGTGTATTGATCATATTTTTACCTTAAAAAGTAACGAATTATTGTCTTGGATTCACGCGTTTTTTCGTTAAGATGTAGCAAATTTAAACGTGTAAGGACTCAATTATGGCTCAAGCATTATTGGAACAATTAGAAAATGGCGAAGTAAAATTTGCCGACGTAATTTCATTGATTGAAGCAGGTTATACACATACGCCAACCGCATTTAGTAATGGTCAACAATATAATGCCAGTAATGAAAATCAAGGGAGTGCTAAAGTTTTTTCCTTTGCCAAATTAAATGGTCTTTCTCAAGAACAAACATTACAGCTTTTTGCAGAACACTACGCTTCTGTTCTGGCGACACCTGAAGCATCAGATCATCAAAATATCCGTCAATTCATGATTCATGGATGGGATGGCATTAAATTTGAAGGCAATGCACTCACTGCGAAATAATCATAAATAAAGACTAGCGCTTAGCTAGTCTTTTTCAACAGTTTTATTTAGGTATTCAATTACACCTAATCCTGCTGCTCGACCTGTTGCAAAACATGCTGTAAGTAAATAACCACCTGTCGGGGCATCCCAATCCAACATCTCTCCACAGCAGAAAACAATTGGATTACTTTTCAACTGTAACTGTTTAGTCAAGGCAATTTCCCGTACACCACCTGCGCAGCTAATGGCTTCTTCAATGGGTCTAAAACCATCTAGTTTGATAGATAAATGTTTAATATGCTGAGCCATTTTCTCTGCAAACGCCCAATCATGCTTTGGGGTCAACTCACGTAATAAATTTGACTTTGCAGTGTCTAATCCCAATTTTCGCCAAACATTATTTATGCTTTGTTTCTTAGCATTCTTAAGTTTAGAGATGATTTCATGCTCAGATAATTCTGGCAGTAAATCTAAATTTAAAACCATGAAATCTTGATATTGCAATTGTGTTCGAAGTGCCCGACCATGCTTATAGACCAACCCACTCTCCAAACCATAGTGGGTGATCACGATATCACCCTTAGCTTTGGGCTGATGATCCACCCAAGCTTCAACTCGTTTGAGTGGCGAGCCAAATACAGGTTCCATATACGAAGACCAAGCTCTGACTACACCAGCATTACTCGGGGAAAACGCTTTTAACTCTTCTTTAGCCAACCATGACTGCCAAGCCCCATCACTACCCAACTGCGCCCATGACACAGCGCCACACGCCAATACAATCGCATCAAATTGCTCAGTTCGTATTGAATTGGATTGAGTATCAAAAACTGTCAGTTCATTTTGATTAAGCGCGGTAATTTGATGCCGATAATGAAAATTGACCTTGGTATCTACTAAACTTTTTAACCAAGCACGCAGTAATGGAGCTGCTTTCATTTCATTGGGAAATATACGACCAGAGCTTCCAACATAGGATTCAATCCCTAGGTTTTTCATCCAATTTCGAATCCAACGCGCATCCCATTTTTTTACCCAAGGTGTAAGCCATTCGGCATGATCATAACGACCAATAAATTGATCGATAGGTTCGGCATGAGAAATATTTAAACCTGTTTTACCTGCCATCAAAAATTTACGTGCAGCTGAAGGCTTTTGTTCAAAAATATGAACTTCAAATGCAGGATGAGCAGATAAAACTTCAGCAGCCATTAAACCTGCCGGACCTGCGCCTACGATTGCGATTCGCTTTGAATATTCCAAATTCATAGATTATTCGTTTGTTGATTTTCAGAAGAGATCGGCATTTGCCCTTGCAGAGGCATAAAGTGATCGAAGCGAGTTTGGTACGCTTCAGGTTTTTGAATAATCAACTGCTGGCATAATTCACCACGCTCTAGATACTTTACTTCAAAATGCGTTCTTGCCGAAGTTGAAGGGATTCTTTCTTTAACATAAGAAAGGTTCCAAACATTAAGCAGTTGTTGCTCTGCCTCGTCAATATATTCAGGAATATTGCTGGCTAAAGTGATCGTACCATTCGGTTGCAATCGAGACAGTAAAAATTCAAAAAAAGGCATATTCAACCAACGTTGCGCTGGATTATGAGGTTCAGGATTCGGATATAAAATAAAAAAATCTTCAACTTGCTGTGGAAATAGCGCATGTACGATCCAAGGGATTGCATCTGCATGTACAGGTCGCAAATTGGTTTGACCCTCTAGTTGATGCTGTTTTTGCATCGCTAGAAATTTTTCTCTAGTTCGTTCAATCGCGATTAGTTGTCTTTGCGGATTTTGTTGCGTAAACAATAAAGCATGTTTACCTTTACCCGCCCCAATCTCAACACATAGTGGTTCAGCTAGAATCGGTTGAAAGTCGCGTGGCGCATGCATACGCTGTGCTTGAAATTGACGAATCGGCATAATCAGATCAAACTTATGAAAACGCGACAAGTCTAGCAACTCTAGATGCTTTTGCCTATTTTAGCTGTTTTATTTTACTAGGATTCATTTATGCCAAAAACATTTCCATGCCCACGCTGTGGACAGCCTAGTCAATGGACTGGCAATGAATTTCGTCCATTTTGTTCTGAACGATGCAAACTTATCGATTTAGGAGCTTGGGCAAATGATGAATATCGCCTTCCAACACAGGATTCTCCTCAAGCTGATCAAGGGGAATATCATGAATAATGCCAACTTTGCTCAATATTAAAAGAATAATTCAATTATATTTACACAAACAAAAAAATTAGCTTTTTTAAGAAAACTCAATAAATGTGATTTTATTTAAGTTTATGTTGTGATATTGTGATAACAATCACATTAAAACAACAATTCTACTTTCATAAATACATGAGACTTTATAAATTCACATTCACACTCAGTATAATTTTATCTTGCCTAGGCCTCCTTTTTGCAGGTCTAGGCATTTATCAACATGATTTCGTCTTGATTTTAATCTCTGCACTATTTGTGTTAGCCGCTGCCCTTCTCTTTTGGGAATTGAATGACATCAATCGAGATCACTTTTTTCGTTTTTAATTAACCAGCTTTACCTGCCACAAAAGGGTTAAACTTTTTCTCATAGCCAATGGTACTGATTGGACCATGCCCTGAAATAAACTGTGTTTCATCTGGCAAACTAAAACATTCTCTCTCAATCGAATCCAGCAACTGTTGATGATTTCCCTTGGGAAAATCTGTTCGACCAATTGAACCCTTGAAAAGAACATCGCCAGTCCATAACAAGCCATAGTTAGCATTATAGAACATGACGTGGCCAGGCGTATGACCGGGAGCGAATCGAACCTCAAAGGACTCATCCCCTAATTTTAAAGTTTCACCACCTTCAAGCCACTGATCAACCACAACAGGTTCAGGTATCGGAAACCCATATCGTGCTGAAACTTCCTGAATCATATCTAACCAAAATGCATCTTCTTTATGAGGACCAATTACTGGAATACCCCACTCTCTCGCCAATGCTCCGACCGCACCAGCATGATCAAGATGACCATGAGTTAACCATAGCTCCTTCACTGTTAAGTCTAACTCTTGCACAACTTGCATAATTTTTTCAGGCTCACCACCTGCATCAATTAACACAGCTTCTTTGGTCTCTTGATCCCAAACCAATGAACAATTTTGCTGAAATGCTGTCACAGGAATAATTTTAACTTGAAGCATAGGAACCTTTAAATTTACGCAGAATGTTGGAGGGTAATCTTGAGTGCATCCAGTTGAGCTTCTACTAAATCGACCAACAAATCAATATGTGCTGCATCAGTGTTTAACGCTGGAATATAAGCATAGTCTTTCCCGCCCGCTGTTTTAAAGGTTTCGGCATTTTCCACAGCCAACTCTTCTAAAGTCTCTAAGCAATCTGCTGAAAAAGCAGGGCTGAGCACATGGACAGATTGAACTCCTTGTTGTCCCCATTCAGTCAGCAACGCATCTGTATATGGCTTGACCCACTCCTGTTTACCGAATCGTGATTGGAAACTGATAGCCCATTCATCGTCACGTAATCCCAGAGCCTCTGCGACTTTTTTCGCTGTAACTCTACAACGGTCGGCATATGGATCACCTTTATCTGCATAAGGCTGAGGAATCCCATGGAAAGACATTAATAATTTTTCCGCTTTACCGTGTTGCGCCTGAAAAACCTGAACACTCTTTGCCAAAGCCTGAATAAATTTTGGATGTTGATAATAATCGCGTATTAAACTTAAGCCAGGTAAATTTCTCTGCGTTAAAACCCATTTCGCCAATGCATCATACAAAGGTGCTGTAGATGTCGCTGAATATTGAGGAAAAAGTGGAAATAAAATGACGTGATCTTGCGGTGTCTGAGAAAGTTTTTTTAGAACCTCATGAATACTAGGATGACCATAAGTCATCGCAGGAACGACCTGAACATCAAAATCTGGATAATCTTGAATAACTTTTTGACGGATTAAATCTGTTTGCTTCAACAGAATTTCACGCATAGGTGAATCTTCATTCCACACCTGCGCATATGCTTCAGAAACATGCTTTGGTCGAAATGGTAAAACAAAACAATGTAAGATAATTTTCCACAAAAACGATGGAATCTCAATCACACGCTGATCAGATAAAAACTGTTTTAGAAAAGTTCGTACCGCAGGCACTGTCGGGGCATCTGGTGTTCCCAAGTTGGCAATAATTACGGTGATTTTCGGCTTTAACTCAGACATCTGATCCACATCAATTCACTGTTTAATTGAGAAATACTTTATCAGAGTCTAAGTAAATTCGGCGTGATTTTATGATTGCTTTTTAAAATGTGAATGACAGAGAAAAACTATCATATGAACTTGATCTATTTATTCATGCATTTCCATAACATCCGCTGACGATCATCTCGTCCTACAGGAATGATCCATTCATTATTACGCATTTGTTGCTTGATGGTATGCAATGCACGTACATTAATCTGTGCTCTAGATACCATATGTGCCTTAGGAAGTTGCAATTGAGCATCGACCAGCCCCGTATCAGTCAAATACTGATTCAACACTTTAGAATAAAAATCTTCTGGTGTTGCTTGGGAAAATTGAGACTCAAGAACAGTATAAATTTCATGCCATCGCATGGATCGTATACAAATAATTTCTTTAAAATGACTATCAACATAAGCATGCATACGATAATCAAAACTGAATTGATCATCCCATTCTATTCTAGGCAAAGATAGAAAAGGATCGACTTCAGATTTGGCTTGTTCCATTTTTGCTTGTGCCAGCTGAGCTCTTAATCGATCAATCTCATCTTGTTTTGCTTGAATGCTTTGTGGTCTTACCCAACCCAAAACAGGGTAACGCTCAAGCATTTGAGGCATATGAGACCTGAGTGCAAGCTCTAATTCACGAGCACTTTTAAAACATACGACCTGATCAACTTCTTGAATGATCTGTTGACGGAAATTTTGAAAGCGCTGTTGAAGATCCACTTCATGCTCTCGTAAATGCTCCTCACGCGATTCTGGCTGTTCATGCATAAATACAATAATGGGCTTTTGCTTCGTCACTGCATAGATATATTCCAAGTGCATGTAACTAATACCAGAGACAGATTGCTCACCATACTGGCTTCCTAAAAGCAGAAGTACATAATCACAATCATCAATTTGACGGCGTGCAAAAGCGGTTGTTACAGGTGTTCTTTGTTCTAAACCCCAGGAAAAAAAGCCCATACCGATCAGCGTTTGAGACACAACCATACGCTCTGGCTGCATCTCTTTACCAGAAGTTGTAATAAACACTTGGTAACGCTTATCTAGCATGCCTTAATCCAATCCTGCATCTAGGTAAAAATGCCCTATTCATAAGGCTTAAAATGTATAGCTTGATATTGATCATTCTTCTTCGAATGTATCAGTTAAATTTTCAATTGACCATAGTATTTCATGCCCGATCATATTTTGTAATACAGGCTGAAGTTCAAGCGCATTTCCACCACTGACGACACAACGCAACTGCACTGATTTGTCATATGGTTGAGTTGCATTGAATTTATTTTTGATAAGGACTCTTGCTGTTTGGCGTGCAACAGCAAATCCAGAATCAACCAAAGTCAGTCGCTCTGCATAAAGATGCTCAATTGCTGATTTTAAAAATGGATAATGCGTACAACCCAACACCAAAAAATCGGCTTGATCTTGCATGACGGGATCAAGTATCCGTTGTAATGTTGCTATACAGGCTTGCGAATTTTGTTGCCCAGATTCAACAAAAGGAACCAAATCCAAACTGGTGACTTGATGAACTTTAACACCTAAAGGATCTGCAAAATTCTGCATTACATCCTTGATTAACTGACCTCTAAAAGTCGCTGGAGTCGCCAATACAGCCACCACTTTAGACTGTGTCTGTAACACTGCAGGTTTTAACGCAGGAACCAACCCAATGATCGGAAATCGCTCACCATAATGCGTCCTTAAGTAATCCAGACTAAAAGCTGATGCCGTATTACACGCAACAACCGCAACTTTACATCCTTGACGATACAACCACTCAATTGCATGTGCTGTGAGCTGACGAATATCTTGATCTTCGCGCGGACCATAAGGGACATGAGCTGTATCTGCATAGTAAAGGATATGCTCATTGGGTAAATATTTTGCTATTTCCAATGCAACAGATAAACCACCAATACCCGAGTCGAAAATACCAATAGGGGCATGTTCAAGTGCATGAGGCATAGGCTCATTAGAGCTCGGTTGGGGTAAAATTGCAGACATCTCAACGACTACTTTTATGATGCTTAAATGAATGGGCTAAGCTTAAACCTCAAGTCCCTAATTGCAATAGCAAATTACCACTTTTTAAATTCAAAACTGATTCACCTTGCTCATTTTCGCTCAACTCCCCCATTTCAACTAAATGAAAAAAAGTTGATCGTTGTATCAATGCGTTGATGCCGAAACGCACATGCACGTAAGGACGCATCTCTCCTTGAAAATCACGCATAAAGATTGGATGATCTTGATCCACAATAATGAGATCTTGAGTGGTCGTTGTTAGCTGTAGATAGGAAAGCCCTTGAATCTCGACTTGATCTACCTGATTGACCAATAAAGGTTCATCTTCGACTTCAATTTCGATTTGCTCAACGGGTGTTTTTAAGTAAAATTTGTTGTCTTCTTTCCACAGTACTGTCGAGAATAGGTCAATGAGGCTTTGTCTTTTAATCAATTGACCTTCGTGCCACCATTCACCATTCGCTTTTACTTTCAAATCCATTGAGCCACAATGCTTTGGGTTCCATTGTTCAAGAGGTGGGATTGACCTTTTGTGACTTGACTGTGCATCTTTTAGATATTGTACGATATTGATTAAGTTTTTATCATCAGGTACAAGTGAATCAGGCTGTGCTGTTATAGAATCATTTTGTTTTACCATGGTTTATGCCCTGCTGACGGAAAATAAAGCGACTCAGCCAATTGGCTTGATCAAGGTTTGAACCTATACTAGCGCAAAATATATAAAAGGTACGAGAGCAAAATTGTACCTGCAACTAAGAACACTCATGGCAGCACCGTCGGAATTATCGGTTGCCACCCTTTACTTTATGAGGAGTCCTTTATGGAACACATCGAACGTGAATCGATGGAGTTTGACGTTGTAATCGTTGGAGCGGGCCCTGCGGGTCTTTCAGCTGCGATCAAAATCCGTCAACTTGCAATTGAAAACAACCTCAACGATTTATCTGTATGTGTCGTTGAAAAAGGCTCTGAAGTAGGTGCGCATATTCTTTCTGGTGCTGTGCTTGAACCACGCGCTATTAATGAATTGTTCCCAAATTGGAAAGAAGAAGGTGCGCCTTTAAACGTACCTGTTACAGAAGATGAAACGTACTTCCTTCTTTCAGATCAAAAATCTCAAAAAATGCCTCATGCTTTTGTGCCTAAAACAATGCACAACGACGGTAACTATGTCATCTCTCTGGGTAACGTCGTACGCTGGTTAGGACAAAAAGCTGAAGAGCTTGAAGTATCCATTTTCCCAGGCTTCGCAGCAGCGGAAATTCTGTATCATGCTGATGGTACTGTAAAAGGTATCCAAACAGGTGATATGGGTATTGGTAAAGATGGTGAGCCAACACATAACTTTACACCAGGCTATGAGCTCCATGCGAAATACACTTTATTCGCTGAAGGCTGCCGTGGTCACTTAGGTAAACGCCTAATCGCTCAATTCAGCTTAGATAAAGATGCTGATCCTCAACATTACGGTATCGGTATTAAAGAACTTTGGGAAATCGATCCAGCGAAGCACAAACCAGGTAAAGTCATGCACGGTGCGGGTTGGCCTTTAACTGAAACTGGTTCATCTGGTGGTTGGTGGTTATATCACGCTGAAAATAACCAAGTATCATTGGGTATGATTGTCGACTTATCTTACCAAAACCCACATATGTATCCATTCATGGAAATGCAACGTTGGAAAACACATCCATTAATTAAAGATGTATTGGAAGGTGGTAAACGTATTTCTTACGGTGCACGTGCAGTGGTTAAAGGTGGTTTTAACTCTCTTCCAAAATTCACCTTCCCAGGCGGAAGCTTAATTGGTGATGATGCTGGCTTCTTGAACTTTGCAAAAATTAAAGGTTCACACACTGCTATGAAATCAGGCATGTTATGTGGTGAAGCTGTATTTGAAGCAATTAAAGCTGGTGTAGAAAAAGGCGGCGACCTTGCAATTGCTCGTGTGACAGAAGGCGAAGATTTCTTTGCTAAAGAGTTAACGTCATATATAGAGAAATTTAACAACAGTTGGTTAAAAGAAGAGTTATATAATGCTCGTAACTTTGGCCCTGCAATGCATAAGTTTGGTACATTCTTCGGTGGTGCATTCAACTTTATCGACCAAAATGTATTCAAAGTTCCGTTCACTTTACGTGATTTGACACCTGACTACAGTGCTTTAAAAACTGTTGATGCAGTGAACTTCAAACCAAACTATCCAAAACCAGATGGTAAGCTTACATTTGACCGTTTATCTTCAGTGTTTGTTTCAAATACAGTACACGAAGAAAACCAGCCAGCGCATTTAAAATTAACTGATCCATCAATTCCAGTAAACGTTAACCTTCCTCAATGGGATGAGCCTGCTCAGCGCTACTGCCCTGCTGGTGTATACGAAATCATGGAAAATGATGATGGTTCTAAGCGTTTCCAAATTAATGCTGCGAACTGTGTTCACTGTAAGACTTGTGATATTAAAGATCCGTCACAAAATATTACTTGGGTTGTACCTGAGGGTGCGGGTGGTCCGAACTATCCGAATATGTAATCTCGTTTGAGATCAAAAAAACCCGCGTAAGCGGGTTTTTTATTAAACTTCCATCAATGCGAAAGTTTTCACCTTGAACGATATAATTTTATTCTTCTCCATCAAACTGCCAGTACACCTCGCCCCAATCACTTTCATAATTTGGAAAGATCTCACCCTGTTTAAAGTATTGCCGTGAATTTGATTTCGCTGTTGTATACCAATAGCCAGCTTTAGGACAAACCTGCCCAGCCGCTATACTTAATTTTTCAGTTGATTCAGTTTCGGGTTGATTGGATTGTTTTCCTATATTTTCTATATCAAAAATATAATTCTTTTCTTCCTCGGGTATGGTTCCATCTATATAGCGATTGTCTTCCCAAATTAAACGCCATTTAACATCATACCAATCGTCAGTACCATCTAACTGATATTGAGTTGCTGTAGTACCTTCCAAAAAATAGTTAGGACAACCTACTTTTCCATTAATTGGCAACCATGGCTCATAAATACCTGTGATATATACTTCTTCACCCGTAGCTATTTCTTCTTTTGAGTCTAAATTAAAAGGTGGACACATAGGAATCGGTTCAGGATAAACTCTTAACGGTGGCCATTCTTTAGAGAAAAAAATTGTCTCATATGACCATTTTATTGAAGCCCGCATAGTCTCTTTATCTAAATATGCAAAAGGATCACGATCTGTTTTAACAGAAGCTAGAGATCTTATACACAGACTGCGCAAACTTAATGCAATCAAAACTAAATTTACATAATTAGAGTGATCCACCTTAGTGGATACAGAATACATTCTAGGATCTATTGGCATAAAAAGATCAGTACTTTTTGAATATCCCAAACCCAGCAAAATATAAAAAGGGTCATCAACAATACCATTTTCATCAGCATATCTATCAAACATTCTGTCTGAAATGTCAGGTCCTAAGAATGTAATATAAGCTTCTTTCTTATATTTTGTTGTCTTTAATAGATTCAATCCTTGTTCTAGTTGAACCATTTTCTCCAAAAAATGAATATATTCTCCTTCGTGTCTTTTTTGTAGGTGATCTGAGAATTGGTGTTGAAGCACTTTTTTCGGTGGATTTCTTAATTGTCTTTCAAAAGCATCTAAAAATTGTTGGTATAAGACACGTATCTGATCTAAAAACGTATAACTCGTGTATTTCTTAATTAAATAAAATGCTTTATTTCGTGATTCTTGCTCTTGCATTGGTGCCATAAATTTTGGGTTTAACATAGATTAACGCTTCTCAGTCTGTTTATTTTGTTGATATTCAACACCTGCACGTGTAGTTGAAGAAATTCCTCTTAATACTTGACCTTGTTGTACAATTTTCGCTGATCGTTCACGCTTTTCCAAATACTCCACCATTGTTTCACTTTGAGTTGGTATTTTTGAATCGTTCTAGTTTGTCGGTTTTTCTTTGAGGATTTTATCGATGTATTCTTTAACAGGTAAATTATGAGGATCTCTAAAGTTTATAAAAATTTGAATATCACCACCCGGTAGTAACAGATTAGTAGCTTGATGACCTTTTTCTAAGCTACTCTCATTATCAAGCTGTTCTGCAATCTTTCCACGCCAGACACGTAAACCATCCCAATCATCAGATACTCTTATGCCTAACTTTCTCATTTCAGCAATAGTAGGTACATGATCTAAAACAACATAAGCACCATTAGTACCCCATGCCCCTTTTACTGCACAGTCCAAACGCCACGCTTTACCATTTTCTGACATTTTTTCTGCCCAATATCCCCCAGATTTGCTAGGATTTACTCTTTCCACCACTCGAAATAGTGGAACTTTTGAACCTGCTTTTAATAATTTAGGTTGAATTGGCACTTTAATACTAAATGAGTGAATATCTGGAAAAATTTTTTCACCTAGGGGACCATCTTTTTTATATGCCCTCAAATCTGGCCATCCGTCCTTATGATTATAGTGACTTAAAGATGCTGGTTTATGCCCTTTGCTTGCAATCGTCTTTTTTGCCGTAGAGGCTAAACGTGCTTCTGTGGTTAAAACCTTAGTTTCTCCACCACCTATCTTCGCACCAGCCTTATTCATCTGGTTGATCATTTGAGATCGAACTTTATTTAATGCACTGTCCAACTCTTTAATTGCAGAAGGAATCATTTTATCTGCGAGTTTGGCAAGTTTATCTAACTCAGGTAAAAATGAGTTTAATTGTTGTTGTACATGCTTAGGTAGAACAACGCTCGTTTTTGATAAGAAAAACTGAATCGAGGATTTTAATGGCGCAATAAAATTTTTAAACTCGGATAAAATCTTAGTTTTTGAAAATTTAAGTGTGTTTAAAAATTTAATTGGGTCTCCACAACCCATTTTTTTTAAAGCAGCTTTAATTTCAACTCGATCTTCTGTGGAAATAATCTGCACTGAGGTGGATGTCTTCGTTACTTTCTACGGCAATTGAACTTGGTGAAGCCAAGAGCATGATCGCTTGTTTGAAAACCGCGGCTTTGCTTTGGTCTTCGCTCTCTAAGTTTTTGAGGTAGCCCTATAGGTTTTCGAGTAAGCTCAGTGGATCAGTTTGTTGATTTTTTGCCACTTCACTGAGGTCTTTCGCTTGTTGCTGTTTGTAGGTAGAGATGAGTATACCTTCTCCTGCACGCACTGCCCCCATTGATCTGTTCTGAGTTCAAAGATTTCATCATAAGGGGTAGCATGACAATGCGTTCAATTAAATAAAAGCCTAGAATGACTTTCTATTCTTCACCGTCATATATCCAATATTCTTCGCCCCAGTCTTTGCTAGATTTATTCATTACGGTTCCTTTGGTGAAATACAGTCGTTTTGCTTTATCATTAGATAAAATCCAATAACCTGTTTTTGGACATTTATCCCCACCTTTGATTTTAATTTTTTCTACTGAATCTTGTGTTTGTACTTTTTCTGATTGTGCTTTAGAAAAATCAACTAAATCTTTCGGATAAAATTAGTGCTCTCGATAAGTTGTATCATCAATATCTAACAACCATGTAACAGCTGCCGCTTCCCATGACCAACAACCAAAATAACTGATACCTGATCTAATATCAGGTTGTGGATGTTGATCATGATAAGGTTCACGACGACTGGCTTCATACCAATCTTCTAAGTATTGCAACATCATCGCTGGACGTTTTTCAGGTGCAGCATCAAAAACTTTAATGAGCTTACGATAAGGCAAATGCATTTTTCATGATGATCGAATTTATCGCCTGTAATTATGACTAGGCTTTATCATAAAAAAATAAGCCACCCTACAAGGATGGCTAAATCTTGCGATATTCTAAGTTTATTTTTCACCATCAAAATACCAATATACTTGACCCCAGTCTTGTTCTGAAAGCATTGGTAAAATGTCACCTTTATTAAAGTGCAGACGTTGATTTGGCTGAGCAGGTGTCGTCCAAAAACCAGTTTTAGAACATTTTTCACCGCCTCGTACTTTAATTTTTTCTACCGAATCTTGTGTTTGTACTTTTTCTGATTGTGCTTTAGCAAAATCGACTAAATCTTTCGGATAAAATTGATGCTCTCGATAAATGGTGTCATCAATATCTAATAGCCATGTCACAGCTGCGGCTTCCCATGACCAATAACCATAATAAAGGAAACCGTCATCAATATCAGCCCGAGGGTGCTGGTCATGGTATGGTTCACGACGACTGGCTTCATACCAATCTTCTAAGTATTGCAACATCATGGCTGGACGCTTTGCTGCATCAGCATCAAAAACTTTAATGAGCTTACAATAGGGCAAATGACGACGTGCATCATTCGGTGGTGTGCCTCGATCTGTTACAAATGGAGCAATCAATCGCTCGATTAAACCATCTTTTTCTTGTCCTTCAGGCGTAGCTTCTGTGTAGTCGATAATCTGCATAATCCGATTCATTTGATCTGCATAGCCTGTCAGTAAACCAAAGCATATCAATCGTAAAGCAATATCCCAATAATCTTCTGTTCCCAAAGCGATATGCCAAACATAACGTCCTTCTGCTTCTGTACTTTGATGGTACTGAGCATGAATATCTGCATATTCTTCCATCCAGTTTAAAATGTATGGATATAGTTCTTGAATAAAGCGTATACCACCACCTGCAGAATATTGTAAAGATATTAAATTTAAAACATCTAGTAACCTTTGATGACCTGCCGCCATTTTTTTACTAGCTTTACTACCTGTTTTATATTTTTGAAAACCATCAGTTACTGAATAAATACCATTAAGAAACGTATCAAACCTTCGGCTATACATTTCATGTTGTAATAGATTATCTCTGTAATTTTTATTAATCAGTATTTTTTGCTTAAACCACTCTTCCCAATTAATATCTATATCATTTACTTGACTATTCAATCTTCTTACTCCGGTAAAATATCATTCGGTAAAACAAATTCTAATTTAATCCCATGCGCAGTCACTGACCGTGTGCACTTAATTTTATTTAATTCTTTGCATTTCTCTTGATGAGAAAATTTAGTTATGTCTAAACTTTTGTTATTTGAAATGTCTAACTGAGAATATTATTATAAATAAAAAATAATGCCCCGAAGGGCATATTAAAATTATTCTTCACCATCAAAATACCAATATACTTCACCCCAATCTTGTTCAGAAAGCGTTGGTAAAATCTCACCTTTTTTGAAATATTGGCGTCCATTCGGTTGCGCAGGTGTCGTCCAAAAACCTATTTTCGTGGATTGCTCTCCACCTTTGATTTTAATTTTTTCAATAGTTGTTTCAGCTGAAACCGATTCAGCTTGCGATCTAGCAAAATCAACTAAATCTTTTGGATAAAATTGATGCTCTCGATAAATGGTGTCATCAATATCTAATAGCCATGTCACAGCTGCGGCTTCCCATGACCAATAACCATAATAACTCCTACCAGATCTTAAGTCGGTTTCTGGGTGCTGTTCAAAGTATGGTTCACGCCGACTGGCTTCATACCAATCTTCTAAGTATTGCAGCATCATAGCTGGACGTTTTTCAGGTGCAGTATCAAAAACTTTAATGAGCTTACGATAAGGTAAATGACGACGTGCTTCATTTGGTGGTATGCCTCGATCTGTTACAAATGGAGCAACCAATCGCTCGATTAAGCCATCTTTTTCTTGTCCTTCAGGCGTTGCTTCTGTGTAGTCGATAATCGGCATAATCCGATTCATTTGATCTGCATAGCCTGTCAGTAAACCAAAGCATATCAATCGTAAAGCAATATACCAATAATCTTCAGTTCCTAAAGAAATATGCCAGACATAACGGCCACCTGCATCAGGGCTTAAATTATAAAGATGACTCGTTTCAGCATATTCTTCTGTCCAATGAAGAAGATATGGATAAAGTTCTTTTATAGAATTTAAATCCCCGCCTGCTGAATATTGTAAAGATATCAAGTTCAGAACATCTTTTAATCTTTGATGACCAGATGCTATATATCCACCAAATTTAGAATCATTTTTATAATGGCTAAATCCATCAACAACTGTATATATACCATTAACAAACGTATCAAATCTCTTGTGATACATTTCTTGCTCAAGCAACTTATCTCTAAATAAACTTGTATCTTTTACTTCTAAACTCAACCATTTTTGCCAATCTATTTCTTGATCATTTACTTGTATTGACATACTTTCATCTCTCCAACATCTCGTTTGGTAAAACAAATTCTAATTTAATCCCGTGTGCAGTTACTGTCCGTGTACACTTAGGTTTATTTAAGCCTTTACATTTTTCATGATGATCAAATTTTTCGCCTGTAATTATGACTAGGCTTTATCATAAAAAAATAAGCCACCCTATAAGGATGGCTAAATCTTGCGATATTCTAAGTTTATTTTTCACCATCAAAATACCAATATACTTCACCCCAGTCTTGTTCTGAAAGCATTGGTAAAATGTCACCTCTATCAAAATATTGACGTTCATTTGGTTGGGCTGGAGTCGTCCAATAACCTGTTTTTGGACATTTATCCCCACCTTTGATTTTAATTTTTTCTACTGAATCTTGTGTTTGTACTTTTTCTGATTGTGCTTTAGAAAAATCAACTAAATCTTTCGGATAAAATTGATGCTCTCGATAAGTTGTATCATCAATATCTAACAACCATGTAACAGCTGCCGCTTCCCATGACCAATAACCAAAATAACTGATACCTGATCTAATATCAGGTTGTGGATGTTGATCATGATAAGGTTCACGACGACTGGCTTCATACCAATCTTCTAAGTATTGCAACATCATCGCTGGACGTTTTTCAGGTGCAGCATCAAAAACTTTAATGAGCTTACGATAAGGCAAATGACGACGTGCATCATTCGGTGGTATGCCTCGATCTGTTACAAATGGAGCAACCAATCGCTCGATTAAGCCATCTTTTTCTTGTCCTTCAGGTGTTGCTTCTGTGTAGTCGATAATCGTCATAATTCGACTCATTTGATCTGCATACCCTGTCAGTAAACCAAAGCATATCAATCGTAAAGCAATATACCAATAATCTTCAGTTCCCAAGGAAATATGCCAGACATAACGTCCACCTGCATCAGGGCTTAAATTATAAAGATGACTCGTTTCAGCATATTCTTCTGTCCAATGAAGAAGATACGGGTAAAGTTCTTTTGTAAAATTTAAATCACCACCTGCTGAATATTGTAAGGACATCAAATCTAAAGCATCTCTAATTCTTTGGTGACCAGATGCTATATATCCACCAAACTTAGAATCATTTTTATAATGACTAAATCCATCTACAACGGTATATAGTCCATTTATAAGTTCTTCAAAATTTTCATGATAATCTTGGGCATTTAAAAAATTATCTCTAAATTTTGTTTCATCATTAATCTCTAAAAATTGCCATTTTTGCCAATCTATTTCTTGATCATTTACTTGTATCGACATTCTTTTATCTCTCCAACATCTCATTGGGTAAAACAAATTCTAATTTAATCCCGTGTGCCGTCACTGTCCGTGTGCATTTGGGTTTATTTAAACCTTTACATTTTTCATGATGATCAAATTTATCACCAGTAATAGTGACCAAACTTCGGTCATAAGGACAATGTACTGCAACAACTTTCCCTAATCTTCTTTCTGTAGAAGCCTTAAAATTGACTCTTCTCCATGTTTTAATATCACGAATTAATGAACTATGTTTCGGAATAATTTTGGATGCATCTATTTTGCTCGCAATCCATAAATGCGACATCTGCACACCATCACTCACAGTCGTCCCCACTGAACGTTTAACCTTATCATCTTGGTCTGATGCCATATAAACATCGAGACCCATTTTCAATGCCATCATGGCTGCTTTAGGTGTCATCAGTGATCGATGGCTTAGTGCATTGGTGGCTTTACTGTCTGTTACACGATACTTATGAGCTAGTCGAGCACTATCTGCAATGAAGTCATGGTCGATCTAAAATTAGGTAAGACATGCTCACCCCAAATTACATCGGGTTGTTCAGATATATGCCGATCCCGATAGTCATAAGGAAGGTCTGACATAAAAAGTTCAAGTGCACGCTCAGCAGCGGTGAGCGTCTGCTCAAAAGCATCTACCGGTTCTTTAAAATATTCAGCCGAACTATAGCGTTCAAGTAGGAAAATTTCCTGCGGACGAATTTCAGATGATTGCGACATTATTTTTTATCTCCATACCAATTCTGCTCTAAACGCGGCACACCAACCATATTGGTTTTCGTTTCACCAATTAAACCGCTGTCATAGCCCCACGGTGTTGCCTGACGTTTACTCACCTTATCGCGCACCAAATCATTTGGATCAAGGACAATCTGTGTGCCCCCACCTTCCAGTACAAAGATATTGCCTTTGTTATCTACTTTTTCAACTTTGCCAGCACTGTTTTTAAAGGTTTGACTCTCCGCTGGGCCTTCCCATACATTGATCCCTCCCTTTGATACTTTGTATTTAACAACTTCACCATTATGATTCCATGATGCAAATACCGCAAAATAGCGTCGCCAATCGGCTTTACTCTTAAGTTTTTTATACTCAGCTTCCCTCATCCAACAAATACTGTTATCTAAACTACGTGGATCTAAAACACGATATAAAACTTCACCTTCCTCAATGGGATGAGCCTGCTCAGCGCTACCGCCCTGCTGGCGTATACGAAATCATGGAAAATGATGATGGTTCTAAGCGTTTCCAAATTAATGCTGCGAACTGTGTTCACTGTAAGACTTGTGATATTAAAGATCCGTCACAAAACATTACTTGGGTTGTACCTGAGGGTGCGGGTGGTCCGAACTATCCGAATATGTAATCTCGTTTGAGATCAAAAAAACCCGCGAAAGCGGGTTTTTTATTAAACTTCCATCAATGCGAAAGTTTTCACCTTGAGCGATATAGTTTTATTCTTCTCCATCAAACTGCCAGTACACCTCGCCCCAATCACTTTCAAAATCAGGAAAAATATCGCCTTTTTTAAAGTATTGCCGTGAATTTAATTTCGCTGTTGTATACCAATAGCCTGCTTTAGGGCTAACCTGCCCAGCCGCCATACTTAATTTTTCAGTTGATTCAGTTTCGGGTTGATTGGATTGTTTTCCTATATTTTCTATATCAAAAATATAATTCTTTTCTTCCTCGGGTATGGTTCCATCTATATAGCGATTGTCTTCCCAAATTAAACGCCATTTAACATCATACCAATCATCTGTGCCTTCTAATTTATATTGAGTAGCTTCCGAACCTTCCAAAAAATAATTTGGGCAACCAACATACACATTATATTCAGGGTCATTGGTTAATTTTTGATAAACGGGTTTTTCAAACCATGGTTCGTAAATGCCTGAAATTTGGATTTCTTCACCTGTATGAATTTGATCTGTTGCATTTTCATTATAATCTGGGCATGGGCTAATCGGTTCAACGATTTGCTTACATGGTGGCCAGTTTGGTTTACTGAATAAAGATTCGTAGCTCCATTTATCGTAAATTCTATCTTCTTTATGGATCACGTACTCCCCAGCATACAGAGTATTAGATACACAAAAAGTCATTGCACTTGCGAGTAATAACTTTAATATATATTTTGTATGATCGTGATTTCCATCAAGATCCCCATAATATCGACCTAATCCCAAATTTTGATAAAAAACATCATCTACTAAGCCATGTTCATCACCATAACGACCAAAAATATTACCGTAAATACTCCCCTCAAATATTAAGTCATATGCATCTTTTTTAGATTCAGTTTTTAGTAATAAATCTAATCCCTTTTCTGAATTATTGATGACATACAAATAATATAAAAATTCTTTTTCGTGATATTCGTGAACACCTATTGTTTGATCTTGTACAGAAGGAGGTGGTTGCCTTAGTTGTTGTTCAAATGCATCCACAAACTCTTTTTTTAGTTTATATATGTGATATAGATATTGGTAACTTGAATATTTTTTAATTAAATAAAAAGTTTGGTCTCTTTCTTTACGATCAATCGTATACATTACAAATTCCTTTACTTCGCCTTATTTTGCTCATGCTTAGTATTTGCTCGACCTGTTGTGGAAGTAGCGCGGGCCACTTGCCCTTGTTGTACCGTTTTACGAGCTTTTTCTCTTGCTTCTAAATAAGCAACCGTATCTTTTAAATTTTCAGGAAGAATGGCATCATTCCAATTGGTTTTTTTAATTTCGATCATTTTATCGATATACGCTTTAATTGGTGCATTATCAGAATGCCTAAAATCAATATAAATTTGCTTTTCCCCTCCAGGTAAAAGTAATTTACTTCCTTCCATCTTATCCATATCAAATTGTTCTGCGACTTTACCTTCCCATGTTTTAAGTCCCTGCCAATTCTTAGGAACGGGAATTCCTAATTTTTTCAACTCGGCAACTGTAGGGATACGATCCAAGGAAACAAATATTCCATTCTTCGACCAGCCACTTTTTACTGCATAGTCGAAACGCCATGCTGTGCCATTATGTGGCATTTTGTCTGCCCAATATGCTCCAGACTTATTTGGATATCTTTTATCTATGATTCGCTTCCAATCAATTTTTGTGCCCGGCTTATATATATTAGCTTCAATATTGGCACTCTTACTAAAAGAAGCAATTACGTCATATTTTTTACTATCTGTATTGTAAAACTTTCTTAAATCTGGCCATCCGTCCTTATGATTATAGTGACTTAAAGATGCTGGTTTATGCCCTTTACTTGGAATCGTTTTTCTAGCAGTAGAAGCTAAACGTGCTTCCGTGGTTAAAACCTTAGTTTCTCCACCACCTATCTTTGCACCAGCTTTATTCATCTGGTTGATCATTTCAGATCGAACTTTATTTAATGCATTATCCAACTCTTTAATTGCAGAAGGAATCATTTTATCTGCGAGTTTGGCAAGTTTATCTAACTCAGGTAAAAATGAGTTTAATTGTTGTTGTACATGCTTAGGTAGAACAACGCTCGTTTTTGATAAGAAAAACTGAATCGAGGATTTTAATCGCGCAATAAAATTTTTAAACTCGGATAAAATCTTAGTTTGGTATTTTGAAAATTTTAGTGTGTTTACAAATTTAATTGGATCGCCATAACCCATTTTCCTAAGAAACGCTAATATTGCGGTTGCAACTTCTGCGGCTTTACTGGCATCTTTAATCACCGTAATGAGTAAGCGCCCAATACCCTTTAATACACCACCAAATATTGGAATAAGTGGCAATAAACACAAAATAACACTAACCCAGTTCAGGACTTTATTTTTCTCTTGTTCACTACCTGCCATGCGATTTGAAATAGCAATTAAATCCCTAACAGCTGTGGCTTCACCTGCGACAGGAAACATACTAATAACTGCATCAAATACGATCTGACCTAAAGTTGATTTTTCGTTAAATTCACCTTGTAAGGCTCCACCTACCCAACTGCCGGCAGCCTTGGTATTCGACCAAAGCTCTGAACCAATTTGAATTATAGCTATTTTATTTTCTGCACTCATTTTTTAGAATCCTTAAGTGCTTGTTGGTATGATTCTTCTAGATCTGAGATGTTCCAATCTGCTTTAAAATTAATATTTTCTTCTGCTTGTGCTACAACTTCATAAGATCTAGCATCTTCCCCAAAAATAATCTCTGCTTCACCATCAGGCGCATCTCTTATATCAGCTATCCCTTCATCATTAGTCACACCTGAAAATATCTGACCATTTGCGTATTTCATTTTAAAGTTTACACCTTTAACAGGCTCATCATCATGATATTTAATTGCAATCTGTTTTCTTATTTCATTTGGCATGAGTGGAAAATTCAACGGCACCTTTGCTCCCCCCACAAATTGATGCTGCCCTGCCTTAACCTCAAACTTACTTGCAGTCGTAGGAAATACCCCTGAAGCATTTATTTTTAGTTGCGAACCACCTGCGGTCAGTACGATTTCTTTCGCACTCGTGATGTCGACATTTGCCTCCGTCGAAATAATCTGAACGCCCTTTCTGGCAATCAGATCAGCATCATCTCCTTGAGCTTGAATCTCGATCTTACCTTTCCCTGCATACAGTCGTGCCCCTTCTTGCGCGGCAAATAAACTGATCTTTTTGCTGGCATGTCCGATGATACTGTCTTGCGTACTGGTGTTGATGCTTCCTTGTGCAATCTGGTTGATCTGTCCATCTGCACTAAGGTAGATGTCTTCGTTACTTTCTATGGCAATTGAACTTGGTGAAGCCAAGAGCATGATCGCTTGTTTAAAAGCCGCGGCTTTGCTTTGGTCTTCGCTCTCTAAGTTCTTGAGATAGCCCTGTAGGTTTTCGAGTAAGTTCAGTGGATCAGTTTGTTGATTTTTTGCCACTTCACTTAATGCTTTGGCGTTGTTTAAGCTACTTTCGAGTTGTTGTTTGGCTTCGCTTGCATCTAAATGGTTTGCTTTGGCTTGTTCTTGTTTGTAGGTGGAGATGAGTATGCCTTCGCCCGCTCGTACTGCACCCCATTGGTCAGTTCTGAGTTCGAAACCTTCGCCTCGTCCTTCACTTTCTGCGGTTGCTTTGGGATGACTGAGATTCCCTAGGTTGAGTTGGCTCGCCCCGTGGGTGTTTTGCAGTTGGGTGGAGATTTGTCCTGTAGTGTCATCAAAGCGGAGTTGTCCATAGCCTTCGCCTTGGACTTCTTTACTTTTAATCCCTGCGAGTTTTTTGGTGTCCGGCAGTTGGCCTTGACTGTCAAATCGGGTTGGGCTGCGTTGGGCTTCAT
>NZ_VPDP01000009.1:0-119879 GCF_013417635.1 Acinetobacter sp. YH12239 | reverse complement strand
ATAGACGCAAAATACTTGAATGAATGTGAGCCAAGGCGTACAAAATTGATTAAAACTTATCCCAAAAGTTGTCCGCAGAAATTGGGGATGGATTTGATCTTAAAAGGCATATATCTTATAGGGAATTACGGTTTTTGATCACTTTTTAACCAATTTTATTGGCAAGAAGTATCAAATTTGCTCAAAAAGCAACCGACATGTTTCACAGTCGGTTTTTTGCTGTTTTTCGGGGTGGGTGAAAATTTTTAAGCTATTGATTTTAAATCATTATTTTAATTGCATTTCGCATAAGCTCTATTATGTTAAATAGACTCAATTGATGGGGATTCTAATTATTATGGATTGCGAATAATAGAGGGGCGGCAATCCAAGATTTAACTAAAAAGTGTATACAAGATTAGTGGTTATTCATGTTAATTTTAATTGAGAGTTACGAGAATCATTAAGAGAAATATATAAAATATGGAAACGATTTGAGTGATGAAAATATGACAATTCAATTTATTAAAAAAGATAAATATCATATAGATTTTACTTGCAATGAAAGTGCGAAAAGCGATGGCCTTTCAATTGATATTAAGAAAGTATTGAGTGAATATCTGAATGAATTTTTTTCAGTAATAAAGAGCGAAATTTGGGATCATTTTGCAGTGGAATTTTGGTTTGACTGTGGGAAATTAATATTTTTTCCAGAAAAAAAACTAGATGAGATATCTACGGAATATGATCCTTTTCCTGCTGATAGATTAGATCCTTATCTTGTTGTTAGGCTTACATCATATCTAGAAATATATAATATATTTATTGATAATAATTACTATACGATCTCAGAAAATGAATTTGAAGAGTGGTGTTTTAAAAACTGTACTGAAGTTTTTAATAGTGTAAGTATTGCTTTGAGTGACTATAGGCTCTCAAGTTTTATTCTGAATTCTTTAAATAAGGAAATAATTGTTTTTCGTTACTTTGGTAGTTCTAGAGAGACTGAGTATGGGGGGAAACAGCTCTATCATACTAAAAGTTAAATTTTCCTAAAATTAACATAATACACGTTATGCGAAATTAGAAAAATGAGTTTATTGCACTGATATTTATCTGTTTTTTAAATTTTAGACCTGGGTTGGTGCCCAGGTTTTTTTATTGCGTATAACAGCTATTATGTTAAATGACAGACTATTTAGTGGAAATTTCCTGTATCTCTAAGGATCCATTTTGGGTATTCGGAATATGACCAAAGACATACTCATCTTCGGTTTGAAAAAAAATATCAAAGCTTTGACTCATCAGTGAATCGACTTGGCTTTGCTTTTGATAAATAGGAGCAATCCGGTTGATGTAGTAATTAACCCACTCAGATTGATGATTAAACGTACCGTAGTCTCTTAAATCAGCATAGAGAAGTTGTAGATCCGCTGAAATGGCTTCAACATTGGGATTAAACATCCATACCGTGATGTTCATCGGTTCAACAGCCATGATTGTGTAGGCTTGCTCCTCATCGAACCTTTCAACTTTATAAAGTTGAGCTCCGCTGTCACTATAACTAGAGCAGAGTAACTTGGTATTTTGTACTTGAAAATGATCAACACCGATTTCATCTTCTCTCACTTTCCGTGAAAGATCTAGACAATAGGGCAAAGCTTTTAACTCTGATTGAGCTATTTGCTGAAATAAGGTTATGCAACGATTGAGCACATAGCTTTCACCTGTTCCCGTAATAATTCCCTTGTACCAAGGATGGATTTTTGACGTTAAGTTATCTATTAACTGCTTTGTTTCACCTTCTTTGAGTGTGACTTCTTTATTGTCTGCAGCAACAATGATGCTATCATTCAGTTGAATGGCTATGATAAAAGTCATACTTTGGTGAAAAAAATTGAACTATTAGAGATTTATTTTAAGCTAAATATAAGATTAATTTTTAAATAATTAAAGAAGATAGGTAAACCTATGGCAGGTGGTTCTCAAGTCATCATTAATAAGAATGGAATTACATTCATTACGCCTGCAAAGTTTGAGGCTAAGGCAGGTCAGCACCTTTTTAAAAGCGGTACAGAAGTTGGTGTAAATATCAAAGGCTTGCCAACTTATGAGGTCTATAATGAGAAATTTCAAATGTTATTGCCCTCTGGTGAGCCCTTTAAAAATGCTGATTATAAAATTTCAAATGCATCCGATGAGTTTATGGCCATAGCAGATAATAAAGGCCGATCTAAACGAATAAATTCCTTACAAGAAGAAAGCTTAAAGCTCGATTTAAATTGGATGAAGCTAGAAGCTGAACCGAGTGAAGGAGATGATTAGTGGGTAATTTAGATTGGGAAAGTAATACAAATACAACAGAGAATAGCTGTAAAACAGCACAGTGTGATTGCTTAACTTTTTGGGAAGTACAACAACAAATAGCGATGATCCGTCTGTCTAACTTAAAAGATGCCAAAAAGAATCTCTATAAACTCGAACCAGGATATGAAGCAAGAGCCAGAAGAATTGCCTCAGTTTATGCCAAAATTTATCTTGAACAAGAAAATCATGGAAGTCAGCAATTAAAAGGCCGTTATTATTGGATGGGCTTAGGTGCATTTGCTTCAAAAACTGTTGCAGCAGTGTTTAAACATGGCCTCACAGCATGGGGATATAAGTGGGTGCCCATTAGCATAATTCGAGACCCTGTACATTCTTTTGCGAAAGGGAATTTATGGTTGTTTATGGATATTGCTCCATGGCATTATGCTTGGAGTATGTCTTCGCAATCTTTTAATCAATGTCGAACTCAACGTGATGTTTCCAAATTTACACATATTAAGGAAGAAGTTATAAACGTTCCTTGGTCTAGTTGTTTACCCATCATTAAGCATTTGCAGAGTACAACTGAAATTACTCAGGCTTTTTGGAAACTTCCGAAAATAGAAAGTGTTTTGAAAAGAAAAGGATTCTCAAGAAGCGAGAACTTTAAAGATGCAGAAAAAGATCTTATGAAGCACTTACTGGCAATTGCAGTACAGGAACAACGTAATATTTTACAAGAATTGGTTTGGAAGGATTGGAAAGTTCAAGCTCAGGCAACTTTACAAAGTTATACCAAAATCCCCGATAGTACTTTAGTCCTTTCTAGTGATTATGGTGTTGATGCTGTTAAGCCTGATAGACATGGGAAATATGAAGGACGTCATAAAGATGTACTCGACATATTACCTGAATCTGTCTATAGCGAGCCTTTAGCACATACCAAAGTTCAAGATTATGATAGCCGTATGGAGTGGATTCAGAAGGCAGCAGAAAAATATCATACCTTAATGTTAAGTGACACAGGGCGACCATTTTTAGAGAAGGAACTCGCAATTATTGCAGGATGGGGCAATAGTAAAGCGGACTTTAAGGTTGGAAAGGACAGTAATGATGGGAAAATATAAATCTTATTTTAATTTTATCTTTGTCTTCATCTTCGGTTTCCTTCTTTTAGGTTGCCAACCCAATGCAAAAAATATAGAGAATAGTGCAATGAATCAGCAACCTTATTTACTCCATTTTGGTCTACAGGGCTTTAAAGACTTTGCTCAATACAATCAGAGTGGTGTGGATAACCATCCTGTCGCTAGTTTTCGAGAATTAGATTTTTCACCACCGAACCTGGGTCAAATTAAGATTGAAAATGGTGAGAGTAGTTTAGTGATTGACCATGTTTTTTATGTGTTAGGAACATCGTTTCATAAGGAAGATGGTATTGAGGTTATGACTGTTAATGCAGGCTTAAATAAAGAGGAGTTTGTACGTCCTGAGCAAGCCTATCAAGCTTATGTTGATTTAATGAAACGAGTGAATCAGGCTGAATGGAAACTTTATATTTCTAGCGGAAATCCACGTATAGCGAAAGAAGATAATATACGATATTTCATGAAATGGGGGGATGTGATTGATCCAAGCCGTATTTTTAGCTATGAAGAATGGAAAAAGATAATGAGTATGGAGGTTGGAAAATCAATTGGCTATCGCCTATATGCTAATGGTCTTTTAGTAGATATCGACATCAGTCAAACTAAAAAAACTGAAGATGGGAAAGAGCAATACATTGTACGTTATGCTTTTAACACCATTCGTTATGATCAACGAGATCGCTTAAGTGATTCAGAAAATAATATTAATGCTTATACAATGACACAATTAGAGTTAAAACAAGCATTTGAAAATAAAGAAAACCGAACTCAAAGATTGAGAGAACAAGCAGAAAAAATTGCAATTGCAGAAGGTTATCGTATAGATGAGAGCTATGTTGGTCCTGATCTCTGGCAGTATGTGAAATAATTAAAAATTTCTAAAATTAAAATACACCGTACGAAACTCAGGTTAATCCTGAGTTTTTTGTTCAATGTGTTCATTTAAAGCAAACATAATAGGATTAGTAATCCTAATATTTTCCTGACATTGAGAACAAAGGATTAGCCCAGCAAACAATTTAACATTCTGCCTATTGCCACAAAGCGTACATGGTTTAGATAACTGAATAATATTGTCCATTATTTAATCCTGTTTAGAAAAATTTCTTTCAGCGTATACAGTACCTTTGCTCTGCATACTTCTTATTTCATCTTTAGAGGCATCGCTCTTCATCATCAACCATAAAAGCATCATGTATGTTGTACTGAAATCCTCATAATACTTCTCCGATAAACTATTTTTTAGCTCGAAATCATCTAAACGCTGCTCTAGCCTAATTCCTCAAATTTTTTCAATGAATACACTTGAAGTAACACATGCTGAAATATTGCATCTTGTAAATCTTTTGAAGTTTTTGAATCTAATTTATCAATAAGTTTCAAGTTTTGAGGCAGAAATGACAAAACATTACTAGCAGAATGCTCCGCTTCCAGTTGGGCTATTTTAAGGTTGCTTTCATATTTTTCGTCAGCAAAGCTACAACCACTTAACTGAAGAGTTAAAAACAGTACCGTAAGTTTTTTCATATTAATAACCTAACCTTTTATAGTCAGCATTTAATCCATCTCCTTTATAAGTACCTTCTTTCCGCAATTGATCTAACATTCCAGCGTGATAGTCTTGTTTGAAGACTTTCTTGTACATATTTCGATTAATGGTTAATGGACCTTGATTTACAACTAATTCCCTTGTATCTGTAACAACTTTTGCCACACTAAAATTGAAAGGGTAATTGAACATAGTGAGGCAACATTAGTACCTAAAATAGTCTGTAATGCTTTTCGATAACCGCCTTTTGCACCTGCACTGATCACCAAAATCATAACAGGGCCTGGAGTGGCAATCATAATAATGACAGTGAAAATATATAAAAAATACTCAAGATAATTCATGGAAATACTATTTTTTAAATTTTATTTATATGAATATTATAATCTCTTTAGATTTAATTCATCTCATTTATTTAAAATATCTCATAGAGTGAAATAAATAATAAAAAAGGAAGCTTAAGCTTCCTTTTTTATTATATTATTGAATATTAATAACCTACGCTAAAGCGCTCTTGAATATGGTTATTATTTTCAAGTTCATCAATGAGCGCTACTGCGAAATCTTCTGCAGAGATTTTACTACCTTCTTCACCAACGATAAGTTCATCTTTACCAGAGCGATATTCACCAGTTCGCTTACCAGGACTGAATTCCGCTGCAGGAGCAATAAAAGTCCAGTCAATGTCGTCCACTTGTTTTAGCTTATCAAAGAACTGAATGCCTGCTTCCGCCTCAGCTTTATAGGCATCAGGGAAGTCCTCGGTATCGATTACACGCACATTTTTATTTGGCACAGTTAAACCGCCAGCGCCACCAACAACAATATAACGTTTAACTTTTGATTCACGAATAGCATTAAGAAGTGAATTGATATCAAGACCTTGGAAACGTACTGCACTAATGACAGCATCTTGACCTTTCAGCTCATTTACAAGTGCTTCTTGATCATTTAAATCTAAATCTACAGTTAAAACACGCTCTGTATCTGAAACTTTGCTTGTATTACGCGCAATCGCTTTGACGTAGTGTCCACGTGAAACAAGCTCTTCAAGAATACGAGAACCTGCCATGCCTGTTGCACCAATTAATACTATTTTCATAATGCCCTCATTAAATTTATAACTATGATTATTGGAGTGCTAAATATTTAGTCATCACGATTAAAAAAATGAAATCATGAATGATTAAAATGTAATATTAATTTAGCTTGAAATAAAAAAGATTAATGTATTAAATCTATGTTGATTTATAGTTAAAATAGGAGTGAGAAGTTATTTAATTATTTTAAATGTAAATTTTATGTAATTACAAGCTTGAAAAATATTCATATAAAACCAGTCTAACTCTTATTTATTGTTGAAGTTGGTTTAAAGAAAATCGCCATATATCATTTTTATATCCATAGCTTTCATCTTTTGAGTTTGGTGGATGCTGTAAGATAAAATTATGTAGTTGCTTTTTTTGATCATTATTCAGAACTTCAACTATAGCTGGTTGGTCGACAATTTGATTATTTAAATTTGAAATAATGTCTTCAATCATCTTCGGATTTTTATGCGCAAGTTGTTCTAGTGTTGTGTTATTTCCCTGACCATTTAGCAGATATTGAGAAAGAAATTGTGCTTCGTTTGGTGAGATAGAATTTTGTTGAAGAAGTTCTTGTGCAAGATTGTGCTGAGTTTGGACAGATGCGGTATGCGGTAGGCTAGAAATAAGAACTTGTTTAACCTTTGGATCTAAATTTGGATCCTGAAAACGTTGCTCTAAAGCGTGACTAATTTTCTGTCGAATCAAATCATTTTCAGGTAGGGATTTTTTGAGTTCATGTTCTCGATCAGTCAGCAACATCGCATTATTCAGTGCGCCTATTGCTAAGCTTTGAATTTTAGGATTTTGATGTGTTAGAAATGGCAAAATTTGTTCAGTTGCTTCTAAAGGATTGAGAGAAGTAAGTTGAGTCAGGATTTCTTCTATTGCATTTTCATCATGCTGGTTTTGTTCAAGGAGCTGAATTAAATCATGTATTTTTTCTTCTCGATTCGCAGCAGATTGATCCAGTTGAAGTAACTTTTTTGCCCATACGGGTAGGTTAGTGTTGAGTTTCATATCTTCACTATTTTCAGACAAGCTAGTCGCGCGATCTTCATTGCTTTTTAACGTTGAAGTATTATTGTTTTGATTTGATATACTTTGAGTCGTATCTGCTGTCGATTTCAAATACACCCATAAAATTACTGCACAGATCACGAAGATCAAAATAACCAAAAAAATATTTTTCTTATTCATAATATTAAAATATTAAGCTGTCGTTGCCTTCAACATCAGAGATGTGAAGGCAATCCAATGGAATGATTTATTTACACTCGTGTAATTGTGAGTAAGCTACTGTTGAAAGTTCCACGCGGTGTGCTTCCTCCTAGATTACCATTACCCGTCTGAGTGTAGAGCCATTTCGTAAAGCTGTCACATCGGAACGCTCCCTTTTGCCATGTATATTTGCTACAAGCACCATTGGAATTATATTGTGAACAGACTTGCACAGCTGGGTTCGGTGTTGCTGAATACAGCGTGTAAGCGACATGAGGTCGTTGCTGATTTGAAATCGCAGTGATTTGATTAGCAGCAGATGAGTAAGGAGATTTATATCCAAAACTTGTTTTGGCCTTTGCTCCCCAATATTTTGTAGTTTTAAATCCACTTAAGCTGACATATTCAATCACATCTACATATGCCGTTTTGTTCATGACTTGAACAATATTGTTTGAACTTACATATACACCTGTATGCCCTAATGCACCAACGAGTGGAACGTCGAGGTCTCGACCGAGTACATCACCGACTCGTGTAGGATTACCTGCTGCTAAAGTAACTGAACTGATACAGAGTAAACAGAGTGTAGAAATTATTTTAATCATGGACTTGTACCTATTGTTGGAATATCAAGTCCTGTTAGTTTTATTCAACGATGTTAATGTTTGATGTAATTCGTATTTGAAGTTGTAACAGTACATCAGAATTTAATTTCACTACTCGATAATTATCTAATATTTATAAATATAGATCTTGAGCGCTATTGATTTGAGTTTCAAATAAAACTTTATAATTTCAAACTTTACATTCTTATATCGAATACTTCACACATTAAGTGCTGCATAACTATGATTCAAAATTTAATAATTTCGCTTTTACCTATTCTCATTTCTCTTATATTGGGTTGGGGCATAGGTAAAGCTGCAAACGTTCAAGTTCGCAATATATTGGTTGGTCAAATTACGTTTTTGGTTTGGTTGCTCCTCATCTCTATAGGCTTTCAATTTGGCAGTGTATTGTTTGATAAAGACC
This sequence comes from Acinetobacter sp. YH12239, assembly GCF_013417635.1. Lineage (NCBI taxonomy): Bacteria > Pseudomonadati > Pseudomonadota > Gammaproteobacteria > Moraxellales > Moraxellaceae > Acinetobacter > Acinetobacter sp. YH12239. The sequence continues at coordinate 111,552 of NZ_VPDP01000009.1, read as the reverse complement.
TTGGTTCAAAAATATTAATTGAAGCTTTTATTTATTCAACAGTGTTAAGTGTGATTACCTTTGGACTTTTATTTAATCGTAGCCACTTTAAGGCTGAGCACCAAAAATCATTCAAGGATATGCTCAAACCTATTACCGAATGCTTGATTGCGATTGGAATGGTGTTGATCGGCATGGGGCTATATTGGCTATTACCCAAGACTTTATCAGGGGAAATGTTAAGCGCGATACTATTGTATGTGTTGATTTTTTTAATCGGAGTGGATTTGTCTACGATTAAAATTCAAGCTCTCACTATGAATCATATTAAAGTGCCATTTTTTTCAATCATTGCACTGTTTATTGGGGCTTATTTGACGAGTCATATCATGACTCAATCCTTTGTCGAACTCGTGGTGATGGGGAGCGGATTTGGTTGGTTCTCTCTTTCTGGTCCTTTAGTTGCTAAAGTTTTAGGACCTGAGCAGGGAACTTTTGCTTTGATCACAGATCTTGTACGAGAGTTTTATGCGATTGCATTGTTGTATTTATTAGGTCAGCGTTATCCAAAGCCAATCATTGGTGTATGTGGTGCCACGGCGATGGACTCGACTTTACCCTTTGTAAAAAACAATTGTTCACCATTAGATGTACAAATTGCAATTCTCAGTGGATTTTTCCTGACGCTCATTGCGCCGTTTTTTATTATTTTTTTTAGTAGTTTGGTATGAATGCAAACTCTAGTGCTCAGCAGAAATAGGAAAGAGCTTCGCTGAATTTATACAATTGATCCTTTGATAGATCAGTAGATCGTTCACTAAACTTCGTTATAATCGCTTCATTGATAAAATAGAGAACAGATCATGCGCGTACTTGTGGTGATGGATCCCATCGAAAATGTAAACCTCAAAAAAGATTCGACCATGGCAATGCTTTGGGCTGCTGCACGTCGCGGTCATGAGTTAGGGTATGCACTTCAGGAAGATTTATATATCGATCAAGGCAAAGCTTTTGGTTTGATCTCACCACTTAAAGTGTTTGAGGATTATAATCATTACTATGAACTTGGTGAAAAACAGAAAGAATCTTTAGCCGCATACGATGTTGTGCTCATGCGTAAAGATCCACCTTTTGATATGAACTTTGTTTATACAACTTATATTCTGGAACAAGCGGAACGTGAAGGTTCGTGGATTATCAATAAACCTCAAAGTTTGCGAGACTGTAACGAAAAGCTGTTCGCTACACAATTTCCAGAACTGCAGGTTCCGACTTTGGTAACTTCACAGCAAAGTTTAATCCGAGAGTTTATTGCTGAACATCAAGATGTGATTGTAAAACCCCTAGATGGGATGGGCGGTATGGGAATTTTCCGTTTAACCGCTGCAGGGGCAAATATCGGTTCAACTTTGGAAATGTTGACTCAAATGGGTCAGCAACCGATTATGGCGCAACGTTATATTCCTGAAATCGTGGATGGGGATAAACGTATTCTGATGGTCAATGGTGAGCCAATTCCATATTGTTTAGCTCGTATTCCACAAAATGGTGAAACGCGAGGTAACCTTGCTGCTGGTGGGCGTGGTGAAGCACGTCCGTTGACTGAAAATGATAAGGCGATTGCTGCTAAAGTTGGACCATTCTTGCGTGAGAAGGGACTGGTATTTGTGGGTCTTGATGTCATTGGAAACTATGTAACAGAAATTAATGTGACTAGTCCAACATGTATACGTGAAATAGACGCACAATTTGGTACTTCTATCGCAGATACATTATTTGATGTTTTAGAAGCTGGACGTTAGTTGATCTGCAAAAAAAAGAGCCTAAACAGGCTCTTTTTTTTGCGTATATATTTTAAATAAATAATAGCTGGTCAATAGTCCTAGGGTGGAAAGACTTAAGGTAACCCATGCGGCATTTGACCACTGGTGAGAAGACGAAACGAGAGCCGCTGTGGCTGGGGGAACAAGGAACTGCGCACATGCAGAAATTTGCAGCACTAAGCCCATACTGGATGCTGCTGCATTGGCCTGTGGAGCGTATTTAAGTGTATTGGCGAAGACGGTCGTCGGAATAATGCCACCGATAAAAGAAAACAAAATAGCGCACAAATATTGCAACTCAAAACTCAACCAATGTGGTTGTGAGAATACAACCCAGCTACATAAAATTAGACTTAAAAAACTACATTGAAGTAATTTAAAAGGAGCTATGCCTTTTTGAAGTAATACGCCTGCGCCAAAGGTTCCACCTAAGTTAGATAACACAACCATTGACACCAAAATTCCTGCGAGCTTTAAATCCATATTGAATGAGACATACAAGCTGGGTAAAAAACCTGTGAGTGTGATCCATTGACTGGTATAGCAAGCAAAGATAACGGCTAGACAGAGAATGGGTGGATGGGTCACGGTGGCTTTAACAATAGATAAAAAAGAGTTGGAGGTTGATGTGCTCAGTGCCTTTGTCGTTACAGTGGTTTGTTTATCGTCATAACGTAAAAAATGGTAAATCATCAAGGCAACCAGCCAACACAAGGCACCAAATAATGCCCAAATGTGTTGCCAACTGAGCCATTCGAGTAATACAGGGATGGTCAAAATAGCAAGACTAACCCCAACTCCCATATAAGAACTCCATAACCCCATTTTAAAATTCATGGTTTCAGGCGTGCTCAGGCGTTTTAAAATTGCGGGAGCGCAAAGACTAATGGTGAGAAATCCAATACCTTCCATAAATCGAAAAAAATAAAGGCTAACACTATGATCAATCCATAAGCCTGCAAAACTACTCATCCCCAATAGAATGAGTGCAAAAATAAGACATTTTTTGAGTCCTATTTTCTCAGATACAGCACCAATACACAGGGCAAACAGCATTCCAGCACCTTGAACCAGTGATAAGGATAGGCCTGCTTGGGTGAAACTTAGATTTAAATCTTTTTGAAGAATTGGAATAACAGCAGAAAGTTTACCGACATGAATTGCAGCAAGGTAGCCTGCCAAAATAATCCAAATGTCATAAGGTGATATTTTTGACATTTGCGTTTAAAAATCCTTTTATTCGCGAGCTGAATCTCAATGAGATATATCAATATCATAAATAGAAAGGTTGCCTCATACCATTTAGACATAAGTTTATATCCAATATGGCGGTAGCGAAGATACGAAGGAATAATAGAACCAATACTGTGGTGGTTTTTAATGTGCACATTAATCATTATTCTGGTGCGTTATAAACTAGATCGAATGGTAAAATACATAAAAAAGGCACACCTCATAATAAATCTAGTTTAAACTCTGAAATCATATGAAAAAAACAATTAAAGGCTCCGTGAAAAAAAGTAAATAAACTTTCATGGATATACGATTGTGATTACAATTGATACCTTATATAAAATTTTCTGTTAGCTCTTAGATTTGAAGAATTAGACCGTGACACAAGCTCAGCATAAACAACCTAAACATGTCATGATGATGGCTGCAGGTACAGGTGGACATGTATTTCCTGCCCTAGCAGTTGCTCAGGAATTACAACAGCAAGGTGTCGAAGTGTCATGGTTGGCAACGCCTTCAGGCATGGAAAATCGCCTGCTTAAAAATCACCACATTCCAATTTATCAAATTGATATTCAGGGTGTCCGTGGCAATGGAATCGTCCGTAAGCTGCAAGCCCCTTTTAAAATTTTAAAAGCAACGCTTAGCGCAATGCGCTATATGAAACGATTAAACGTAGATGCAGTCGCTGGTTTTGGCGGTTATGTTGCGGGTCCTGGTGGTTTGGCTGCGCGTATTCTTGGTATTCCTGTCATCATTCATGAGCAAAATGCAGTAGCGGGTTTCACCAATACGCAATTGGCTCGTGTTGCTAAAACGGTCTGTCAGGCATTCCCGAAAACATTTCCAGAAAATCATAAAATCGTGACTACAGGTAATCCCGTACGTAAGGAAATTTCTGCGATATTGAGTCCTGCTTGGCGATATCAAGAGCGAGAAAAAGCCAATCAACCTATTCGTATTTTAATTGTAGGCGGCTCTTTGGGCGCACAAGCATTGAATGAGCGCGTACCCGAAGCACTGAAACAATTAGATGTTCCTTTAAGTGTTTATCATCAGTGTGGTCAAAATCATGCTGATAGCACGCGGGCACGTTATGCCGATGCTCCTGATCATTTACAGGTAGAAGTTCAACCGTTTATTGAAAATATGGCGGAAGCCTATGCCAATGCCGATCTAGTAATCTGTCGTGCTGGTGCACTGACGGTCACTGAGATTGCTACTGCGGGTGTTGCAGCCGTATTTGTACCTTTGCCAAGTGCAGTAGATGACCACCAAACCGCGAATGCCAAATTCCTAGCAGATATTAATGCTGCAAAAATTTGTCCACAAGCGACACTCACTCCTGATTCATTAAAAGCAGTTTTATTGCCACTCATGAACCGTACATTGTTGACGGAAATGGCTGTTAAAGCACGTCAACAAGCTCAACCAGATGCAACTCAGCGTGTGGTTGGTTTAATTCAAGATTTGTAAGTTTTAGAGAAAATTATGTCTTCAACGAACCCAGCTGATAAAGCAAAAAACCTGATTAAGATTCCTGAAATGCGCCGTATCAAACATATTCATTTTGTGGGTATTGGTGGTGCAGGAATGTGCGGGATTGCGGAAGTCTTAAAAAACCAAGGCTATAAAGTTTCAGGGTCGGATATTAAAGCCTCTAAAACCACTGCACAGCTTGAAGAAAATGGCATTAAAGTTCATATCGGACACGCTGCTGATAATATTGACGGTGCGAATGTATTGGTTGTATCGACTGCGATTGACCAAGAAAATCCAGAAATTAAAGCAGCGATTGAAACACGCATCCCTGTAGTGCGTCGTGCGGAAATGTTGGGCGAGTTGATGCGTTACCGTCATGGTATTGCGGTTGCAGGCACACATGGTAAAACCACAACAACAAGTTTGGTGACCTGTATGCTTGCTGAAGAAAACATGGATCCGACATACGTGATTGGTGGTTTGCTTAATCGCTCTGGAGTAAATGCTGCTTTAGGTGCGAGTCGTTATATTGTAGCTGAAGCAGATGAATCTGATGCTTCATTCCTATATTTAGAACCAATGGCTGCCATTGTCACCAACATTGATGCTGATCATATGGACACTTATGGTGGTAGCTTCGATGTTTTGAAAGATACTTTTGTTCAATTCTTGCAGAAGCTTCCGTTCTACGGTTTAGCCGTAGTGTGTGGCGATGATCAAAATATTCGTGAAATCATGCCACGTATTGGTCGACCTGTTTTAACTTATGGGTTTAACGAAGATAACGATATTCGTGCCGTAGATGTGGTACAAGAGGGGATGCAATCGCATTTCACAGTGCTTCGTAAAAACAAAGAGCCACTCAAGTTAACCATTAATATGCCTGGTTTGCATAACATCCTTAATGCGTTAGCTGCGATTGGTGTGGCAACTGATGAAGGTGTATCTGATGCTGCAATTGCCCGTGCTTTAGAAAGTTTTAGTGGTGTAGGGCGTCGTTTCCAAATTCAAGGTGAATTTGAGTTAGGTGATGGAACGGTCAAACTGGTTGATGATTATGGTCACCATCCAAAAGAAGTTGAAGCAACGATTAAAGCTGCGCGTGCAAGTCATCCTGATCGTAGACTTGTGATGATGTTCCAACCTCACCGTTTTAGCCGTACACGTGATTGTTTTGATGATTTCGTTGATGTCTTGTCACAAGTCGATCAATTACTGCTATTAGAAGTATATTCTGCAGGTGAAAAGCCGATTGTTGGTGCAGATAGTCGCTCATTGGCAAGAAGTATCCGATTACGTGGTGATGTTGAACCAATCTTGATTGATCCAGTAGAAGGGAATTTGCCAAATGTGATACAAAAAGTGTTACAAGCAAATGACTTGTTATTGACTCAAGGTGCGGGTAACGTTGGAGCAATTTCAATTGAGCTTGCTCAGAACCAGCTCTATTTAAAATAATCGTCGTTTGATGATTTGGCTAAATTGAAAATTTTATAAGTTTAAGGAACTAAACGTGTCAAATGCTTCTAAATTCGGCAAAGTTGCTGTATTGCTTGGTGGTAAATCTGCAGAGCGTGAGGTGTCATTAGATAGTGGTAAGGCTGTACTTGAAGCATTGGTACGTTCAGGGGTGAATGCAGAGGGTTTTGACCCTCAAGAACGCAGTGTGACTGAACTGGTAAATTACGATCGTGCATTTATTGTGTTACATGGTCGTGGTGGAGAAGATGGTCAAATCCAAGGCGCATTAGAGTGGTTAAATATTCCATATACTGGAACTGGTGTGCAGGGGTCGGCTATTGGAATGGATAAAGTAAAGACCAAACAAATTTGGCAAGGTTCTGAACTTCCAACAGCGCCATACCGTATTGTTTCTAAAGATACTGATGCGCAAGCACTCGTTGCAGAACTTGGATTGCCACTGATTATCAAACCCGTGCATGAAGGCTCAAGTGTGGGCATGAGTAAGGTTGAGAAAGCAGAGGATTTAGCTGAAGCAATTAAAAAAGCGACTCAACATGATGCTGTGGTCATGGCTGAGAAGTGGATTACAGGTCGTGAATTTACGATTTCATTTTTAAACGGCCAACCATTACCAGTCATCCGTTTACAACCTCCAGCTGATGTAGCCTTTTATGACTATGAAGCTAAATACCAACGCAATGATGTTGAATATGGTATCCCTTGTGGTTTGAGTGAAGCTGAAGAAAAAAGCTTACAAGCGCTTTGCTTACGAGCGTTTCAAGCTGTTGGGGCAAGTGGTTGGGGTAGAATTGATGCTATGCAGGATGAGCAAGGTCAATTTTGGTTGCTAGAAGTGAATACTGTTCCAGGCATGACCAGTCATTCATTGGTACCAAAAGCAGCTCAAGCAGTAGGTTATAGTTTTGAAGATTTGTGTTTGGCTATTTTAGAGCAAACCTTAGCGAAAGAATCACACTAAGTTATGGCTCAACTACCTCCATCGATGCGTCGCAAACGTGCGGCGATTACATCGATTCATGACAAACCACCGACTCGCAAAGAGAAAATGATTAATGCGGGTGGTTGGGTCATGCTTATTTTTGCATGTTGTGTACTTTTGGTCGGGATTTATGGCTTATATAGTGTTATGACCAGTGCAAAGGTAGCATCTTTGGATGTGGTTGGTCTGCAAGCCGAGTCTGAAATTAGTCAAGTGAAACAGCAGTTAATACCTACCATTACAGGCAATTATTTTACTGCTGATCTTGAGCAAATTCGTGATAAGGCATTAGAGATTTCTTGGGTAGATCGAGTGGTCATTTCTAGAGCTTGGCCAGACGGTATTAAGGTTCGTGTTATTCCGAAACATCCGATTGCACGTTGGGGAACAGGACGTCTGTTAAGTGATCAGGGTGTGGTGTATACAGAGGCGTACTCTAGAAATCACGCAAATTTACCACTAATGCATGGTCCGTCAGATCAGTCAAAAGTCATGATGAGACGTTATCATGAAATTAATCAACTGTTTAGTCCAGTTAATCTGCGTTTGAAAGAGCTATATTTAACAGATCGTCGGACATGGTTTATGCAGTTCGATTCGGGTTTACGTATTATTGTGGATCAGGATCAGACCATGAGCAAACTGCAACGATTGAGTCACTTATCTCAAGCAGATCTGAAAGTGGTTTGGCCAAGAGTTTCCGCGATTGACTTACGTTATCGAAATGGCTTGGCGATTCAATGGAAAAATGCGACACCACCAAAGATTATAAATGGTCAGTTTGTTGTAACCATTAATGACATTAACATTGCAGATTCAAGAGTTGCAAAGCCATAATACGTGGCTTTAAAAATAGGCATAAGCCAGATATAAACAATGAAGAAAATGGTAGTGAATCATGAATGAGGCTGTTCCCTCAGTTGTTGCGATAGACATTGGGACACATAAAGTTTCAGTTCTAATTGGTAAAGTACATGCGCCGGATAATATCCAGGTCATCGGTATGGCGACTGCGCGAAATAAAGGCATGAACAAAGGAAAAATTGTTAGCCTTGAAAAAGTGATCTCTGCGATTAAGAATGCGGTACAAGAAGCAGAAGACATGGCGGAGTGTCGTGTGCATTCAGCATGGGTATCGATCCCGAGTACAGAACTTCAAAGTGCTTATGCGACAGGCCGGACACCGATTTCTAATTCAGAACGTACCATTACGACTTCAGAAGTGGTTAAAGCTTTAGAAATGGCAAAAGCCAGTCATTTAACTTCTGATCATTATCTTGCAAGTGCAGTCCCATTGGGTTTTGAGTTGGATGATTCACCTGAGTGGGTGCATAATCCAATCAACCTTTCAGCAAATAGTATGACGGCGCACTATCAACTCATGATGCTACCAATCAGCACCATGCAAAATTTAGATCGTGCAATGAAAGGCGCCAATATTTTTGTCGAAAAGATGGTGATTTCATGTTTAGCAACGGCTGAAGGTGCATTGCTAAAAGATGAAAAAGAGTATGGTGTATGCTTATTGGATATTGGGGCTGGTACAACCAATATTGCAGTTTATATTGAAGGTCATTTAGTGCTAGCACACACCATTCAACGTGGTGGTGAAAATGTAACGCGTGATATCGCTGCAGTATTGCAAACGACGACCGAAGAAGCTGAACGACTTAAATTGCTTTATGGTTGCGTTGATTTACAGCAAGTCAAACCTGAACATATGATCGAGTTTGAAGCGATCGATGGTCCTCAAGCGATCAGTCGGATTGAGCTATCAGAGATTATTATTGCACGTTACGAAGAAATTCTTTCTATGGTGCGTGATGAGTTACAACAACGTGGTGCGCTACAAAGTTTATACCACGGTGTAGTTTTAAGTGGTGATGCATGTCAGATTGAGGGTATGATCACATTATCACGTCGTATGTTGGGTGTTTCTGCTCATTTAGGCAACCCTCCGCTACAAGTATATGCGGATGATCAACATTTACCTGCATTAAGACGTTCAATGTATTCTACCGCAACAGGACTGCTGTTATTTAGTCAAAGCGATTTACAAGAATCGGTTGAGCAACCTGAAGAAGTGAATAAGCGTCCATTATTAGAGCGCATAGCGAATGGTTGGAATGCGTTTAATAACAAATTGAAAGGTATTTTTTAAGTTTAGTTTTTAAGGGAGTATTGTTTGCAACTTGTAAGAGCAACTTCATGTGCTTGACAAGAATGTGATTGCAACGCATCCTAAAAACAAATTTTTATTATTGAAGATCAAGGCAGTATACGGGCTTAAGTGACTGCCAAATTTATTAGGAAAAGTTAAGGTCATGGCTTCATTTGAATTTTTAGAAGATGAACAAACCGATAATAACGGTCAAGCCCGTTTTACTGTGTTTGGTGTTGGTGGCGGTGGTGGTAATGCCGTACAACACATGGTGCAATCTGATATCAAAGGCGTGAAATTTGTTTGTGCAAATACAGATAAACAAGCTTTAGATCGTATGAATGCGCCATTCAAAATCCAATTGGGCCAACAAAGTACGCGTGGACTAGGTGCAGGAGCAAATCCTGATGTCGGTCAAATTGCAGCAGAAGAAAGTCGCGAGTTAATCCGTCAGCATCTAGAAGGTGCAGATATGGTATTTGTTACTGCCGGCATGGGTGGTGGTACTGGGACTGGTGCAGCACCAGTCGTGGCTGAAATAGCACAAGAAATGGGTATTTTGACGGTTGGTGTTGTCACCACTCCATTTAACTTCGAGGGTCGTCGTCGTCAACGTTCTGCTGAAAAAGGGATCGAAGAACTTGAAAAGCATGTTGACTCATTGATTATCATTCCAAACCAACGCCTACTTAGCGTTTATGGTGATATCTCAATGCAAGATGCTTATCGCAAAGCGGATGATGTCTTGCTTAACGCAGTACGAAGTATCTTTGATCTAGTTGTGCGTCCTGGTCATATCAACCTTGACTTCGCCGATTTAAAAACAGCGATGAGCACACGCGGTTATGCGATGATGGGTGAAGGTAAGAGTAGCGGTCCAGATCGTGCTGAAGATGCAGCGCGTCTTGCGATTCGCAGTCCGTTGCTTGACAACGTAAATATTATGAACGCGAAGGGTGTTTTAATTAATATCACTGGCGGTAATGATGTTACCTTACGTGAAACTGAAATTATCACAGATGTTGTCAATCAAATTGTTGATCTGGATGAAGGTGAAGTCTTCTTTGGTACAGTATTTGATCCAGATGCGCGTGATGAAATCCGTGTTACAGTGATTGCCACCGGTTTAACTCGTAATGCGAATGAAACGGAAGTGAAGCGTCGTGCACCAGTGAGTGTTAATCCATCAGTTGGTGGACAGGCTGCTGCTTTGGATGAAGATGATGTTCCAGCAATCAGTAAACGTCAGAATCAAGAGAGTGTAGCCCCAGAGCCTTCTGCAGGGCCTCGATCTGCACCAATGAGCATTCAAGATTATCTTAAAAATCAACAGCGTAAATAACATGTAACATAATGTGTTTACGATGATCAAACAGAAAAGGTGGCGCTTATGCCACCTTTTTGATTTTTATCAATGGCTAAATGTGCTAACGTATACTAGATTTTAGATGAATATTGAAGAAACATGTTGAAACAACGCACCCTGAAACGAGTCGTGAAAGCGAGTGGTATCGGATTACACAGTGGGCAAAAAGTAATGATTAACTTTGTACCACATGTAGCTGATGGGGGTATTGTTTTTCGCCGTATTGATTTAAATCCGCCTGTAGATATTCCTGCCAATGCGATGCTGATTCAGGAAGCATTTATGTGTTCGAATTTGGTACAAGAAAATGCCAAAGTTGGGACTATCGAACATATTATGAGTGCGATTGCAGGTCTTGGTATTGATAATCTGATTATTGAAGTATCAGCTTCAGAAGTTCCAATTATGGATGGAAGCGCCGGTCCATTTATCTATTTACTCATCCAAGGTGAGTTGATGGAGCAAGAAGCGCCTAAAAAATTTATAAAAATATTAAAGCCTGTAGAAGCATTAATTGACGATAAGCGCGCTATTTTTAATCCGCATGATGGTTTTCAACTTAATTTTACGATTGATTTCGATCACCCAGCCTTTGCCAAAGAATATCAGTCTGCCAGTATTGATTTCTCAACGGAAACATTTGTTTATGAAGTCAGTGAGGCACGTACTTTCGGCTTTATGAAAGATTTGGATTATCTTAAGGCGAATAATTTAGCTTTGGGTGCTAGTTTAGAGAATGCAATTGGCGTTGATGATTCAGGTGTCGTGAACGAAGAAGGCTTACGATTTGCTGATGAATTTGTACGTCATAAAATATTAGATGCGGTGGGTGATCTTTATTTACTCGGACATCAAATTATTGCGAAGTTTGATGGTTACAAATCTGGACATGCACTCAATAATCACCTGCTTCGCAATGTTCAGAGTGATCCATCTAATTATGAAATTGTAACATTTGATGACGAAAAGTCATGTCCAATTCAATATGTAAGTGTGATCTAAGTCATTGTCTTCAGGTTAAATGTTATAGTATAACATTGTTAAGTGTGACTTAATTCGCCTTTAAAATAGTGAATGACGTTTAAATCAAATGATCCTGTTACTTTTTATTGCTTGCCAAACGTATCATAGCTTGGCTAAGCTTAGGATCGTTCACAAAACTAGCAGCGTTGAGTAACATTTCTTGCGTTGTCGGACATAAAGAAGTTTTGGAATTTTCAGTTTGTGTTTGGGGAATTTCTTTTTTTGCTCGAAGACGAACTTGGATTTTTTGTAAATCTTTGAGTTCAGGGATTTGTGATAACTGAGAAATATACTGTTTTTGAAGGTAACCGAGTTGACTAATCATGGCTTGATTTTCACCGGTGATGGTCAAAATACCGTATTGATAACAGACAACTTGCCATTGTTCATTTTTGGGCAATAGCGGTTGAATTAATTTTGTAAGTCTCTGCCAGTCAGCAACTTGCTTTGTGAGAAACGATAAGTTTCCTGTTTTTATGTGTTGTCTTGTTTGTTGAAACATATTTTTTGGTTCTGACATACATTGTTCCTACATTGTTTTGTCTTAATCTTAAACGCTTGTTTCTTTCGATATCAAGGAAGAGATCACACAAGAGACTTGAGTAAGAACAGTTTAATGAGGTTTATATGTATACGCGACGTATTTTATTAGCGTTTTCTTTAGCAGCTTCAGCAGCTTCGGTTGCATTTGCAGATTTAGTTCAATTAGATGCCACACAAGCCTCCAATCCTGATCGATTGGAAGAGTTAACAAGAACACTATCACAAGGTTCTTATAGTCATCCAGATGACATGGACATTCCAGCGACAGCACAAGTCGATGTGACAGTTCGGGCAAAGGCGGATCCAATCGAATTAAATAATGCGCTGCTTAATAGCAAATACCCTGCTCAAAAAACTACAACGACAAGTTCAAATCGTTACTCTTCAAATAACGTATATTCATGGTTAGTGACACACCCACTTCCAAGTGGTCGTGTCAGTTCAAATTATGGCGGCCGAACAATGGGCGGACGTGCTGAAAACCATTCTGGTTTAGATCTTGCGGCACCAACAGGAACTCCAATATATGCAACTGGTCCAGGAATAGTGACTAAATCAGGTTGGGGTACAGGTTATGGTCAATATGTCGAAATCAACCACGGTAATGGGTATATCACACGATATGCACATGCTTCACGCTTAATTGCTAAAGTGGGTGATAAAGTCACTGCTGGCGAGCATATTGCCAATGTAGGTTGTACTGGACGCTGTACTGGTCCTCACTTACATTACGAAGTGGTCAAAGATGGTCAGCGTAAAAATCCTTCAACTTACCTAGCGATGTTGCCTTAATTAATTATCAAACCTCATTAATACACATCCATTGTTAAGTCATTTGAATAAATCGCCAAGCATAGTCTTGGTGATTTTCGTTTTTGCAGTCAGGTCACCTGACTAAATTCAAGATTAAAATAAAGCTTTGTATAAAAAAACAGCAAAATTGGCGTTTTAGTGTTAATTTGTGTAATAAATGGTCAAGTAGTATTTATTATCGAAATATTAGTCTAATGTCGTATTCATTTATAGCCATAACTGCGTATCGCGAAAATATGTTAAATATAGGGCATACAAATAGGCATGAATATAGGTGTAATATGGCGTATTACGGTGATACCGACGCACAAGAAACCCAAGAGTGGCAGGACGCTTTTGACTCTGTTTTACAGCATATGGGGACTGAAAGAGCAGCCTTTCTTCTTGAAAAACTGTATCAACGTGCGATTGCGAAACATGTTCCCATTCAGCGTCTAAATACTCCTTACTTAAATACGATTTCAGTAGAAGAGCAACCTGCAATGCCTGGCGATCCAGATATGGAGCGCCGAATTCGTGCTTTGATTCGTTGGAATGCTTTAGCAATGGTGCTTCGCGCCAATAAAACAGGCGACGATCTTGGTGGTCACTTAGCCAGCTTTGCATCTTCTGCAACTTTATATGATGTTGGCTTTAACCATTTCTTCCGTGCGAACAGTGATAACTTCGGCGGTGACATGATTTATTATCAAGGTCACTGTGCACCAGGGATTTATGCGCGTTCATTCTTGGAAGGTCGTTTAACTGAAGAGCATCTAAACAATTTCCGTCGTGAAGTTGATGGTATCGGTTTGCCTTCGTACCCACATCCATACTTAATGCCAGACTATTGGCAGTTCCCAACGGTATCGATGGGTCTGGGTCCAATCATGTCCATTTATCAAGCACATATTCAAAAGTACTTGATGAACCGCGGTTTGATTAAAGAAGAAGATCGTAAGGTTTGGGCTTATCTTGGCGATGGTGAGATGGATGAACCAGAAAGTACTGGTGCAATCTCGTTGGCAGGTCGTGAAAAGTTAGACAACTTGGTTTGGGTTGTAAACTGTAACTTGCAACGTTTAGATGGTCCAGTTCGTGGTAATGGTAAGATCATCCAAGAACTTGAGTCTTTATTCCGTGGTGCAGGTTGGCGCGTGATTAAAGTAGTATGGGGTCGTCATTGGGATCCACTACTTGCTAAAGATGAATCTGGTGCGCTTAAAGCCATTATGGAAGAAGCTGTAGATGGTGATTATCAGCGTTATCAAGTGAAAGGTGGTGCTTATACACGTGCGCACTTCTTTGGTAAATATCCTGAAGCTGAAGAGTTAGTTAAACACTTAAGTGATGAAGATATCGATAATTTAAATCGTGGCGGTCACGATCCTTACAAAGTATATGCTGCTTATGCAGAAGCCATGAAATCTACAGGTCAGCCAACGGTTATTCTCGCGAAAACTGTTAAAGGTTATGGCTTATCTGAAGAAATTGAAGCGGTCAATAAAACGCATCAAATCAAGAAAATGCAACTTGAATCGCTTAAATATGTACGTAACCGTTTCAACTTGCCATTTACCGATGAGCAACTTGAAGAAGTTCCATTTTATCGACCAAGTGAAAACTCGCCTGAAATTAAATATATGAAGGCTCGTCGTGAGGCTTTAGGTGGTTACTTACCAGCACGTCGTAAAGAAAGTGAATCTTTAGCGATTCCTGAGTTGTCTGTATTTGATGCAGTGTTAGCTGGTTCTAATGGTAAGCAACAATCAACGACCATGGTGATGGTACGTTTGATCTCTGCACTACTGAAAGAAAAAGCAATTAAAGATCGTGTGGTACCAATTGTTCCAGATGAGGCGCGTACTTTCGGTTTAGAAGGGATGTTCCGTCAATTGGGTATTTATGCCGCGCACGGTCAAAAATATACCCCTGAAGATCAAGAGCAGTTGATGCATTACCGTGAAGCGAAAGATGGTCATATGCTTCAAGAGGGGATCAATGAAGCAGGTGCGATGAGTGCTTGGGCTGCTTTAGGAACAAGTTATTCAACCAATAACCTTCCTATGATCCCGATGTACATGTATTACTCAATGTTTGGCTTCCAACGTATTGGTGATATTGCATGGGCGGCAGGTGATGCACAGGCCCAAGGTTTCTTATTGGGTGCAACTGCTGGTCGTACTACGCTGAATGGTGAAGGTCTACAGCATCAAGATGGTCACTCACATATTCTTGCGAATACGATTCCAAATTGTATTTCTTATGATCCATGTTTCGGATATGAACTTGCGGTGATTGTACATGACGGTCTAAAACGCATGTATGTGGATCAGGAGCGAGTGTTCTATTACTTAACTGTAATGAATGAGAACTATGAGCATCCAGCGATGCCACAAGGTGCTGAAGAAGGCATTAAACGTGGTATGTATTTACTTGAGGAAGATGAAAAAGCCACAGTTCAGCTTTTAGGTTCAGGTGTAATTCTGCGTGAAGTGATTAAAGCGGCTCAAATTTTACGTGATGAATATCAAATTCATTCGAATGTCTACAGCGTAACAAGCTTTAATGAGCTTGCGCGTGATGGTATGGCGTGCGAAGAATATAATCGTTTACATCCACTTACTGAAGATGTAAAAGAAGCATGGGTGTCGAAGCAGTTGCGGGGTACGAAAGGTATCGTCGTTTCTGCAACAGATCATATGCGTGCTTACAGTGAGCAAATTCGCGCTTACCTTCCAGATAACCGTCCATTTGTAGCATTAGGTACAGACGGTTATGGTCGCTCAGATACACGTGCAAAACTTCGTAGCTACTTTGGTGTAGATGCTGCACATATTGTTGTTGCGACACTGAAGAAACTTGCTGACGAGGGTGAAGTAGATGCACGTCTAGTTAAAGATGCAATTTCTAGCTTTGAATTAGATACTGACCGTCCAGTCGCTTGGGCACCTCAAACAACGCCTGAACTTCACGCTGTAGCTGACTACAAAGAGGAGAACTAAGCATGCAAATTACGACTCCTGATATTGGTGTAGATAAAGCCACAGTGGCTGAAATTTTGGTCAAAGTGGGTGATACGATTAGTGTCGATGACAGCATTGTTTTGTTGGAGTCTGACAAAGCATCTGTTGAAGTGCCAAGCACTTCAGCAGGTGTGGTGAAAAGTATTTTGGTGAGCCTTGGTGACGAAGTTGCTGAAGGTGCAGTTTTGGTAGAGCTTGAAGCGGAAGGGCAAACGTCATCTGAAGCACCTACAGCACAAGTTGAAGAATTGAAAGCACAAGCTCAAGCAGAACCTGTAGCTCAATCTCAAGTGGAAGCACCAAAAGCAGCAGCAACGGCATCTGAAACTGTTGATGTTCAAGTACCAGACATTGGTGTTGAAAAAGCCACTGTGGGTGAGATCTTGGTTGCTGTTGGCGATGAAATTGATGCCGATCAAAGTATCATAGTCGTTGAGTCAGACAAAGCAACAGTCGAAGTTCCAAGTGCTGTTGCGGGTACAGTTGAATCGATTGAAATTTCAGTTGGTGATACAGTGAAAGAAGGTGTTGTGATTCTGAAAGTGAAAACAGCAGCTTCAGTATCAACCGCGGCGCAAGCTGCTGCAGAAACTGCATCGACTTCTGCTCCAGCTGCAGAAGCACCACCTGCAGAATCAACAAAAGCGACAGTTGCTTCAGCGCCAGCAGGTAAAGTTGAGATTGCTGTCCCTGACTTAGGTGTAGACAAAGCTGCTGTAGCTGAAATTTTAGTGGCTGTTGGTGATAAGGTTGAAAAAGACCAAAGCATCATTGTGGTTGAATCGGACAAAGCGACCGTTGAAGTACCAAGTACTACCACAGGTGTGATTACCGCAATTCATATTGAATTGGGTCAAAACGTGTCTGAAGGCGTGGCTTTAGTTACGATTGAAGCTGAAGGTCAAGTAACCCCAGTTACAGAAGCCCCTGTAGCAGCACCAGTGAGTACAAAAGCGGAAGCACCAAAAGCAGTCCCTGCGCAAGCTGCTGCTCCTGTACAAACAGCTGCTCCTTCAGCAGATAAGCTGACCAAAGAGCAAAATGCAGCAAATGCTAAAGTATATGCTGGTCCTGCGGTACGTAAGTTGGCGCGTGAGCTTGGTGTTGTGTTGGCAGAAGTCAAAGCTTCTGGTCCACATGCACGCTTAATGAAAGAAGACATCTTTGCGTATGTGAAAACACGTTTAACTGCACCAGCACCTGTAACTGCTGCACCGACAGTTGCTGCACCAGCAGGATTGCCTAAATTACCAAGTTTTGATGCCTTTGGTGGTGTAGAAGAAAAAGCGTTAACACGTTTACAGCAAGTGTCTATTCCACAGTTGTCATTGAACAATTATATCCCGCAAGTGACCCAATTTGATGCGGCAGATATTACGGAGCTTGAAGCATGGCGTAATGAGCTTAAAGGCAACTTTAAGAAAGAAGGCATTAGCCTGACCATTATGGCATTCATCATCAAGGCTGTAGCGCATTTGCTAAAAGAAGAGCGTGAGTTTGCAGGTCACTTGTCTGACGATGGCAAAACCGTATTACTGCGTAAAGAAATCCATATGGGCATTGCTGTTGCTACACCAGATGGTTTAACAGTGCCTGTGCTACGTAATCCAGATCAAAAATCAATTAAGCAAATCGCAGTTGAACTCGGTGAGTTGGGTCAAAAAGCACGTGATAAGAAATTGTCACCGAAAGATCTGCAAGGTGCCAACTTCACGATTTCAAGCCTAGGCGCAATTGGTGGTACGGCATTCACTCCGCTTGTCAACTGGCCGCAAGTGGCAATCTTGGGTATTTCACCTGCAACGATGCAACCTGTGTGGAATGGACAAGGTTTTGATCCACGTTTAATGCTTCCATTGTCATTGTCTTATGACCATCGTGTCATTAATGGTGCTGATGCTGCTCGCTTTACCAATAAACTGACGAAGCTGCTTAAAGATATTCGTACATTGCTCATCTAAATATTTTTAACGTATTTTGTCTGCAGAATCAAAACCTCACTTCGGTGGGGTTTTATTTGTAAAAACAAAAAGCCAGGCTTATAATGGATAAACTTCATTGGGGAGTAGCCGCTGTTCTGCAATAGAACAGGTGATGGTCAACATATTTGCTCTAAAACGAGCATGGTCATCATAGCAAAGAACCAAATGAGCTCTATTTGAGCTTTCTTTTGTTGGCAAGACCTTTGATTTACCATTCTGCGGATTTTTGGCTAGCAGGGATGGTGGGTCATTGGTATTTGTTATGCTAGCCAGAGAAAGACATCATGTATGAATTCCTTCTGTCTACAGGTATCGTCGCACTAGCTGAAATGGGTGATAAAACCCAATTGTTAGCTTTACTTCTTGCTGCACGCTTTCGTAAACCCGTTCCAATCTTAATTGCTATTTTGTTAGCAACAATTGTCAATCATGGAGTTTCCGCTGCTCTAGGACAATGGGTTACAACAATTTTAAGTCCCGAGATCCTCATGTGGATTCTAGCAATAGGATTTATTGCTATGGCTGCTTGGATGTTGGTCCCTGATGAATTAGAGGATGAGTCTGGTAGTATTCAAAAATGGCAAAAATTTGGCGTTTTTGGAGCGACATTTATTTTATTTTTCTTGGCTGAAATTGGCGACAAAACGCAGATTGCGACAGTGGCACTTGCTGCACGTTTTGACAGTATCTGGTGGGTGATGGCTGGAACGACATTAGGTATGATGATCGCTAATGCGCCGGCAGTATTTATTGGTGATAAATTGGCGAATCGATTACCTATTTCCTTGATTCACAAAATTGGCGCAATAATTTTCCTTGTCATTGGTGTGGGCACTTTAGTGCAACATTATTGTTTATAAATGGTTGTATACGCATAAAGATCTGAATCTTCAAAAGATTTATTTTATTTATAAATAGTATTGAAATAATGCACCATGAAAGTGATTCATAATGGTGCATTTTTTTAATGGAAGTTATTGATTAGTAAATAAATATAATAAAAATAAATCTTGTTTTTGAAATTAAGTTTTTTTAGGATTTCGTCACTAAAAAATTATTTTTAAGAGATTTAAAAATGCTCTCTCAGATTTCTGCACAGGATGCGTGTTTAAGTTGTGGTGCTTGTTGTGCCTATTTCCGTGTTTCATTTTATGGTGCGGAAGCGATGAACATCCCTACCGAGATGGTTGAGGATATTAACCCTGTATATGCTTGTATGGTGGGGACGAATCAAACTAACCCGCGATGCGTTGCTCTAGAAGGAGAAATAGGGAAGCAGGTCTCTTGCTCGATTTATACGGTTCGCAGTTCATCGTGTAGAGAGGTCCAAGCCGGAGATGCGCAATGTGCCAAAGCTCGACAAGCCCATCATCTGATCCCATTAATTGATATTGAAATTGTTCCATCGTCGAATGATGACGATTACGATCAGGTCAGTTAATTTGAATGATTTAAAATATGCTTCTGTTTTATATGCTCTTATTATGATTTTCTCGGATAGTAAATTGCATAAAAATAGGGGTGATGGGTAAATTTCATAAAATTGTCGATAATAAGAAATGAAATTTACCTTAAAATTTGTATATAATGGCGCACGGAAATTACCAGTGAGACTGTTATGTTGACCATCGTTCAAGACGCGTTAACTTTTGATGATGTCCTATTACTCCCTGCCTACTCTACTGTTCTCCCAAAAGATGTCTCTCTAAAGACACGTTTAACTCGCGGCATTAATTTGAATATCCCTCTTGTGTCTGCAGCAATGGATACGGTGACTGAATCCCGTATGGCAATTGCAATGGCACAAAATGGCGGTATTGGTATCCTTCATAAAAATATGGATATTGCAGCGCAAGCTGCTGAAGTACGTCGTGTTAAAAAATTCGAAGCAGGCATGGTGAAAGATCCAATTACAGTAACCCCTGAAACGACTGTGCGTGAGTTAATCGCAATTACGCAAGCGAACAATATCAGCGGTGTGCCAGTGGTGAAAGATGGCAAAGTAGTTGGTATTGTGACAGGTCGTGATACACGCTTTGAAACTAATCTTGAACAGCCAGTAAGCAACATCATGACTGGTCAAGATCGTTTGGTCACTGTTCGTGAAGGTGAATCGAAAGAAAACATTCAGGCACTTCTTCAAAAAAATCGCATTGAGAAAGTGATTGTTGTTGGCGAAAACAACGAACTAAAAGGTTTAATCACTGTAACAGATTTTAATAAAGCTGAGCTTTATCCAAATAGCTGTAAAGATGACTTAGGTCGTTTACGTGTGGGTGCTGCAGTTGGTACAGGTGTAGAAACTCCAAGCCGTGTTGAAGCATTGGTTGATGCGGGTGTTGACGTGATTGTAGTCGATACTGCACATGGTCACTCTGCTGGTGTTATCGAGCGTGTACGTTGGGTTAAAGCCAACTACCCACAAGTTCAAGTCATTGGCGGTAACATTGCTACTGGCGATGCTGCATTGGCTTTACTTGATGCAGGCGCAGATGCTGTGAAAGTAGGTATCGGTCCTGGTTCAATCTGTACGACTCGTATTGTTGCAGGTATTGGTATGCCACAAATTTCGGCGATCGATTCTGTTGCTAACGCACTGAAAGATCAAATTCCATTGATCGCAGACGGTGGTATCCGCTTCTCAGGTGATATGGCAAAAGCGATCGGTGCAGGTGCAAGTACGATTATGGTGGGTTCTTTACTTGCTGGTACTGAAGAAGCACCAGGCGAAGTTGAATTCTTCCAAGGTCGTTATTACAAAGCTTACCGAGGAATGGGTTCATTGGGTGCAATGGCGGGTGCAACAGGTTCTGCGGATCGTTATTTCCAAGACTCTAAAGCAGGTGCTGAGAAGTTGGTTCCAGAAGGTATTGAAGGCCGCGTACCTTACAAAGGGCCAATGGGCAACATCGTGCATCAAATGATGGGTGGTTTACGTTCATCTATGGGTTATACAGGCTCTGCAGTGATTGAAGATCTTCGTCAAAATGCGAAATTCGTGAAAATCACGTCTGCGGGTATGTCTGAATCACACGTTCACGATGTGACCATTACTAAAGAAGCACCGAATTACCGTGTTGGTTAATTGCCTGTTATAAAACAATTTTTAAAAAAAACCGTCATGTAAATGACGGTTTTTTTATTTTGGTGTAAAGTGGTGCGCATTGAAAAAGGATGATGTTAATCACCCGCTAAGAAGTGAGAGAATGAATGAGTTATTTTGGTACTGATGGTATTCGTGGGAAATTCGGTGTATTTCCAATCACACCTGAGTTTGCACTCAAATTAGGGTTTGCTGCGGGTAAAGTACTTAAGCGTAGAACAAAAAGAAATAAACCGATTGTGGTGATGGGCAAAGATCCTCGTTTATCAGGTTATATTTTAGAAGCGGCTTTACAATCGGGTTTAAACGCAGCTGGTGTTTACGTGCATTTATTGGGTCCATTACCTACGCCTGCCATTGCTCATTTAACTCGTGCTTTGCATGCGAGTCTTGGGATTGTCATCTCAGCTTCACATAACCCTTATCATGATAATGGCATTAAGTTTTTTTCTTCAGAAGGAAAAAAATTACCAGACGAGTTTCAAGATGAGATTAATGCTGAACTCGAGAAAGATATTGTCATTGATGATATTGCGAGTCTAGGAAAAAGTGTGCGTGTTGATGATGCTCCAGGTCGTTATATTGAATTTTGTAAATCAACGTTCCCATACCATTATGATTTAAACAATTTAAAGATTGTCGTCGACTGTGCCAATGGAGCAGCATATAACGTGGGTCCTGCGGTATTCCGTGAGCTCGGTGCCAAAGTGATTGCGATTCATAATGAACCGAATGGTTTGAATATTAACCAAGGCTGTGGCTCAACTCATCCTGAGAGTTTGCAAGCTGCTGTTGTTGAGCATCAAGCAGATTTGGGTATTGCATTTGATGGCGATGCAGATCGTGTCATTCTAGTGGATCAGAATGGAAAGTTGATTGATGGCGATCATATTCTGTATATTTTGGCGACACAAAGTGCCAACAAACCAGCCGGTATTGTTGGTACGCTCATGAGCAATATGGCACTTGAATTGGCACTTGAAAAAGCAGAAGTTCCATTGATTCGTGCCAAAGTGGGTGACCGTTATGTACTGCAAGGTTTAGAAGAAAACGGTTGGGTTATCGGTGGTGAACCTTCAGGTCACATTTTAACTTTAGACAAGAGCACCACAGGTGATGCGATTATTGCAGCCCTACAAGTCTTAACTGTCATGGTTGAACAGAAGAAAGCACTGCATGAGTTGGTTGCTGACTTTAAATTACTGCCAAACGTACTTGTAAATGTTCGTTTAGATGCAATGTTTGATCCATACTCAGTCCCCGCATTGGCTGCAGAATTTGCCAATGCCGAAGCGCAACTGAAAGGTCGTGGTCGATTACTCATTCGTAAATCAGGGACTGAACCTGTAATTCGTGTGATGGTTGAAGGTGATAATCTTCAAGAAGTGACTGCACTGGCACATGCTTTAGCAGATGCTGTACGTGCTAATGCAGCAGCTTAATCGGGGATTGACTCATGAGTGATTTGATTAAAGATCTCAGTGAACTGCGCCTAAGTTATCAAAAAGGCGAATTACATGAGGATCAAGTGAATGCTGATCCACATGAACAGTTTCTATTGTGGTTTAACCATGCGTTAGAAGCAGGGCTTCACGAACCGTATGCCATGTCATTGGCTACGGCAAATGCCGATGGTCGACCGCACGTACGTACCGTATTACTTCGAGGTGCGGATGAAAATGGTTATGCGTTCTATACCAATTATGACAGCCAAAAAGGACTCGACTTAGTAGCCAATCCTTATGCGCAAATTCTGTTTTATTGGGCAGAACAAGAACGCCAAATTCGCATTTCAGGTCGAGTGGTAAAAATTTCGGAACAAGAATCCGCTGATTATTACCATAAGCGTCCGCGTGATAGTCAAATTGCAGCGCATATTAGTACCCCACAAAGTGGTGTGATTGCGAGCCGTGACGAGCTACAGCAACGCTTTAATGATTTGCATGAGCGTGTGGCAGATCAACAAACTTTAGATAAGCCTGACTTCTGGGGTGGTTACCGTATAGAGCCAGATTATTATGAGTTCTGGCAAGGTCGCCCAAACCGTTTGCACGACCGTTTGTGTTATGAAAAAATCGACGGTGCGTGGAAATTACAACGATTGATGCCATAAATGCCAAAATTTGAAATCAAGCAACGTCCATTTTTAACACGCCCTGAAAATTTTCAGGGCGTGCCTTCATTTATTGCCGAAATTTTGGCACGTCGTGGCGTTGAATCTGAACAAGAACTAGAACTGAAATTAAAATACTTATTAGCGCCAACTATGAAGGGGTTAGATGCTGCAATTCAGTTGATCGACCAAGCCATTGATCAACACAAAAAAATTGTGATTGTCGGTGACTATGATGCTGACGGTGCGACCAGTACAGCACTGATGATGCTTGCACTACGTGACATGGGGGCAGATGTTGATTATTTAGTCCCTGATCGCTTTAAGTATGGCTATGGTTTGACACCAGCTATTGCAGATCTTGCGTTTGCCAACTTTACGCCTGATTTGTTGATTACGGTCGACAATGGCATTTCAAGTCATGATGGAGTTAAGCAAGCTCAAGATCATGGGATGCAAGTAATTATTACCGATCACCATCTCACAACCAAGCCAACGCCTATGGCAGAGGCAGTGGTGAATCCGAATCAACTCGGTTGTGAGTTTCCAAGTAAAGCTTTGGCAGGAGTAGGAGTTGCTTTTTATGTGTTGGCGAATTTATCTAGTCATCGTAAAAAAATGGGCAAGTCTTTTGCACAAATGATCAGCTATTTGGATTTGGTAGCGCTTGGGACCTATGCCGATGTTGCCAGTTTGGACTATAACAACCGAATCTTAATCGACAGTGGTCTAAAGCGGATTCAACAAGGATTATGTCGCCCCGGGATTTCAGCCTTATTAGATATTGCAAAACGTGATCCTGCAGGACTGAAAGCGCAAGACTTAGGTTTTGTGATTGGACCACGAATTAATGCGGCGGGTCGTATGGAAACCATGGATATTGGCATCGAATGTCTCTTAGCTCCAGACTTAGGAACAGCATATCCTTTAGCGGAACAGCTGAATCAACTCAATGTTGAGCGTCGTCAGGTTGAAGGCAAGATTAAACAAGAAGCATTAAGTGCATTAGATCAAATTCAGTTAGATTCGGATGTAGTACCTGCAGCGTTAATTATGTTTGAGCCACATTGGCATCAAGGTGTGATTGGAATTGTGGCAGGACGCTTAAAAGAGCAGTTCCATCGTCCAAGTATCGTTTTTGCCCGTGATGAAGATGGCATTCATATCAAAGGTTCAGCGCGTTCGATTGAGGGAATTCATATTCGGGATGCGATTGAGCGTGTGGCTGAGCAATATCCACATATTGTCAGTCACTTTGGTGGGCATGCTGCAGCTGCAGGTCTAACCATTAAAAAAGAACATTTTGCTGAGTTTAAGCAGGTATTTGAGCAGTTGATCGCCAGTCAAGATGAAAGTCTGTTTACTGCAACTTTATGGACGGATGGGGAGTTGCCAGCATCAGCTTTCCAAATTGAAACGGTGGACATATTACAAAATTTAAGTCCTTGGGGGCAAAAGTTTCCTGTGCCTGTATTCGAGGGAGTATTTAAAATTTTGGATTATCGCTGGCTGAAGGATGTGCACTTGAAACTGCGTGTAGCTTTAGAAAATGGTCAAGTGGTAGAGGCAATCGCCTTTAACGCAGCAGATAAATATCAGTTTGATCCGATGCTCAATGAAATTCGCTTGGTCTATGAGCTGGATAAAAATACCTTTAATGGCAATACTAGTTTACAAATGCGCATTGTACATATGCATCAATAAAAAAACCGCTCATTAGAGCGGTTTTTAGCACTCAAAGATTAGAAGCGGTATGCACCACGTACAGCAAAGGTATTACCGTCATCTGCAAAACCAATTCGACCTTCGACACTTACTTTCTGATTGAAGAATTTTTTAGCATTTACACCAAATTCATCAAAAGATCCGCCGTTGAAATCTTGATTGAAATAGTCGACACCCACGCTGAGTGTTTTATCAATGTAATAATCGCCTCTTAAAGAGAACTCGTCTAAATCACCAAATGCAGCACCAGCCTCTAAATTCACATCGTTTGCGCCAATTTGAGTGACATATTTTGCTCGAATAGTAGGGTCAATGCCATCATCATAATCATGATCCCAACCACGTAAACCAGCTGCGACCAATAAAGATGGTGCTAAGAAATAACCAGCTTCAACTTTATAGAAAGTTATATCAAAGTCGGGAGTATTCGGAGCTTTTTCAGTTTCCTGAGAAATATTGGCATTTAGATAGAAATCAGTGTTTGGAACAAAATATTCAACTCCAACACCATAATTCCAATATTCGTTTACATCAAAGTCGTCATAAGACACTTGTGCATTCACGTTGCTCGAACGATTTAAAAATGCAGCTTCGTTCAATGGAGAGTTCTTGATTTGAACAGGATTAAAATAATATGTGCCATCAAGCGCAAAACCTGCAGAATTGCTACCATTATCGGGATCGATCAATTTGGCTGTAGCCCCAACTTCAGCTTGATACGCATGTGCAGTTCCTAAGCTTGCAATAAGTGCAGTCGCAAGTGTAATTTTTTTAAACATATATTGACTCTCTTTGTTATAGAAATATGACTGTTTTGTGACAGCTAATTTCTATTGTAAGAACAAAAGGGGGTGAGTCAATGCACAAAAAATGACATTCCCTCGGGATTTTGCACAAAAAAAGCCCATCATTAAGATGGGCTTTTGAGAAACACTAAATTTTAATTAAGATATTAGAAGCGATATTTAGCAGCTAAACCGAATTTGTTGTAATCATTATTTGCAAGTTCACCAAAACCTACACGACCTTCTAAGCTTACTTGAGGTGTGAAGAATTTACGTGCGCTTACACCAAACTCGTTTGTATCTGCAGGACCAGTATCTTTACTATAGTAATCCACACCAACACTTAAAGTTTTATCGATGAAGTAATCAGCAGCT
This sequence comes from Acinetobacter sp. YH12239, assembly GCF_013417635.1. Taxonomy (NCBI): domain Bacteria; kingdom Pseudomonadati; phylum Pseudomonadota; class Gammaproteobacteria; order Moraxellales; family Moraxellaceae; genus Acinetobacter; species Acinetobacter sp. YH12239. The sequence goes on along the minus strand of NZ_VPDP01000009.1, from coordinate 85,577 downwards.
AGATTATATTCATCAAGGTCACCAAATGCAGCGCCAGCTTCTAAGTTGATATCTTTACCGTTAGACAATGTAGTTACATATTTAGCACGTAATGTTGGGTCAACACCATCATCATAGTCGTTATCGTAACCCTTAAGACCTGCTGCAATTAATAAGCCAGGTGCAGGCAAATAACCTACTTCAGCACCATAAACTGTCTCATCAAAATCAGGTCCAATATCAAATTTACGATCATCACGACCAACATTACCGCTTACATAAAAATCAGAATTAGGGACGAAGTATTCAACACCTACGCCGTATTGATGTCTTTCATCATCACCAACTTCGCTGTATTGGTATTTCGCATTTACATGACTTGCACGATCAAGGAATGCAGCTTCAGCTAGTGGAGCATTGCGTGTTTGAACTGGTTGGAAATAATAAGTACCATCAACACCAAATGAACCACTTGTACTACCATTATCAGGATCGATAAGACCTGCAGAAGCACCTACTTCAGCTTGATATGCATTTGCAGTTCCAGTTACAGCTAAAGCAGAAAGAAGTGCAGACGCGATTGCTAATTTTTTCATGGATACTTCCCCTCAATAGAGTTAGTTGTTAATACATTTTTTGTTACAAGTTCAGTGTAGGGGAAAATCATGAAGGATCAATCAAGCAAAAGTAACAGTAATGTATCTTGTGTGATTTTTGTGTAAAAATATAGTGTTAAACTAATGATTTTAAAAAATAAAAAATCATGTTAATTCATGTGAAAGATAAGGTGTTTTAGTCATTTTATGTTGCTTTTGAATATGAATTGTATGAAATTTGAACGAAAGTAGCAGTTTTGGCACTGCTACTTTTCCATGTTGAATGGAATTAGAATCGATAAGTTCCGTTTATATTAAACTTATTTTCATCATCACTGAATCTTAAAATACTCCCAAGAGAGAGGTTATTATTGATAAAGTATTTGCCACGTAATTGGTATTCGTCTTTATGAATTTTACTAGTGCTATTTGTATCTCGCGTATAAGCACTACCGAAGCTTAAGCGTTGATTTAAATAATAATCCCCACCAAATGTAATCGAATCAATATCATGTCCAAAGCTACCATCCAATTCTAAATTGAGATATTGACCATGTTGGCCTAATGGGGTGACATATTTGGCTTTTAAAGCAAAAGCATTTTCATCAAAGCCTTCACCTTTATAAGCATTAATACCTACTGCTATCAGTAAATTTTGAATAGGAGTATAACCAACAAGAGCTCTATAGGTGGTTAGATCGAAACGTTGCTTAGCATGAGATGAACTGTTTGGTGAGCTTGAGCGTGATTCCACTTTATAATGTTGACGACCGACCTCACCTGTGAAGTACAGTTGATCAATATAATATTCTCCCCCTATTGAATAGCCGTGCAGCTCTTGTTTGCTTTGTGCAACTGTTTCATTTATATACACTTTATCGTCTTTAATATGCTGAAAACTATATTTCGCTGAAACGCGATTATGGTGGCCAAGAAATGCAGCCTCATTAAGTGGTTTATTTTCAGTATCAACTGCTTTGAAGTAATAAGTACCTTCTGTTTCAAATACACCGTGATAATCAACCTTGAGACTATCATGGTCAAAATAGGTATATCCAGCATCAATTTGAGCTTGGTAGGCCATGGCTGAAGTTGTCAAAGGGAGGATGGCCAAAGCCAAATAGGTTTTGTTCATTATCATAAGTCTCTGCTTATTGTTGTAAAATTAAAGTAAGTATTTTTTAATAATTAAAGGTATTGTTAATAATAACTAAACAATGGTCAAGAGAATATTGAATAAAAAAGCAAACTCTCAAGTTTTACTTGGCTGTGTTAAAATATTGGCAATTTTGATATAGACATATTTAGGATCTACACCGTGGAAATTAATCCTTATCTTCTCCAGCTAAAAGACTTGAGCGAACGTGGTCAAACACTACGGGGGTATCTTTGACTACGATCTAAAGAAAGAGCGTTTAGAGGAGGTTCTCCGCGAACTTGAAGATCCAGCAATTTGGAATGATCAAAATCGTGCTCAAGCGATGGCGAAAGAAAAAGGTGAGCTCGAAAACGTTTTAAATGTTTTAGATGGTTTAGCAACACAACTTGATGATGCACAAGCGATGCTTGATCTTGCTGTAGAAGCGGATGAAGAAGAAATGCTTGCAGATGTTCAAGCAGAACTTGATTCAGCTGAGGCTGAACTGGCTAAACTTGAATTCAGACGTATGTTTAGTAATCCAATGGATCCAAATCCTTGCTATGTCGAAATCCAAGCGGGGTCAGGTGGTACTGAAGCTCAAGATTGGGCATCTATGCTATTACGTATGTACTTACGTTGGATTGAGCGTCATGGCTTTAAAGCTGAGTTAATGGAAGAATCTGACGGTGATGTGGCTGGGATTAAATCGGCAACTATTCGTGTAGAAGGCGAATATGCTTATGGTTGGTTACGTACTGAATCAGGTGTACATCGCTTAGTTCGTAAATCACCTTTTGACTCAGGCAACCGTCGTCACACTTCATTCTCAGCGGTTTTTGTGTCTCCAGAAATTGATGACAACATTGAAATTGAGATCAATCCAGCAGATGTCCGTACGGATACATACCGCGCTTCAGGTGCAGGTGGTCAGCACATTAACAAAACAGATTCTGCCGTGCGTTTAACCCATGCACCTACTGGAATTGTGGTGGCTTGTCAGAACCAGCGTTCACAACATGCTAACCGTGATCATGCTTGGAAACAGCTTCGTGCTAAATTGTACGAATTGGAAATGAATAAGCGTAATGAAGCAGCTCAAGCACTAGAAGATTCTAAATCGGATATTGGGTGGGGGAGCCAAATTCGATCTTATGTGTTGGATGATTCACGTATTAAGGACTTACGTACTGGCGTTGAGAATTCAAATACGGGTGCCGTGTTAGATGGTGATCTTGATAAATTTATTGAAGCTAGTTTGAAACAAGGGCTTTAATATTTTTTTTAAAAAAGCAGGGCAAAAGCCCTGCTTTTTTTTGTTCTAGCACGAAGCTTGCTAGATTAAATCAGTTCAATGTTAGAATCAGAATTATTCGGCACAGTCATTCATAAACTCGATTTGTTAAATATCGTAATAATTCGATATTAATATCTATAAAAATCGATATAATGAGTTCAGCACAGTGCAGATCATTAACTTGAGTGAAATGAGATGGATACTGAAGCAATTTTTAAAGCCTTATCGAACCCGATACGCCGCCAAATTTTACAATGTTTAAAAGATCCAGAGCGCTTTATTCCACAAGATGAGTGCGTGCAAGATTTTAGTCGTGGCGTATGTGCAGGACAGATTGAAAAAATTGCAGATGTATCTCAGTCAACCATGTCTAATCATTTATCTGTTTTACAGCAAGCAGGTTTGGTTCATGTTACTAAGCATGGTCAATGGTCTTATTTTTCTCGTAATGAAGCACTGATAAAAAGTTTTGCAGAACACCTTCAACAATCACTCTAACGATAATGAGTGAAGAGGATAGATGAATGACTGATTTTAGTAGCCCAGTAGTCTTTGGTGAATTAAAGCTCAAAAATCGCGTGGTTATGGCACCTTTAACGCGTAGTCGTGCGACAGATGATCGTGTACCAACAGAAATGATGGCTGAGTATTATGCGCAACGTGCAAGTAGTGGATTAATTATCTCAGAAGCGACCGTAATTTCTGAGGAGGCGAATGGCTATTTAAATACGCCAGGATTATTCACTGATGCTCAAGTAGAAGGGTGGAAGAAAGTAACCCAAGCTGTTCATGATAAAGATGGCTTAATTGTCGCTCAGCTTTGGCATGTTGGACGTGTGTCACATCCAGATTTACTGAAGGGTGATATACCCGTTTCGGCGAGTGCTGTTCAACAAGCCGGACATGTCAGTTTGTTGCGTCCGAAACGTCCTTATGTCTTGCCACGTCCATTAGAAATTTCTGAAATTCACGCGATTACAGCGCAATATAAAGAAGCAGCAATTCGTGCTAAAGAGGCAGGATTTGATGGTGTGGAATTGCATGCGGCGAATGGTTATTTAATTGATCAATTCTTGCAATCGAAAACCAATCAGCGTGAAGATGAATATGGTGGCTCGGTTGAAAATCGTGCGCGTTTCTTGTTAGAAGTCGTAGATGAGCTAATTGAAGTTTGGGGTGCTGGTCGAGTAGGTGTACATTTAGCTCCTCGTGGTGATGAACACGATATGGGTGATGATGATCCACGTGAAACTTTCGGTTATGTGTTAGAACAACTCGGTCAAAGACACATTGCATTTTTCTTTACACGTGAATATTTGGCAGAAGATAGTATTAGTCAAGAATTAAAAGCGCGTGGACAAGGTATTCCTTTTATTGCCAATATGCGTTTAAGTCGAGAGGATGCTTTACAACTTCTCACTTCAGGTCAAGCTGATGCAGTGTCTTTTGGTAAAGATTATATCGCCAATCCTGATTTATATGAGCGATTAGTACAGAATGCTCCTTTGAATGAATTAAAGTTAGAAAATATGATTGGGACGAATGTGGCTGAAGGCTATATCGATTATCCTTTTTTACAAGGAAATTGAAATTTAAGATAAGTATTTGAACCGAAAAAATTCGCAGGGTATGATCTCAACTTCGTGGTCATGCCCTATTTTTTTAAGAAAGCTCGAGGTCTTACGTTTTGACAACTCCATTTTGGTATAACGCAGCATTGGCTTTACTAAAGCCAATTTATAAATGGCGTATAAAAAAGCGAGCAGACAATATTGAGCAATTTCATCAAGAGTGCTTAGAGCGCTTCGGTCCGTTTCAATCTCCAAAAAATCTTAATGCGATATGGTTTCATGTGGTTTCAGTTGGAGAAACCAATGCTGCACAACCTCTGATAGAACATTATTTAAAGCTTGGGTATGCTGTGTTGGTTACGAATACTACCAAAACAGGTCAGGCACGAGCTAAATCCTTATTTGCAAAAGCACCATATGTAGATCTTTTTCAAGCAGTATATTTACCTGCAGATCAAAAAAAATTAGTCAGTGCTTTTTTAAAAAAATATCAGCCTAAAATGTTGGTTTTGGTTGAAACGGAACTATGGCCCAATTTAATTGATCAGGCGAAAATTAGTAAAATACCCACTTTTTTGGTGAACGCACGTTTATCTAAAAAGTCAGCAAAAGGATACGCCAAAGTACCAAGTATTACTCAGCCTATGCTCAGCGGTCTGACTCAACTCTTGGCTCAAGATGAAGCTTCACTGAATCGATTTAGGGCTTTAGGTGCTGCTACAGCGCATAGTCAAACAGTGGGCAGTATTAAGTTTGATATTCATGCGCCCGAAGAAATGTTATTGAAAGCGCAACAACTTCATCAAGATTGGGATTTGCAAGCACGCCAAATTATTACGATTGCAAGCACACATCATCCTGAAGAGAAAAATTTGTTATCCAAGTTTAAAGACTACTTAAATGATCATCCTGCCGTCTTGCTGATTATTGTACCCCGTCATCCAGAACGTTTTGATGAAGTTGCACAAGCCATTCAAAGTCATGAATTAAAAATGCATCGACGTAGTTTAGGTGAAATCATTGAGGCTGATACACAAGTTTATCTTGCTGATAGTATGGGTGAAATGTGGATTTGGTATGCATTGTGCCAAGCAAGTTTTGTGGGTGGATCATTAAATGAACCTGGCGGTGGACATAATATCTTAGAGCCAATATCACTCAATGTCCCGACTGTGATTGGACCGAACTACTTCAACTTTCAAACCATTGTCGATGAATTTGTGGAAGAAAAAGGGATTCTAATCGGTCAAACTACGGAAGAGGTGGTGAATCATCTTATTCAGTGCTTATCTCAGGATGAAACGATTTTAGCAGTACAAAATCAGGCTCAACAGATCATGCAACGGAATACAGGGTCGTTGCAAAAACATATTCATGTCCTGAATCAATACCTTTAGTTTTTTAAGTATATGAATATTGTATTGCTTGATCCTGCATCAGCACAGGATGACCTCTGGACGATTCAATCTGCACGCCAAATTGAGCATCTGAAGCATCAACTTGATATTAAAATTGGAGATACTTTAAAGGTTGGTATTAGAGGTGCTGGTCGATATACAGCTGAGGTCATAGAAATTTCTGAAAGGAAAATCTTAATTCAGCCACTTTATGAAGAGCCTGTACCGAAGAAATTACCTGTAACGTTAATCGTTGCTATGCCTAGACCGAAAGTATTGAGACGATTGATTCAAGATGCTGTAACTTTAGGCGTAGAAAAAATCATTTTGCTGCACAGCTATCGGGTCGATAAAAGCTATTGGCAAACACCATTTTTACAGCAAATTAATCACTATGTTCAACTGGGCTTAGAACAAGCGGGTGATACATTTCCACCTGAAATCGAAATATATAAACGCTTTAAACCTTTTGTGGAAGATATTCTTCCTCAAATGATTTCCGTTGAACGACCAGCTTATGTAGCACATCCTTATGCAACCCACAGTATGCCTCATGCGATTGAGCACCCGTGCACGATATTGATTGGGCCTGAAGGTGGTTATATTCCTTATGAGATTGATTTACTCAAAAAAAACGGCTGCCAAGCTGTCAGCTTAGGCAACCGAATTATCCGTACTGAGACGGTGATTCCTTATGTGTTAGGTCGTCTGTTTAGCACGTGGTGATTCATCTTCTTGTGAAGAATCTCCGCGATAGACTTTAACTTCTTGAACTGGATATGGAATCGAAATTTCATGTTCAGCAAAAGCTTGAATTACTTTTTCTTGCACTAAACTGATAGATGTAGATGTCGCAGTTTCACCCGTATTCACCCACCAACGTACAGTGAGGTTGATTGAGAAATCAGCTAAGGCAGAGACATTCACGCTAAATCCGGGTTGACTGAGAATCTGTTGATCGCGGTCTAAAATACTTAAAATAATATCTTTCGCTTTTTGAACATCATCTTCATAACCAATACCAACCACGAATTCACAACGACGACGTGGATATGCCGTATTAACAGTAACTGCATTGGTATAGACCGTTGCGTTTGGAATGACGATACGGCGACCATCAGGTGAACGTAAGTAGGTTGCACGAATTTGAATATCTTCAACGGTCCCCTCTAAACCATTTACGATGATATCGTCGCCAATTTTGAAGGGTTCACCGAGTAGAATTAAGATACCAGAGAGCAGGTTTTGAAAAATATCTTTAAATGCAAAACCAATTGCGACAGATCCGATCCCCAGTGCACTCATCAGTTGTCCAGGTGTAAACCCTGGAATTGCAATAACCATCGCGATTAAGAAACCAAAGAAAATAATAAAAGAGCTACCGACGCGGTTGAGGACGAGCACTAAATTTTGTTTGGTATATGAACGCTCTGAAAGTGCTTTTCTGACAAATAATTTGAACAGCTTAGACAACAACCAAAATAAGGTAAATACAATCAAAGCAATACAGATATAAGGGATTCGTTCCCAAAAGCTATCCATGATTTTATCAATGGTGGTATATGCATCATTGTATTTCGCAGTATGTGCAATGACGGTTTGAGCCGTTTTCTCACTTGCATCTTGTAGAAGTTGAGTCGTACCTTGAGCCACCTGACTCAAAGAATTTTGTTGTTCAGCCACGAGTGTTCCAAATGTATTGAATGTTTACATTTTGCCTGAAAATAGAGTGAATAAAAATCACGTTCGCAGGTTTTATCGTCATTTTTATTCATTGAATAAACTGAAAATAACAAAAAAAATTGTATGTTTTTATAAACATTCAGCACCTTGTCCAACAAAAAAATCGAAATGGTATTTATTAATAAAAAAATGGAGTTTTTTGACAACGACAGATTTTACTTGCTTAGGAATGATGATCAGCAATGATTCGGATCATTGACTGTTAGATATTTTAGGTCGTTCAATTGGCAGGAAAATACGGATAACTTTTGAAATAAATGAATGCTCAGTCTACGACCAAAGCATGATTGTTTGAAATTTTAAAGTATAGTCATACTCAAGATATAAGACAAAAAATGATCAGTATGATCAAGACAACTCTCGAGATGAGAAACATAAATCAAGGATGCGAATTATGAATGAAATATATCCAGTACCCGAAGTTTTTAAAAAAACTGCACGAACCAATGAAGAGCAATATTTCGAGCGGTATAAAGCATCTATTGAAAACCCCGAAGCGTTTTGGACCGAAGCAGCCAAGAAACTAGACTGGATTAAGCCTTTTACACAAGTCAAAAATACCAACTTTGATAAAGAGAATTACAAAGTTGAATGGTTTGCAGATGGCCAATTAAATGTCAGTGAAAACTGTCTCGATCGACATTTAAAAGAACACCCACATAAACCTGCGATTATTTGGGAAGGTGATCATCCATCACGCCATAAAATTATTTCATTTGAAGAATTACACGATGAAGTTTGTCGTTTTGCCAATGTCCTCAAGAAGCATGGCGTGACTAAGGGCGACCGTGTTGTTCTGTATATGCCAATGGTTCCTGAAGCAGCCATTGCGATGTTGGCATGTACGCGTATTGGTGCGGTACATTGCGTGGTGTTTGGAGGTTTTTCACCAGATTCTTTAGCAAGTCGAATTGATGATAGCCAAGCAAAAGTCATCATTACAGCAGACTCGGGCATGCGGGGTGGGAAGCCAATTCCACTGAAAGAAAACGTTGATGCAGCGATGGAGCTTGAAGGGACGAGTTCTGTACAAAATGTCATTGTGGTACATCGTACTGGTAACCCAATCACGATGCATGAAGGGCGTGACCTGTGGTATCACATGGAAATCATGACAGTCACAGATATCTGTCCACCTGAACCAATGAATTCAGAGGATCCGTTGTTTATTTTATATACTTCAGGCTCAACGGGTAAACCTAAAGGTGTGCTACATACTACAGGCGGTTATCTGACTTACGCGAACTTTACCTTTAGGGAAGTATTTGATTTAAAACAAGACGATATTTTCTGGTGTACCGCTGACGTCGGTTGGATTACTGGTCATTCTTATGTGTTGTATGGTCCACTTTCAAATGGGACGACAACATTGATGTTTGAGGGTGTTCCACAATACCCAACTTGGGCACGCACAGGACATATTGTAGATAAGCACAACGTCACAATTTTATATACGGCACCAACGGCGATCCGAGCGATGATGCGTGAAGGTGATGCATTTATCCGTGAAAGTGACCGTAGTAGCTTACGCTTGTTGGGCTCCGTCGGTGAGCCAATTAATCCTGAAGCTTGGAACTGGTACTACACCGTAGTTGGTGAAAGTCGTTGTCCAATTGTAGATACATGGTGGCAAACTGAAACAGGTGGCTTCATGATTTCGCCTTTACCGGGCGCAACTGCACTTAAACCTGGTTCTGCAACACGCCCATTCTTTGGGGTACAACCTGCTTTGGTTGATGCTGATGGTAAAGAGCTAGAAGGAGAGGCTGAAGGTAATTTGGTGATCAAAGATTCTTGGCCAGGACAAATGCGTACCATTTGGGGTGATCCAGATCGTTTTATCGAGGCATATTTCTCAACTTATCCAGGGAATTATTTCACGGGAGATGGTGCACGCCGTGATAAAGATGGTTATTACTGGATTACGGGTCGAGTGGATGATGTTCTGAACGTTTCGGGGCACCGCTTGGGAACAGCAGAGATTGAAAGTGCCTTGGTTGCACATGAACATGTTGCAGAAGCAGCCGTTGTGGGTATGCCGCATGACATCAAAGGTCAAGGGATAGCAGCTTATGTGACTTTACAGGCGGATACGCCGGAGTCAGAAGAACTCAGGAAAGAGCTGGTAGGTTGGGTACGCAAAGTTCTGGGACCTGTGGCTACACCAGATGCAATTTATTGGGCGCCAGCATTACCAAAAACACGTTCAGGCAAGATTATGCGACGAATTTTGAGAAAAATTGCTGCTAATGAGCTAGATAGTTTGGGGGATACCTCAACTTTGGCAGATCCACAGGTCGTGGATCAATTAATTGCTGAAGTGAAATCACAGCAATAATCCCGATTAAACAGATGAAGTCATGTTTTAAATACCGTTAGTTCAACTAGCGGTATTTTTAGTTCAGTGATAAGAAAAGCAGGCATTGTGATAAGTCAAATCATGTTGATCTGCTAAGCTTATTAGCAGATGCGAAACGGAATATAACAATGAATTCTCCCCTAAATTTTAATCCTGAAACGCCACTTGAGACTGCGCAAATACTTGCATCTGAGTTTGCGAAGACCGCAGCAGAACGCGACAAACAGGGTGGAAATCCAAAGGCTCAGCGAGATCTAATTCGACAAAGTGGTTTATTGTCTTTATCTATTCCAAAAGAATTTGGTGGGCAAGGTGCAACTTGGAGCACGATTTTTAAAACCATTCAAACCATTGCTCAAGTCGATAGTTCGCTTGCGCATGTATATGGCTTTCATCATTTACTTATAGCGACGGTACAACTTTTTGCACAACCAGCTCAATATGGAGATTGGTTTAGACAAACCGCCAAACACAACTTATTTTGGGGTAATACGTTAAATCCATTAGATCGTAGAACAACCGCGAAACAAATTTCTGATGAAGAATTTATCTTCCATGGTGATAAAAGTTTTTGTTCTGGATCAATTGATTCAGATATCTTGCTCTGTTCGGGATTTAATGAAGATGGGAAGTTACTGATTGGCGTGATTCCAACAGCACGAGAGGGCGTGAGCTTTCTTGGAGATTGGAATAATATGGGGCAACGTCAAACGGATAGTGGTACCAGTCATTTTGAACAGGTCAAAATTCGCAAGGAAGAATTACTCCTCAATCCCGGTCCTTTGAGTACACCTTATTCAAGTTTGAGGCCGCTAATTGCTCAACTGATTTTCGTGCATTTATTTTTAGGTGTTGCTGAGGGAGCGTTCAATGTTGCGAAAGAGACAGTTCAAACACAAAAAGCTTGGTCGAAATCACTGGTTGAACAAGCGGTGAATGATCCATTTACCCAGAAGCATTTCGCCGAATTTTATGTGCAACTTGAAGGTGTGCGCTTGCTCGCGGAAAAAGCGATCAATACATTACAAAAGGCGTGGGATGAAGGCGAAACGTTAACTGCGGAGCAACGTGGTGAAGCCTCAATTGCAATCGCCACCGCCAAAATCGCAGCGACTCATACTTCACTTTATGTAACACAAAATATTTTTCAAGTGATGGGGGCACGCGCGACTACAGCAAAACTGAATTTGGATCGATTCTGGCGTAATGTACGAACCCAAACCTTGCATGATCCAATTGATTATAAATATCAGGAAGTCGGAGAGTGGGTATTAACTGGAAAAGTTCCAGATCCGAGTTTCTACTCTTGATATACTTTTTGGTTCATGAACTATATTAATAACAAAAATGAAACTTGATAAAGCTCTTTTGATGGCGTTGACTTGTTGGATGTTAATCGCATGTGAAAAAAATTATATTTATTTGACACCTAATATTACAGGCTATTTATATGATGCGGAAACAAGACAACCAATACCAAACCGAAAAGGGTTTATCAATTTTGGTTTGACAAGTCATGATATAGAAATGAAGGTGACTGATGATTATGGAATATTTTCAGCAAGGGCTTTCAGCTTAGATTATTGGTTGATTCCACCGTCATATCATTCTTATAAAGCTTTTTCAGGTGATCTATATATAGAAGTTTCAGGTTATGCCCCCAGATTTTATGATTATTCTAAGTTTGCTTTAACACAGGATTTAGGTTCCTATAGTCGGCCTTCAAAATTAGATGTTGGAAGGATTTACCTCACCCCAATGAAATTTGATGATAGGAAAAGCCCAGAATATGAAAATTGCCCAATTTCATTTGGTGATAAGTATTGTAAGGAAAACTATAGATACAATAATTTTGGTGTCTTACTTAGAAATCCTGATTCGCAAATGAAATAACAAGCGAAATCCATGAAAAGCTATCTGAGTAAGAAAGCTTCTCATAAAAATATTATCGTTGATGAATATTTTCTAAAGTATCGACAAGCGTACGTGTCATCTGATCAATTTCGTAATTGACTTGATCGCCGACTTGAACATATTTCCATGTGGTTAAGCGTAAAGTTTCTGGAATAAGATCGATTGAGATTTGATTGTTTGCACGATCAACCTGATTGACTGTCAAACTGCAGCCATTTAAACCGATAAAGCCCTTTAAGAAGAAATATTTGATATTGCCATTTGGAATTTCAAGGTCGATATGAACAGTTTCGCCATTTTTGGTTAAATGCTTTACAGTTGCAGTGCCTTCAATATGACCATATAAATTATGCCCACCATTCTCAGCACCTACTTTAGCGGAGCGTTCAATGTTGACCTCATCACCGATGTTGAGTTGACCTAAAGTGGTTAATTCAAGTGTCAGATTTGAAACATCAAAATGCACTTGACCAGCGATCAGATCAATTTGTGTAGTGGTTAAGCAAACACCATTAATAGCAACACTGGCGCCGATAAATACATCATGAAAAAGATTGAGCGCATTAGAAATAACAAAAGTCCGATATCCCTCTTTATGCTGTATATCTAATACTTTTTCTAACCCTTGCACGATACCTGTATACATAATAAACCTTTGCCTAAAAATAAATCTTAACTGCTTTTAATCCTACCTGAGATTGAAGAGATGATCATCTTACGCAGATCAATTGGTTCTAGGTAAAAAGAAAGTCAATAAACCCAGTAGTGGTAAGTATGAGCTAAAGTGAAATACCCAACGAATACCTTGATGATCTGCTACATAGCCCAAAGCTGCTGCCGCGATACCGCTGATCCCAAACATCAAACCAAACATCAAACCAGAGACCATGCCGACACGACCTGGCATCGCTTCTTGTGCATATACAACCATTGCTGAAAATGCGGAAGACATAATCAATCCAGCAAGAATCGCAAAGATACACGTCCACATCAAATTCACATGTGGCATGAGTAATGCAAAGGGTGCCATGCCAATGAAGGAAATCCAAATGACAGCTTTACGACCTATTTTGTCACCGATAGGGCCGCCAGCAAAAGTACCGATTGCTACTGCGGCTAAAAAAGCAAATAAATAAAGCTGAGCCTGTTGAATACTGACCTGAAACTTTTCGATCAAATAGAAGGTATAGTAATTTCCAATACTTGCAATGTACGTGAATTTTGCAAACATTAACGCACAGATAATCACAATTCCCTGTACAAGTTTAGAACCTTTCAACGGTGTTGATTGCTTGGCTTTTACTGCTGAAGCAGCTTGAACACCATATTGAATGGTCCATCGACTGATTCTGTAAAGCAGATAAATAGCGAAAATGGCAAATATCAAGAGCCAAGCAACTGAGGCTTGACCGTTCGGTACAATGATTGCTGCGGCCAACAGTGGCCCAACGGCAGAGCCGCTATTACCACCCACTTGAAAAGTGGATTGAGCAGTTCCGAAGCGACCGCCTGATGCTGTTCTTGCTACTCGTGAGGCTTCTGGGTGAAAGGTAGATGAGCCCACACCGATGAGTGCTGCTGAAATCAGTAAGATAGGAAAAGTCCATGCAAATGCCAGCAGAACGATACCTAGCAGTGTAACGCACATACCCAAAGGGAGGAGGTAGGGCTTAGGATGCTTATCAGTGTAGAGTCCAACCCAAGGTTGTAGAATTGATGCAGTCATTTGATAGACCAAAGAAATAATCCCAATTTGGGTAAAGCTTAAGTCAAAATTGAGTTTCAGCATGGGATAAATGGCAGGTAAGCAAGACTGGATCAGATCATGTAATCCATGCGCTAATGCAATAGCGAAAATAATATGAACCGCCATTTTATTCGCTGAAGCACCAGAGGAATTATTTGAATGTTCTATTGATTGAATTGAACCCATAAGGCTGTGCTGTCTTCATTTTTGAGGTGATTATAACCTTGCAACAGCGGAACAATGTACGATTTATTCAATTTTCGCTGTACTGTTGCTGATCAGATTATATGAACTATCCAATAAAAAGCCCCCAAGCCGAGCCTTGGGGGTTAAGTTGCTACTGCATGACGCTATTATTATAGTTATCAGGGTCAAAACAAGATTGAACAAAGCGCTGATTTCATTCAGATCGTTGTTGAATAATCGAAGACAAATTAAGCTGATTTAGCGGTGATGTGTTGTTGCTGTTCAGCTTCGAGTTTTCGAACTAAAGGCAGTACTTTTTCACCAAAATATTCAACTTCCTCTATAAAATGTAAGAAGCCAGATAAGATCAGATCCACACCAACTGATTTTAATTCAACGATACGTTCAGCAATTTGTTGCGGTGTACCGATGAGATTTGTTCTGAACCCGTCGTTGTATTGGACAAGATCTTCAAATGTTGATTTTGCCCAGTTACCTTCACCTTCTTGAGTTGCGGCACCTGCTTCACGAGTTGCATCACCAAAAGCATTGACTGCTTCTACATTTGCATTGTCAATGATTTCTTGAAGTACAGCTTTTGCTTCCTCTTCAGTATCACGAGCAATGATAAAGGCATTCACCCCAATTTTGACTTGATGGTGATTCAGCTTAGCTTTTTCACGGATGTCATCAATCTGCTTTTTAATTTCAGCAGGCGTGTTTCCATTGGTGAAATACCAATCAGAAACACGAGATGCCATATCACGTGCGGCACGCGAGCTACCCCCTTGGAAAATTTCAATATGTGGGCTTTGAACAGGTTTTGGCTTCAAGGTGTAGTCTTTAAATTGATAATATTTTCCATCAAAACTAAAGTTATCCTGCGTCCAAATGCCTTTTAAGCTACGAATAAACTCTTCTGAACGTGCATATCGTTGATCGTGTTCAGGCCATTCTTCACCGATGGCATCAAATTCACCACGGAACCATCCGCTGACGACATTAATAGCGATACGTCCATTGGTTAAATGGTCAATTGTCGCGAGCTGTTTAGCCGCCAGCGCGGGTTTCCAAGGGCCTGGTAAAATTGCTGCGATCACACGTAACTTTTCAGTTTTTGCCAATAAGCCATGACTAAAGCTTACAGATTCATGCTGATTTTCCGCGCCGTATCCTGCCGTGAATCGAATCTGTGTCAAGGCATATTCAAATCCACTTTTTTCAGCAGCTTGCGCGAGTCGAACATTGTAGTCGTAGCTCCAGTCAGTTCGTTGCTCAACATTACTGACAACAAGACCACCACTGACATTTGGAACCCAATAGGCAAATTTAATCGCTTGTTTTTCTGCATTAGACATGGCTTATACCCTCATTGATTCAATTATATTTATGCCACTTCAATTTTTGGGGCAGCATTATTCTTGTGATGCAAGCGTGACTCTGCTGCATCTAAACTTGGTACTGCTGCTGAAGGCAATACTTCTTCTTGTTCGATTTGTTTGTTAATGCCCAAGTTCTGATTGGCTTGTTGGGTTTTATCTTTCACAACCTCAGCACGTTTACCTTTGGCTGGTGCCCACTCTAAAATTGGTAAAGCACGAGCAATGGCTAAGGTAATGCGCGCACGTAATAGTTCACTGTGAATGGTGTATTCAGGCGTAAAATCACGATCAGTTGCATAAACGCCAATTGGCAAAGTCTGTGCTTGGAAGAAGCTAAATAAAGGACGCAATTGATGCTCAAGTACTAAGGCATGGCGATCACTGCCCCCTGATGCAGCTAGTAATACAGGCACATCAACCAGCGCAGTTTGTTCTACAAAGTCAAAGAAATGTTTAAATAAACCTGTGAAAGATGCGCGATATACAGGCGTTCCCACAATCAATGCGTCCGCGGCTTCAACAGCAGCAAGATCATCTTGAACACGTTGCGGCAGCTGATTGCGATAAATGGCACCACCTAATAAATGACCGATTTCGCTAAATTTAATAAAATGCACATGAATTGGTGTTGCTTCACTTAACTCATCTAAAATCGCTTGAACAAGCGCTTCAGTTTTTGAAGGATTATTTAAACCGCCAGAGACAGCGACGATATTTAATGGTTTTTGTTGAGCAGTAGACATAGTACAAACCTAAAAATTTAAAATTAATCTCGGATGCACTATTTATGTGGATTAATGCTTATTCTGTAAAATAACCAAAACAAGAATAAATATCATTTTTGCGTATATAGCGGGAATTTAATCTTCTTAAGATATAAATTAGTGATAAATAACTGAATAAACTTATATTTATGATTATGAATAAGCTATTTCAGTATTTGAATAAATTTTATATTTAAAAGTGATGTGCTTATCGAATTTTCAAAATTACATAAAAAAATCGCGTTTGTAAGATTTAGCCCGACATTTTCTGCAAAAATTCGTTAATATTTATATATCCTTAACAGCTATAGCACAGTTAGTATATTGATTGTGTTTGAGATCTCTCGCCTCGCTTATGAATATTTTAATCGTTGATGATCATCCACTGTTTCGTCATGCTTTAATTCAAGCAGTTCGTTACAGCTTACCGCAAGCCCAAATCCATGAAACAGCTGCTGTTAATGAATTTTATGAACGTTTAGAAAAAGGTCCTGAACCAGATTTAGTGCTTTTAGATTTGAATCTTCCAGGTGCATCAGGCTTCTCAGCGTTGGTGCATGTGCGTGCACAGTATCCATCGTTACCAATTATTGTCGTATCGGCACATGAAGAAGTTTCAATTATTCAACGCTCGATTGCACATGGTGCAATGGGCTATATTCCAAAATCAGCGCATCCGAGTCACATTGGTGAAGCGATTCGTCAGGTATTAGAAGGGGATATGTGGTTACCACCAAACCTGCCTGCGAATTTAAACTTTGATTCACGTGCTGCAGATGAAACAGCTTTAGCAGAACGTATTCAATCTCTAACACCACAACAATTCCGAGTGTTAATGATGGTTGCGGAAGGTTTGTTGAATAAACAGATCGCATACGAACTTGATGTTTCTGAAGCAACGATTAAAGCGCATGTGACCGCGATTTTCCGTAAATTAGGCGTTCAAAATCGTACTCAGGCTGTATTAGCGATTAATGCATTAAACATCGAAGAAAAACGTGTTTAATTGATTCTTAGATTTGAAAAAAAGACCTAATCAAAGGTCTTTTTTTCGATGTGTATCTACTTTAGGCTAAACAGTCCTGTTTAGGTGTTAACTCATTACAATATAGAGGATTGAGTGCACATTGAAGTTCATCAATTTGATCTTGTGTTACATAGCCCTTGCGTTTTAAATATTCTGCAACGCGATCATCTCTAAGACTTAAAAAAGCGGCATCATAAACTTTCAGATCAACAAAGAGTGCAGCCGTTTCAAGTCCATTAAAACGATCTAAAAACACCTCATTGCCATACATGAGAAAAATATGATCGAAATCTACATATGCATCGATGCCTAATTGTTCTGCGAGTGCAAGCGGCGGTGTTTTGATAAAAAGTAAATCTGAAATTTCATCAAACTGCGTGGTATCAAGCGTATTTTCACCAGTTTTCACTTTACCAAGCCAAGCTTTAAAGACCAAAACTGCGCCACCACGCAACAACATACTCCACACTTGATGACGCGTATGTTCATCTAAATCTCGGCATTCTGATGCTAAACGTTGAATAAGTTGATTTTCTTGTTGTGCCAATTTATCAAATAAACCTAAGCCTTGAGGGTGATAAGCTGCTGGTGTAAATACATCAAATTTTAATTGTTCAAAAACCTGTAAAGCCAAAGGTACTGCAGTTTGGTAAATCTGTTCCAAGGCACGTACATGTACATTTTTTAGGGATGTAGATGGAAAAATTTCTTGCCACTTGATTTCAGGCAAAATTGCATTGGCACCATATTGGCGATGAAATTCGTGATTACGATCTAAACCATGTGGCATAGCTTCTGAAATGTTCATTGCAAGACTCCATTTGATACTTTTATTCTCGAGAAAATTTGAGGCACTTTGATTGCTTTAATCGAAAGAAGATGTGCTGATGGCTAGATTTAGAATTATGTTGATTGCAATAAGAATAAGACTAAAGTATTAATTTTTATTTGATGAGTAAATTTGTCATCTAAAAACATGATGTTAGTAAACTTGTAACTATTTGTTTTAAATGATCTTTCAACTTTTGATGTGTTTTGCCATAGAAAATCGGACTTTGATTTTTTTGGTCAATTGCCAACGCGCTCTTTAGCTTTATTTTGTTCTCTTTTGCCACCTCTAAAGCTAAGGTTTGCCAATCATTGTAAAGTATGGTGTAAATATGTATAAAAATCACCCAGCTCTTCTTGGAAAAACTGGGTGATGAATGTATCAAAATATAACTATTCAAATCTTATTTTGAAATTTTTAAACCTGATAACCATGAACGTAGTGAGGCAGGTTTGAGAGGTTTTTTCAGTAGGACAATATTCAGCTCTTTGAGTCGTTGAGGAAGCTCAGGATCTGAATCAGCTGTAATCAATGCCACAGGTACATTTTCTTGACGATGGTCTACAATAAAATCTAATCCTATTTTATTTGAATTCAGGTGTTGATCGACCAACCAAACTTGAATGTTCTCTTGTTGGATAATCTCAAGCGCTTGTTCAGGTTCTGTGGCTTTAAACACTTGATAACCCCACTTAGTAAGCAAAGTTGCCATGCCTTCTAAAATAGTTTCATCATTGTCTAAACATAAAATTTTATACGCTGCAGATTTTAATGGTGTGGCTTGAACTGGTGCGGTCACAACCTTTGGTGCATCGATGAGTGGGACTTCAATCATAAAACATGAACCCTTACCCAACTCGGAATACACATGCACAGGATAACCCAACATACTGGTCATTCTCTGAACGATGGCGAGTCCAAGACCTAAACCTTGTTCACCCCATGGCGAGGTATGTCCGCAACGTTCAAACTCTTGGAAGAGTTTAATACGTTGTTGTTCAGCAATCCCTGGACCAGTATCCCAAACACCAATACGAATATGATTCGCTCTTTCTGCTGAACGTAACACCCCAACAATTACACGACCTTTTGCTGTGTATCTTAGGGCATTACTGACAAAGTTTTGAATAATACGGCGAATCCATTGAGGATCTGTATCAATCCAGAACTTCACGTCATGCACTCGGAAGGAGATCGCTCGTTGTGCTGCAATTGATTTAAATTGTAGTTCTAAGTCACTCAATAGGTCATGTAATGGATAGGCTTGTCGTTTAGGTTGTATTGTTCCACCTTCTAAACGTGCAATGTCTAATAATGCAGAAAGCATACTCTCTGCACCATGTAAGGCGCGATCGAGTTGCTGCAGCGTTTTAGCATCTTCTTCATTTTGAATGCTTTGTTCTAATGCCGTACTGAACAAGCGTGCAGCGTGCATAGGTTGAAGTAAATCATGGCTTGCGGCAGCAATGAATCGACTTTTTGACATATTGGCTTTGTCAGCTTGTTCACGTGCCAATTGTTGTTCTGCCAAGGCATTGGCAAGTTGTTGAGTACGATCTTGAACGCGTCCTTCAAGTAATGCTTCAGTTTCTCGGAATGCCGTAATATCAGCAAATGTCGTCACGAAGCCACCGCCTTCTATTGGATTTCCTCGCATTTGGATAACACGACCATCTTTTCGAATACGTTCGAACTCATGAGCGCTACCTACTTTCATCCAATGAATACGTTTACGTACGTGCTCTTCAACGGAACCAGGTCCACATTCACCGCGCTCTGCGTTGTATCGGATCAAGTCTGCAATTGGGCAGCCCACATATACCAAATCTTTTGGATAATCGAATAAAACGAGATATTGATTATTCCATGCGACTAAACACATGTTTTCATCGACAACACTTACCCCTTGGGTCATGTGGTCGATCATGGTCATAATTAGATTTTGGTTAAAGCGTTGCCATTGTGATGCTTGGTCTAGAATATTAGCGACCTGTCCAAGTGCTAATCCATTGTTAACCATGGCTGTAGTGAGTAGGGTACGTGCCGATGCAGCTCCAATCGTGCCAGCAAGATATTGTTCAGTGAAACGCCACCACATCCCATTGGCACTGCTGTTTTCGTTTAATATCACATTATTGGATAAGCAGAATTGATTAAACGCATGCATGGTCGGACCTTCACCCGTAATCCGTTTGGCAAGCGTGATCAGGTCACCCACTTTTAATCGTGCGACATCATGATGTAAATAATTAACTTCATTTGAGGTTTGTTGCGTTTGTAGGGGTTTTGTTTCGTAATAGAAGAAACTTTCTGCCTGTATTTGCTCAGCAATACTTGGACGATAAATTCGTGAGATCCAGATGTAGAGCACGATATTTAAGCCAAGTGACCAAATTACACCATGTGTTAATGGCGCAAATGATTCAAAACCAAGTAATGCTTCAGGCTTTAATAAGTCAAATCCCAGAGGTCCAAACATCAGAAACGAATAGGTAAATTGATAATATTCATCTGGTAAACTTCTTAAAATTGTTGGTAAGAGCAGTGTGTAACTCCACATTACAAAACCAACGATGAGACCTGCATAGACCCCTTGTTTACTTCCACCTCGCCAGTACAAACCGCCAATAAGTGCAGGTGCAAACTGTGCTACAGCACTAAATGCCAAAAGACCAAATACTGAAAGCTGATCAATGTCATTAAAGAAATGGAAGAATAAGAATCCAAGCAGCATGACTGCCAAAATACATACGCGACGTGTGAATTTCAGCATTCGAGGTAAACGCTTGTCATGACGCGAAATCCAACCCAAGCGCCATAGCGCAGGCATAATCAAGTCGTTACTGAGCATGATTGAGAGTGCGACTGAAGAGACTAAAAGCATACCCGTTGATGCCGAAAATCCTCCAAGGAATGCTAAGAGCGTCAGCCATTCTTGGTTATAGCTCAAAGGCAGTGACAGCACGGCAACATCAGGGACTGCCATGTATTCTGGTGCAGCATGAAGTGCCCAACTCGCAATCGGAATAATCGCGACAATGGTTAAAATGATATAAGCGGCAAACCATCTGCGCGCACCACGAATATGTTTTTCATCACGTAATTCAACTACAGCAACATGAAACTGGCGTGGCAAACATATAATCGCTAATGCTGCTAAAAGTGTTTGAATCCAGAAGGTATCTGGCACGCCCATCAGTTGAATTTCATGGAAGGTTTTGGATACGTCTGCGGAAACTTGAATGAGGTTTTCGGGGCGGTCAAATAAAAAGAAAAAAGCGACACAGAGGAGTGCGAATAATTTAACAAAGGATTCAAAAGCGACTGCCAGCATTAACCCACCATGCTGTTCGGTATTGGCAATCTGACGTGTACCAAACATCATAGCCAAAATTGCGAGAACCCCTGTAAGTGCAAGAACACCATTGGTGGTCAGATTCATCACTTCTGAATCTTGTTGTAACATCACGGATGCACTGAGTGCAATGGCTCTCAGTTGTAAGGCAAGATAAGGAATGATGGCGATCACTGCTAAAATGGTGACGAGTGAGGCGAGAGGTCCGCTTTTGCCATAACGTGCTGCCACAAAGTCAGCAATTGAGGAAATAGCATGGTGCTGACGTACTCGACCTAAGCGACGCCAAATATCATAACCAAACCAGACAAACAGAAGTGGGCCTAAGTAGATTGGAAGGAAAATGATCCCTTCACGAACAGCAGCACCCGTTGCGCCGTAGAATGTCCAAGACGAACAGTACACGCCTAAGGTCAAACTAAACAATAACATACGTCCACGTGGGCTGAGCCGACTGGCATGTTTTTCACCAAAAAAGGCGCAAATAAAAAGGATGAGGATGTAGAGGGTGAGTACCCCAATAATCAACCAACTGTTCATAGGACTTACACTTGAGAATCTCGTGTAATGATAACGCATCCATGAACTGTCACGTTCAAATTGATCAAAATTTAGCGACCAAAGTCTAAATTACAATCAATGCAAAATCTTGCTAATTTAAAAATCGGAATAATTTAAATAAAAAAAATGACCTACGGTTGGGTCTCATATGGAGTCTTGTTTATGGATGAGAGACAAGTAGAGCAAATTCTACAGAATCCCAAATTCAAAGAAATGGTCAAAAAGAAAAGCACACTGAGCTGGACATTGACAGGCATTATGCTGTTCGTCTACGTTGGTTTTATGCTTTTAGTTGGCTATAACAAAGAGTTTTTATTGTCATCGCTTTCAGGTGGTGTAACCACTTGGGGTATCCCTCTAGGATTAGGCATCATCGTGCTGTCTTTCTTGTTATGTGGTGTGTATTCGTACATTGCCAACAACAAGCTCGATCAATTAAACGAAGAAGCTATGCGCGAAGTTGAAGCCATCACTCATGAGAAGGGACTACACTAAGATGAAATGGAATTCTTTACTCACATTTGCAGGGACTGCAATGTTATCTGGATTGGCATTCGCAGGTCCTGATTTAGGTGCAGCAGAACAACAAGCAACAAATTGGCCTGCGATTATCATGTTCTTGATTTTCGTCGGTGCAACGCTGGGGATCACCAAATGGGCGGCTAAACAAACCACGAACACCAAAGATTTCTATACCGCAGGCGGTGGAATTTCTGGTTTCCAAAATGGTTTAGCCATTGCTGGTGACTATATGTCCGCAGCATCGTTCCTTGGTATTTCTGCGATGGTTTTCCTGTCAGGTTTCGATGGCTTACTCTATTCACTTGGTTTCATGGTGGGTTGGCCAATCGTACTTTTCTTAGTAGCAGAGCGTTTACGTAACTTGGGTAAATATAATTTATCTGACGTTGTATCATTCCGTTTACAAGAAAAACCTGTACGTACACTGGCAGCGTTAAGCTCGCTTGTTGTTGTTGCATTCTACTTGATTGCCCAAATGGTCGGTGCTGGTCAGTTGATTAAGCTTCTGTTTGGCTTGAACTATAACATTGCTGTTGTCATCGTCGGTCTGCTCATGATGGCATACGTTATGTTTGGCGGTATGTTGGCGACAACATGGGTGCAAATCATTAAGGCAGTGATGTTGTTGTCAGGCGCTACCTTCATGGCATTTATGGTGATGAAAGGCGTTGGCTTTAGCTTCACCAATATGTTCGAGCAATCGATTCAAGTCTTCTCTAAAGTACATGATTTAACCTTAGATGATGCAACCAAAATCATGGGACCAGGTAGTCTGGCATCAAACCCAATTGATGCGATTTCTCTTGGTTTAGCATTGATGTTTGGTACAGCTGGTTTACCACATATCCTCATGCGTTTCTTCACAGTAAAAGATGCGAAAGAAGCACGTAAATCAGTTGTTGTTGCAACAGGCTTTATCGGTTACTTCTATCTTTTAACTTTCATCATTGGTTTCGGTGCGATTCTGTATGTATCGAACAACCCACAATTCCTTGATATTGCGAAAATGGCAGTAACTGGCAAGCTAGAGCTTGTTGGTGGTAATAACATGGCTGCGGTTCACTTGTCTGATGCTTTAGGCGGTGACTTGTTCATGGGCTTCATTTCAGCGGTTGCATTTGCCACGATTCTCGCAGTTGTTGCAGGTTTAACGTTGTCAGGTGCTTCAGCAATTTCACATGACTTATATGCGAACGTATTGAAGAAAGGACAAACTACACCTGAATCTGAACTTCGTATGTCTAAAATCGCGACTTTAGGTCTTGCGATCTTTGCGATGATCTTGGGTATCTTGTTCGAGAAACAAAACGTTGCCTTCATGGTAGGTTTAGCATTCTCTGTTGCTGCATGTGCAAACTTCCCAGTGCTTGTACTTTCAATGTTCTGGAAAGGTTTAACAACGCGTGGTGCAGTTGCCGGTGGTGTTGTTGGATTAGTTTTAGCGGTTGTACTCATCGTACTTTCTAAAGCAGTTTGGGTAGATACGCTTGGTATTTCTGATACACCAATTAATCCATATAACGGTCCTGCATTATTTGCGATGCCTTTAGCATTCTTCTTCTGCTGGTTGTTCTCTGTGACAGACAATTCTGCACAAGCGCAAGCAGAACGTAAAGCATTTGATGCACAGTTTGTACGCTCACAAACAGGTATTGGTATTTCTGGTGCGTCAGACCACTAAGCTATACTGATGATGATAAAAAGCCCCTTTAAGGGGCTTTTTCTTTACCAAATTTCTATTTTAAATGACATACAATCCATCAACTGTCCGCTATGCTGTCATTCAAAACAATAAAAATAGCTGGAGTTGAGATGAGTTTAATATTCCGCGCGATACGTGATCTCGTACGTTTACCATCCGCGTGTCTACTGATTTTACAGCTGCTGATTTTATTCCTCGCAGTGGTATCAAGTCATGATTTGGCTTATCGCTCCATGACTTGGATTCTCGGCGCTTTAGTCCTTCTTATTATTGCTAAAGTCATCAAAATGACCCCAATTTTTAGTGCTGTAGGTTTATTTGGGGTACTAGGGGCTCTCATTTTTTCTTTCTTGATTCTGATTGGATATCATCAAGCTTATATTCAAATTACAGCGCATGTATTTGAAGTTATCGCGTATACGACAGCGGCTTATGGTTTAGTTCGATATATGTTCGAAGACCGCTATTTGACCAAAGATGAATTATTTGCGGCAGCAGCTGTTTTTACTTTAATTGCATGGAGCTTCGCATTTTTATATAGCATCTGCCAGCTATATGACCCACTGAGTTTTAGCATAACGCCTGAACAATCTGTTCAACATAGTTGGTTAGATTTGTTGTTTCTCAGTTTTAGTATTCAGTCGGCAACAGGTCTTTCAGATATTATGCCCTTGAGTCCGCTAGCGAGACTGATTGCCATGATTCAAATGTTTAGTGGAGTCATGTATCTGGCTTTGATTGTTTCGCGTTTAATTGCATTGCAATACATTGCTCATTTGCCAAAGCATCAGGATGATTAAAACAGAACGTTACATCTTGCTAACGGCATTCATCTGCAAAATCATGAATAATAAGTACTTAGATCAAAAAACAGTCTCCGATGCTCTATATTGAGCCGATTTTTCTATGCCGTCTTTGATGAAACTAACTCGGCTTTGTATGAGGTTGAGGATAAATGATCTCATTTCATATAGCGTTTTATCCAGTTTGAAGCGTTTCACCGAAAAATAAATATATAGGGGAATTATGTCTTCTCAGCATCCTTCATGGTATTCAAATGTGAATCCACGTGTTTTTATCAGCACGGTACTCATTATTTTTGTATTTTTGGCCACTGTGGTGTTATCTCCTAATGGTTTTGAATTAGTTACTCAGCAACTGAACCAATGGATTACGGATTCTTTTAGTTGGTTTTATGTTTTAGCAGTTGCCATATTTCTGATCGTGCTGGCTTATATCGCAATTTCTGACTACGGCAAAATCAGGCTCGGTCCAGATCATAGCCAACCGAGTTACAGTAATGGCTCTTGGTTTGCAATGCTCTTTACCGCAGGTATGGGGATTGGCTTGATGTTTTTTGGGGTAGCAGAACCTGTAATGCATTATGTCTCTCCACCAGTCGGTGATGGAGAAACGGTTATGGCAGCGCAGCAAGCGATGCGAGTGACTTTCTTCCACTGGGGACTTCATGCATGGGGAATCTATGCATTGATTGGATTGTCCTTGGCCTATTTTGCTTATCGACATCAATTGCCTTTAAAAGTACGTTCCGCGCTTTATCCGATCATTGGAAAAAAAATTCATGGTCCAATGGGGGATGCCGTAGACACATTTGCCACGATTGGAACAGTATTTGGTGTGGCGACAACGTTGGGTTTTGGTGTAACGCAAATTAACTCAGGCTTGAATTATTTATTTGATGTTCCTCAATCAGCAAGTACTCAAGTGATACTGATCATTATCGTCAGTTCATTGGCATCATTGTCCGTTTTTCTAGGTTTAGAAAAAGGAATTAAACGGTTGTCTGAGTTGAATTTGGTATTGGCAATAAGTTTATTGCTCTTTGTATTCTTCGCGAGTTCTACCATTTATCTTTTGCAAACCACAATTCAGAACATGGGTCAGTATGTTTCTAATCTCTTTACCATGACATTTAATTTATATGCTTATCAACCGAATGGTTGGATTGGTGGTTGGACGATCATGTATTGGGCATGGTGGATCTCGTGGTCACCATTTGTCGGGATGTTTATCGCACGTGTGTCTCACGGAAGAACTATTCGAGAGTTTATCGTTGGAGTTATGTTGATTCCTACTGGATTTACACTCATTTGGATGGGCTTTATGGGGAATGCTGCGCTCTTCAGTATTATGCAAGAAGGCAATCAAGCACTGATGCTAGCCGTACAGAAAGATTCTTCCGTTGCATTATTTGAATTTTTAAATAGCTTACCACTCGCTTCAATGATGAGTGTAGTAGCAACATCGCTGGTTATTTTATTCTTTGTCACTTCAGCGGATTCAGGTGCATTAGTTACAGACTATTTGACGGCTAAAGGTGAAGATTCACCGACATGGCAACGACTTTTTTGGACGGTGCTTATGGCGGTATTGGCAATTGTATTGTTATTGGTCGGTGGGCTTGGTGCTTTACAATCTGCGACTATCATGAGTGCATTGCCATTCTCCGTCATTATGCTCTTTATTTGTTGGGGATTACTCAAAGCCTTAAAAGTAGATTTAATTAAAATGAATGCTTTGCAAGAAGCGAGAATTACACCTCGAGCAATTCATCAACCACGGAGTTGGCAAAAACGCTTAGGATTGATTATGCACTATCCTCATTCTAAGGAAGAGGTTGATGTATTTATTGAATCTCAAGTATATCAAGCATTAGAGCAAGTGCAGAAAGAGTTCAAGAGAAGACAGTTTAAGGTTAGTGTAAATCGATTGGGTGAAGGAATAGAGTTGAGGGTAGATCATCATGACGAGTTGAATTTTGTATATCAAGTGATGTCACAAAGAACAACGCCACCGAGCTTTATGCCAGATACAATGGTGAATGAGCAGGATTATTATCAGGCGGAAGTGTTTTTAAGAGATGGTGGACAGGCCTATGATGTAATGGACTGGACACAAGAAGACTTAATTCAAGATGTCATTGATCAATACGAAAGACATTTACATTTCTTAAGTGTAATTCGTAGCCCTGAGTAAATAGTGAATGATGAAAAAAGGACGCATTATGCGTCCTTTTTTGATTCTGTATCTAATAATTTATTAGAAACGGAATTTAGCATTTAAGCCAACAGTTTCAGTATCACGGCTAGAACCATTTTCAGCGTTAGCATTTACATAACTTGCACCAACAGCTACAGCTGGAGTGATGAAGTAGTTTACGTTAGCACCGATAGCTGAGCTTGGAGTGTCATTAAAGCTTGATTCAGTATAAGAAACGCCTGCGCTTAACTGTGGATTGAAGTAAAGGTCAGATTTTAATTGGTAAAGTGTATCTTCACCGTATACTAAACCAGCTTCAAAGCCAACAGACATATTTGTATCAGTGATGCCGCCTACATATTTAGTACGAGCTGTGATCGCATCTTGATCTTCAGCAATAGTACCTGTTTCAAGTGCTGAGAATACGCTGCCGTTGTTGATTGCTTTAAAGACATCAAAAGAGTATTGATCAGCAACGCTTGTATAACCTACAGCAACTAAGAAGTTTGGAAGTAACATTGCACCAAGTTCTAAAGCATAACGATCGCCGTTACCATCTGCTAATTTAGCAACTTGTGGGTGGTTTAATGGGTTGTTTGCAGTGAAGTCATTTTTAGCATCAGTTTTTGAATGGCTATATGACGCGCTTGCATATAAAGGAATAAGTTTAGTTGGGATGTAAGCTTCAGCTTTAGCACCGTAGTTATGTTGTTCTGCTTTAACTTCTTCATTAATACCGTAAGCAGGTACTTTAACATCAGCAGAATATTCACCGAAGTTATAAGCTACAGATACATTAGATGCCTGATTTAAGAAAGCAGCTTCAGCTAAAGGACCTTTAGTTGAGTCAACATTCTTGAAGTAATAAGTACCTTGTACAGAACCAGTGTAGTTATCATTGTTTAATGAGTCATCAAAGTACTCAGCAGCCCCTTGTACTTCAACTTGATATGCGTGTGCCCCAGTCATTGCTACTAATAAAGCAGTGGCTAAACTAATTTTTTTCATAATAGTTACCAAATAAATGTCGAATGAATATGCAGTAAATATTGTATTGTAACAATGTATTAAGTCAATGATCTTTAAGGTAATAGTCTGCTGGTCTAAATTTATTTTGTGTGTTATGTCTTGATACAAGAAGATTAAGAACATGAATTTTTGAACATTTTATTCAAAAATAACAATGTGATAAGGAGATTTTCAAGATCGATTAAGCTTAAAAAATTGCATCGAAATTATACAAAAAAAAGATTATTAGAATCGGATAAAACGTATAAAGAAAATGTTAATTTACATGAAATTTAAGATTTTCGTTTAATTTTAACTCATTTGAAAATAATTAATGTGACTTTTTTCACCTAATTGACAGTAAAGTGTTAGGTCGATTAGGAATTTCAAAGGGTTACGATGTTTGTAATTTAAGTTAATTTTCACATAATTACATGCTTTTTAACTAAGTTTTTTTTTATATTTAAATAAATTGAGTTTTACCTTTTAGATTTACTAAATATTATAGTGGTTATTTCTCTTAAATGCCCAGCTTTCCCCAAGGCTGGATTTTTTTAACTTATATTTATTTGCACCATTATAGTGCATAATTTGGGTGTATTCTTTATCAATACTGAGCAAAAAAAAACCTAGTTTTCATAGAAAACTAGGTTTTTTCGCCAAAACTTGAGGGAAATACAGAAATTCTGCTGAGGTATATTTCTATCTCGCCCTAATGTGGGGCATTATGCACCAGCATATTGCACATGTAAATATTATTTTTAAAAAAAGTGTTAAAAATAGACAAAAAATTTGCAAATAAACTGTCAAAATTGAATCAAATACATTGGTCAAATTGGGAGATTGAATTGAAAGGAATCTATGTTGCTGCACTAGTTTTTACTTCTGTTTTTTTATCAGCCTGTCAGGCCTTAGACCACATTAATCCGAGAACAAAAGCATACGATTTGAAAGAAGATACAATGCTGAATAACTATGAATCAAAGAATCAGCATCATATCAAGACCCTATTTAATCAGCAAAATATTCAAGGTGTATTTATCACCTATGATGGCGAACACGTTAAAACCTATGGTTCTGATCGAACAAGAGCAAAAGAAAATTTTATCCCTGCATCTACTTTTAAAATAGTGAATGCTCTGATTGGATTAGAACATCATAAATCAACTCGGTATGAAGTGTTTAAATGGGATGGAAATAAGCGTTCATTTGATAGTTGGCAACGTGATTTTACACTTGGTGAGGCCTTACAAGCTTCTGTTGTACCTATGTATCAAGCCTTAGCACACCGTATTGGACCAACATTGATGCAACAGGAATTAAGTCGAATTCAGTATGGAAATGCAAAAGTCGGGGATGAGATAGATCAATTTTGGTTAAAAGGTCCTCTAGAGATTACACCTGATCAACAAGTTAAATTTGTTTATAGATTGGCACAGTTGTCATTGCCGTTTCGTAGAGATGTACAACAAGATGTAAGAGACATGATGTATGTCGAATCACGTGGTGCGAATAAGCTATATGCCAAAAGTGGTTGGGGAATGGATATTGAGCCTCAGGTGGGCTGGTATGTGGGTTTTGTAGAACAAGCCAGCGGTCAAGTCACTGCCTTTGCATTAAATTTAGAAATGAAAAATGGTGATAAAATTCAGCAACGGAAGGAAATCACTTTAGATATTTTAGATCGACTCGGTTTATTTCATTATTTACGTTAAAAGTCACATAAAAGATAAAAAAAACCCAGCCGATTGGGATGGCTGGGCTGAAAAAGGATGTTCTATATGTGGGAGAAACATCCGAGGGTAGAGCAAAATTCATTGAGCAAATCTGATATGAATCAGTGTCTTTGCGATGTAAGTATTATGGTTTAAAGGATGAAGTTTGTATAATGATTAAATATTATGCGCGTGATCTATTTTTTCGATGCTGATTAAGTGATCAAAATAATCATCTGATTTTAAGTCAAAAAAAGTAAATACTGCGAAATATATCACTTGTATATTGGTGGAAAAATAATTTAAATATTAAACAAAAAAAATTTACGGCATTACAATAGTGTGATATTTATCACATTGTCTATTAAATAAAAACTTGTGCTTTAAGTGCTTTTTAAGCATGGTTATATTGTAAAATATAACCAAGTTCAAAGAAACTTTATAAATCTCACCGCTTCATACGGTCTTTTATTTTAGAGGTAGTTTGGATGTTAAAATCACATTCCGAGCAAATTGGTCGCCGCCTATTTGTGTTCGTGATGATTATCGTCTTATCTATCCTCTGTATTTCAATCCCATTGGTCATTAGCCATTATCGCGAATATCAGAAATCACAAACAGCATTGATTGAAATTGAAAATCTTCGAGCTGTTGCTGCTCTAGCGAATCGTATTTCACGCGAGCGTGGCCCTGCGAACATGGCAATGTCGAGTTCACAAGAAGAGTTTGAAAAAAATAAACAAGCGCTTATTGAGTATCGCGCGGGAGTAGATGAACAAATTAAGGTCTCGATTCATCGATTAGATCAGTCTGGATATGATGGGTTAGAAGAGTACGTCGCTCAATACCTAAATCCAAAATTAGCGGAAGGTCGCAAACAAGTCGATCACTATATTTCGTTGCCATTTGCAGAGCGTACGTCTGAAGCTTTAGATCAAGCTATTCTTACAATGTTTAATGCGTGGGATAGCAGTCATGATTTACTGAAGAAACTGGTAATTCAGTCTAAAAGTAAAGACAGTTCGATGGGGCATTATTACACCATGATTTTGGTGTTGGCTGATTTGCGAGATCAGGCTGGACGTGTTGCTTCAAATGTAACTGCACATGTGACATTTCAGCAGCCGTTACCAAGTGACAATATTGCACGCGCATTACAAACGCAAAAACAAGTTCGCTATTTGTGGGATTTAGTGAATACTATCCAACCTGAACGCCATCGTACAGCTGAATTCGCTCAATTACACCAAGAGGTGAAAACTCAGTTTATTGATCAGGGCTTACCCATCATCATGCGATTAATTGATGAAAGCCGAAAGGGACAACCTTATTTTTTATCAGGGACTGAATTAAGTGTAGCTGTATCTGGTAAATTCTTAACAGTTATCGATTTACAAGACTATTTGCTCAATAAGAGCGTTGAAATCGCAAAGTCAGAAAAAGATGCGAATCAACTTAATTTTATACTCACATTGATTGTCTCTTTAATTTCACTATTGGCTGCTTTATTTACGATGATTTATGTCCAACGTATAGTTATTTCGCCGCTTATTATGGTGAGAGATAAATTAGTTGAATTGTCGTATGCCAATGCTTTGGTCGATAGTCATTTTATAGAAGATCAGCAGAAGCAAGTACATTCATTACATGAAGCGATGCAAAAACTTCAGAAGATGTTGCATCAACGTGATGAATTTGAGTTTGAATTAAAAAATATTGCCAATACCGATAAATTAACAGGTGTTTCAAATCGTTTTGCTTTAGAAGCCTATACCAAACTTATGGAAGCTCAGCCTAATAAGTTTACCCAAACGTGTTTGATGATTGTAGATATTGATTATTTTAAACAGGTTAATGATCAATATGGTCATGTGGCAGGGGATCAAGTCATTCAGCAGGTGGCAAATTGTTTAAGTCATAATGTTCGATCAACCGATTTAGTCGTTCGCTTTGGTGGTGATGAATTTTTGGTGTTGATTGAAAATTTAGACCTTGAACATGGTTTACGTGCTGCAGAAAAGATGCGTAAGGGTATTGGTGATTTACAATTTACAGATGAGCAAGGTCAATCATTTACGGTTTCGATCAGTGTGGGTGTTGCGGTAGGTGCTGATTCTTGGAAAGCATTATTTGCTAAGGCAGACCAAGCCTTGTTTAAAGCCAAAGCAGCAGGGCGGAATACAGTGTCGAGCTGATTGTTTTTTATTTCTTTTTTATTTATAAGTATATAAAAAAAAGCATGAAGTATTTTAGGCAATGAATATTCAACAAGAACAAAGTTTAGAAACTATTTTTAAAGAGAATCAAAATAAAGGAATCGCAATTGCGATTACGGGATGTTGGGGTGTGGGAAAGACTTATAGTTGGGATAGATTTATCAAAAAAAGAGCTGAACACGAAGAAAATGAAATAAAGCAAAAGCCAAGTTATGAAAGAAAGAATAAAGACAAAATATTTAGTAAAAAATACGCATATGTATCTTTATTTGGAATAGAGAGTCTCTCAGATCTCAAAGCTGCTATTTCAACGAATATGAGTAGTAATTATTTTAATAAAGAGTCCTCTCAGAATTTTGAGATTCCTACTTTTATAAAGAAAGGATTATCAGCACTTCGTGATGTAAAAATGAGTGGAAGTAGTGAAGGATTTAGTATCAATTCATCAGCTAAAATTTTTGAAGCGGTTCTATATTCCCAAGTCAAAGATGCAATTATCTGCTTTGATGACTTTGAACGAATGTCTAAAAAGTTAGATATAAAAGATGTAATGGGTCTAGCAAATCAGCTTAAATTAGAGCGAAATTGCCAAGTTATATTGATTTTAGATGAAACAAAAAATGAAGATGACAATCAAAAAAAATATGCTGAATACAAAGAAAAATTGATTGATGAAACAATCAAAATTAATTCTGTTGAACCTTTACTTCGTGAAAAAACAAAAGAGCTAGATGAGCCATTAGTAGATTTAATGGTAAATTTTGCAAACGAATTAGAAATTCATAATTTTCGATTTTTAAAAAAAGTCATCAAACTTTATAAAAAATTTAGAGAGCAATTACCGCAAGAAGTCGCTGACTCAACAAAAAAGATTATTCTTATTCGTGTTCTACAAGGATATTTTATTGAAGATTTTGGTAAGAAATATGAGTTTGAATGGGAAGATACAAGGCTGGTTATTGAAGAAAAGCAGGTAGGTTGGTCTGAGAGAAAACGTAAAACATATCAAACATTAAAGTCACTAGATTACAAACTTATTCATTCTGATGAGTGGTTCATGGAATTTAAAAAATGGTTTGATCAAAAAGGAGAGCCAAATTGGACTTTATTACATGACCTAGCAAACTCCACGATGATTTCTGAAGAAAATAATAGAATTAAAGATGATTTTCATAAGTTGTGTGAAGAGTTTTGGGGGCTTCAAGCACAGAAGGACTTCCCAAAAAAATTTTATAAAGCAACTAAAGCAGTAGTTGGCTTGGAAACTATTCATAATTTAAGTTTTGCTTTAAAAATTTTAGAATTGTTTAATGAGGATATTACATCCTTAGAGAAAAATATTTGCGAATGGATCAAAGAACAAAAGAATAAAGATCGCCAAAGTTTTTATAATATTCAAGACGATGAAATAAGACCTATCTTTAAAGAATTAATTTTAAATCATCGACCTTCTAAAGAGGAATTACCACAATTGATAGATGCAATTTTTCAAATTTATGTAAATGAAGCTTGGAATGATAGAGATGAATTAGCAATTGAATACGCTAGTAAAGAACAGTGGGAAAAACTTCTTTTTGAAGAAATAAATATAGATGTAAGATTTCAAAATATAAATAGTAGTTATTTGATAAAAAAAATTTTTGATAGAAAACGTAATTTATTAGTAGAACATAAAATTAGAGAGTTTATTACCGAAATATATAAAGAAAAAGCAGAGAAAGAACCTTTCTATGCAGAGTACATGAATTATCTGATTTCAAGATTAGACAATTAAAAAAGGGCTCTTTTGAGCCCTTTCTAAATCATTTAAGCATCGGCTTTAAGAATCTCGCCGTATGCGAAACCTTATTTTTCGCTACTTCTTCAGGTGTCCCTTCAGCAATAATCATACCGCCACCAGAACCACCTTCAGGACCTAAGTCCACAATCCAGTCGGCAGTTTTAATGACATCTAAATTATGCTCAATCACCACAATGGTATTACCCTTATTGCGTAGCTCATGAAGAATATCCAAAAGTTTCGCAATATCGTGGAAATGTAAACCTGTGGTTGGCTCATCAAGCACATACAGGGTTTTACCCGTATCACGTTTGGCAAGTTCACGCGCAAGCTTCACACGCTGTGCTTCACCACCTGAAAGTGTGGTTGCCGACTGACCTAAACGGATATAGCCCAAACCAACTTGATGTAAAGTTTCTAAACGACGGTGAATGACAGGAATCGCATCAAAGAAATGCATGGCGTCTTCAACCGTCATCTCTAACACGTCAGAAATGTTTTTACCTTTATAGCCGACTTCCAAAGTTTCACGGTTATAACGCTTGCCGTGGCAGGCATCGCATGGCACATACATATCCGGTAAAAAATGCATCGCCACTTTAATCATACCGTCGCCTTCACAGGCTTCACAGCGACCACCTTTCACGTTAAACGAGAAACGACCTGCGGCATACCCACGTGCTTTGGCTTCTGGGGTTTGTGCAAACAATTCACGAATAGGCGTGAATAAACCTGTATAAGTTGCAGGGTTTGAGCGCGGTGTACGTCCAATTGGGCTTTGGTCAATATCCACGACTTTATCGAGGAATTGTAAGCCATCAATCGAATCAAATTTTTCTGCCGTTAACGTGGTTGCACCATTCAATTGTGTTGCTGCAAGTGGCAATAAAGTACGGTTAATTAAAGTCGATTTACCTGAACCCGATACACCCGTGACACAGGTCATCACACCTAAAGGAATGGTGAGATCAACATTCTTTAAGTTGTGACCACATGCACCCATCAGCTTAATTTGCTCATCAGGTTTAGGTGGTTGTACACGCGTTTTCGGCACCTCAATTTTTAACTTACCTGAAAGGTATTTGCCGGTCAGAGAATCCTCATTGGCTGCCAATTCATCATAAGTCCCCTCGGCAATGACATGACCACCATGCACACCTGCACCAGGACCAATATCAATAATATGATCGGCTGCGCGAATGGCATCTTCATCATGCTCTACCACTAAGACAGTGTTACCGAGATCACGTAAACGAACCAAAGTCTCAAGCAAACGGTCATTATCACGTTGATGCAAGCCAATTGATGGTTCATCCAGCACATACATGACGCCCATAAGACCTGCACCAATTTGCGAAGCCAAACGGATACGCTGTGCTTCACCACCAGATAAGGTTTCGGCAGAACGAGATAGACTTAAATAGTTCAAGCCGACTGATACAAGGAAGTGCAAACGCTCACGAATTTCTTTAAAAATCTTATCGGCAATTTCACCTTTGGCGCCTTCAAGATTGAGATCTTGATAGTAGCTTTCGGCATCGCCAATCGACATTTTGGTGATTTCGGCAATGGTTTTGTCTTTGACACGCACATGACGTGAAATTTCATTGAGACGTGAACCGCCACAAGCGTCACATGCAGCATTCGATAAATATTGAGCTAAATCATCACGCACATAGTTTGATTCAGTTTCACGGTAACGACGTTCTAAATGTGGTAAAACCCCTTCGAAAGCCATCACACGGTTATGACGGCGACCACGTTCATCGATATAGCTTAAGTCAATTTTTTCTTTGCCTGTACCGTAAAGGAATTTCTTTTTGGTATCCGCATCAAGTTCATTCCACGGCGTATCAAGAGAGAAGTCGAAGTGTGCAGCGACTTTTTCAATCATGCTGTAATAGTATGGACGCTGACGATCCCAACCACGAATTGCCCCTTGGCTAATGCTGACTTCAGGGTTTGAAATGAGTTTGTCAGAACTAAAATGGCTGCGTGTCCCTAAACCATCACAGACTGGGCAAGCACCAAATGGGTTGTTAAAAGAAAACAGACGAGGTTCTAATTCGGCAACGGCACGGTCACATTCAGGACATGAGTGTTTTGCTGAAAACACACGATCAGATTGTTCGCCTTTCATCCATGACAAAATCGCAATATCACCACCTAAACGCAGTGCGGTTTCAAAACTTTCTGCAATACGGTTGCCTAGGTCATCGCGGACTTTAAAACGATCGACCACGACTTCAATGGTATGTTTTTTCTTCTTATCCAGTTCAGGCGGTGGATCAATTTCCATGATTTCACCGTCTACACGTGCACGGACGAAACCTTGGCTTTGTAATTGCTCAAATAAATTGGTGTATTCACCTTTGCGCTCACGTACAACAGGAGCAAGTAACAATAAAGCAGTACCTTCTTCAAGTGCTTTAACCGCATCAACCATTTCCGACACGGTTTGTGCCACCATCGGCAAGTCATGCTCAGGGCAGTAGGGTGTACCCACTCGAGCATACAACAAACGTAAATAGTCATAAATTTCAGTAATCGTACCGACCGTTGAACGTGGGTTATGACTGGTTGATTTCTGCTCGATGGCAATAGCTGGGCTTAAACCTTCAATCGAATCGACTTCAGGTTTTTCCATTTGTGACAGGAATTGGCGTGCATAGGCAGATAAAGATTCAACATAGCGACGTTGACCTTCTGCATATAAGGTGTCGAAAGCCAGTGAAGATTTACCTGAACCTGAAAGTCCCGTAATCACCACGAATTTATCGCGTGGAATATCAAGGTTCACATTTTTTAAGTTATGGGTGCGTGCGCCTCGAATACGGATATGACTTTGGCTCATAAAACATCTCGAAAATATGCTGAGTGAAGGTGATATATGATAGCGATTTAATTTTGTTCAAGCACAAATGAAAAATAAAACACGACAAATTATGTCGGTAAAATTTCATTGAACAGCAAAAGTCCAATGTAAAGTGCTTTGAGAGCTCCTGCAATCTGATTTTAAATAGATGAACAAGACAGAATCAATTCGCAAATTTGATGTCATGATGAGCCATAGGATGTTAAATATAAGTGAATTTCGGGTGAATATTGATCAGCAAGCACGTGAATAGTGACGTTCGAAGATAGAGTCCACTTGTTCAAAACACATTTGTCTTTCGATAGCGTGATGTTGACGTGCGTAAAAATTCACTTCTTTTTCTAAGTGTTGAAGAAAATCGTTATATTTGGCTTCGAAATGTTGTAAATCTAGAAAATCAAAACGTATCGAGCTTGAACAAGAGTATTGTGCAATGAAGTCGAGCATTAAATTTTGAATATGATGATTGGTAAAATAAATGAGATATGTGGCAGCAGATCCACAGTGTATACATCCTTTTTCTAAATAAACTTCTTCATTATTTAACCAACAGCATTGTAAAGTGAAATATGCACGGATTGCTTCTGTTCCCAGTGAATGTTGCATAGAAAACCTCAAGTAAATTTTATTTATGATAATGAGAATTATTATCATAAATAATTGTGCTTGAAGTTTGCTTTAAAATCCAGTCTTAAATCCATTTAAATCGAAATGAGCCTGAAAGTCGGCAATGCAGTTTAGATCACCGACCTTTAATTTGGTTATGCAGGTGATAGCATCATGAGTGATCTAGGCTTAACCATTGACGTTGATGATAGGCACTATCCCAAAATAAATATTCGAGTTCAGCTCCCCGTGTGTAAGCTAGATGCATTTTTTCCATGGTATGTTGATCGCTTTCTGCCGCAACACGGTCAATAATTTCAATGACTTTGCGTACTTCTTCGTTGAAGTGCTCGCCAGCATAAGTGTCAATCCACGCTTGGTAAGGATTATTTGCAATATTACGTTTAAGAATGTCTTTGCCTACTTCCGCATAAATCCAATAGCACGGCAGTAATGAAGCTAAAACGACAGGATAACTCTCTGACCATGCAGTAGCTGTCAGAAATGAGGTGTAATGATGGCAAGCAGCAGTCAAAGGTGTATTTTCAAAATCAGCTTTGGTGATGCCAAATTCGTGCATAAAACCATTGTGCAGTTCACGCTCAACCACAATTGCTTCATTAGCGCCTTGCGTAAATTGAATAATGGCATCGGAGTCATATGCTTTAGCACCACAAATAGCCAATGCTCGACCATAGGCAACCAGGTAATGCGCATCCTGAATGACGTAATGGCAGAAAGCTTCTCGATCGAGTGTTCCAAGCGCCAGTTCTTGGTTAAAAGGGAGTGCTAATGTTTTTTGATATAAATCGTAGTTTCGTTGCCAAACGGCTTCTGAAAAACGCATAAATCCATCCTGAATAAAATCATCTCTATGTATCAGCTAAGATCATATCAATTTGTCGTTACAAAACTAGCTTGAGCGATACATCATCTTCAACAAAAAAATCATACGAAGAACTTTGGATAAATTTTGAAAACTCGTCATAATTAGCACAGTTTAATTGAGTGTCTTTTAGCGCTAGAGATCAGACATTCAATTTATAGAATTTTTACAAATCACTAAGCACAGACTTCACTTAATATTCGTCATATAAAAATCCTAAGTTTATGTTTTGTAAAATTTTTATTGATTCACCTCATTTTTTATAAGGTCGCTAGATTATGTGGAAACATTTTGGTTTCTCTATCGTATTCACGATCGTGTGTCTTGCGCTGTCTGCCTATTGGGGTTATACCCATGGTCCAGAAGCTGGCCTCAAGACCATGTTCACCGTACTGACCATCACTGCAATTTTAGCTGTGATGGAGGTTTCACTTTCTTTTGATAATGCTGTCGTCAATGCTTCAGTGCTTCGTCATTGGGATCACTTTTGGAAAATGCTTTTCCTGACTGTGGGTATTCTCATTGCAGTATTTGGTATGCGTTTAATCTTCCCAATTGTGATCGTCGCGGTCACAGCGGATATGGGCATGATGGAAGTTGTCAATTTGGCATTAAATGACCCTAAAGAATATTCGGCACGACTGATGAATCATCATCCTGAAATTGCAGCATTTGGTGGTGCATTCTTATTGATGGTATTCCTTAACTTTTTCTTGGATGATGGCAAAGACACGCATTGGTTCAAATGGATTGAGCGTCGTTTAGCGAAATTGGCATCTGTACCTGCACTATCTGTATTTGTTGCTTTAGTGGCTTTACTGATCATGGCTGCTAATGTTGATGAAGCTAAACGCTTAGTCGTGACTATGGCGGGTATCTGGGGCATCGTCATTTATATTGGGGTACAAGTACTGAGCCATTTGCTGGGTGGTGAGCCTGAAATTGATGAAAATGGTAATGCAATTGGTCACGATAGTAATGGTGTGCCAACAGGCGTAGTCAAAGCAGGTATCGGTGGGTTCTTGTATTTAGAAGTATTGGATGCATCATTTAGTTTTGATGGTGTGATTGGTGCTTTTGCAATTACTTCAGATGTTGTGGTGATTATGTTAGGTCTTGCGATTGGTGCCATCTTTGTTCGTTCGATTACCATCTATCTCGTTGAGAAAGGCACTTTAGATGCTTACATCTATTTAGAACATGGTGCTCACTATGCAATTGGTGCATTGGCTTTCATTATGATTGCGAGTGGTACGGGCGTACATGTTCCTGAAGTGGTAACAGGTCTGATTGGTGTAGCATTTATTGTTTGGGCAGTGATTGCATCTATTCAATATAAGAAACGTCAAGCGCTACAAGGCTAGATGAACACATCAAAAAAAAGCACAGCACAAGCTGTGCTTTTTTTTGGCTTAAGGCTTTTGCTCTAGGGAAAACAGATGGTGTTGATCTTTATTTCAAATAAAATTCATGCCTGTTCATCAGCCGAATATTCTATAATCAAAGTAGACATAGAAATCACACGATAACCTAAATTTTATGATGAATGCCTTAGAACGCCGTTCCACATTTGCATTGAGCAGCATTTTTGCATTGCGAATGTTAGGTCTGTTTATGATTGTCCCGGTCTTTTCTGTTGCGGGACAGGCTTATGAATATGCAACACCTGCTTTGATTGGTTTGGCCGTAGGTGTGTATGGTTTGACTCAGGCAATACTACAAATTCCTTTTAGTTTGATTGCAGACCGTTATAGCCGAAAGCCGCTGATCGTATTGGGTTTATTGCTGTTTGCCTTGGGTGGTGCAATCGCGGCAATGTCAGACACAATCTATGGTGTGATTATAGGGCGTGCAATAGCTGGGGGTGGAGCTGTCTCTGCTGTCGTCATGGCGTTAT
Organism: Acinetobacter sp. YH12239; assembly: GCF_013417635.1. Taxonomy (NCBI): domain Bacteria; kingdom Pseudomonadati; phylum Pseudomonadota; class Gammaproteobacteria; order Moraxellales; family Moraxellaceae; genus Acinetobacter; species Acinetobacter sp. YH12239. The sequence goes on along the minus strand of NZ_VPDP01000009.1, from coordinate 45,525 downwards.
TGGCAGATGTTACGCGTGAAGAAAATCGTATGAAGGCGATGGCAATGATGGGGATGAGTATTGGTCTCTCTTTCGTTATTGCATTTAGTTTAGGGCCATGGTTGACCAGCGTGGTGGGTATTTCAGGCTTATTCTGGGTGACCACGCTTATGGGATTACTTGCCATTGCAATGCTATTTCTTGTTCCCAAAACAACACGTCATCATAAAAATTTTCAGCAAGGTTATCTCACTCAGCTAAAACAAGTTTTGAAAATGGGCGATTTAAATCGCTTACATGTTTCTGTGTTTGCTTTGCATTTATTGCTGACGGCGATGTTCATCTATGTGCCTTCTCAATTGATTGACTTTGCAGATATTCCTTTAGCTCAGCATGGTTTGATCTATCTTCCCTTATTGGTAATCAGTTTATTTTTTGCTTTTCCTAGTATCATTCTTGCTGAAAAATATCGAAAAATGCGAGGTATTTTTCTGACTGCGATTGCTGGGATCATCGCCGGTTTGATCGTGATGATTTTTGGATTTGAATCGAAATACATTTTGTTGCTTGGTTTAGGTCTTTTCTTTATTGCCTTTAATGTGATGGAAGCACTACTGCCATCTTGGTTATCGAAGGCAGCACCTATCCAATCCAAAGCGACAGCAATGGGTGTGAATGCCAGTGGTCAATTCTTAGGTGCTTTTTTTGGCGGTATACTGGGTGGTCAATTGCTGATGTTAAATAACACTGCTCTAGGCTGGGGGATACTGACAGGAATTGCCATTCTTTGGTTGTTGATTAGTTTTGGATTGAAGCAGCCACGTTATTTATCATCACTGATTTTGAGTTTGCCTAAAGTCCAAGAAACAGATGAATGGACTTCTCAGTTACTGGCAATTCGTGGTATTGAAGAGGTCGTGGTGATGACTGATCAACAAGTGGTCTATGTCAAAGTTGATAAGCAGCAGTTAGACGAAACTGCGCGACAACATTTAACGCACTTGTTGGGTAAAGAGGTAGCCATTTAATCATAACTCTTATAAAGTAAAACATAGAATCGAATAGGAAGATTAGAGCACATGCGCGGCGTGAATAAAGTTATTTTAGTTGGTACTTTAGGTAAAGATCCTGAGACAAAAACATTTCCCAATGGTGGTTCATTAACGCAGTTTTCAATTGCGACAAGTGAATCTTGGACAGATAAAAACTCAGGTGAACGCAAAGAACAAACAGAATGGCACCGTATCGTCTTACATAATCGTTTAGGTGAAATTGCACAGCAATATTTACGTAAAGGTTCAAAAGTTTATATTGAAGGCTCTTTACGTACCCGTCAGTGGACAGACCAAAATGGTCAAGAACGTTACACGACTGAAATTCGTGGCGAACAAATGCAGATGTTAGATTCTAATAATCGTCAGCAAAGTGAAAATGGTGGTGAAGGTTATAATCAACCGCGTTTTAATAACAACCAAGGCGGTGGTTATGGCAACCAAGGTGGTTATAACAATAATAATCAAGGTAGCGGTTATGGTAACCAAGCTGGTTATGGTAATAACAACGTTAACCAAGGCTTCCAAAAGCCACAAAATCAACCAGCGCCGAAGCCAATGGCGACAGCACCATCTGATTTAGATGATGATTTACCGTTCTAGACTATACAATAATTAAATATTGTATTTATAACGAAAGAAGAACTTGATTTGATTCGAGTTCTTCTTTTTTTGTCTGATTAAAATTAATTTTATAAAAAGTTGAATCTATGATTTATCAGGATAGATCTATTTGATTGATTTTATGTTCTCAATGTTACGTTTATCGATCATTTATTTTTATTATTCGAGGGCTTTGTTGCACAAAGATTTGAAAGGCAAAGCGCCCCTAATTGAGCCAAATTTAAGGCGTAACTTGGGTAAGTGGTCGACCTAATTCCGTAAATCTGTTGAGGACTGCTACACGTGCATGAATCTCATTGACTTGGCTATCAAAGCTCCTTGCACTGAGTTTATCTCCTAATAATTTGATGCAGTGCATTTTAGTCTCAACCAAACTTCGGCGATAATAGCCTGACCATTTTTTCCATAGTGTCCTACCTGAGAAGCATTGCTTCGCAAGATTAACTGTTCGAAGTAATTCATTTCGCTTTAGCAAGCTGCTCTTTGTATCTTTCCATGGTTTCGCATTTTTTCTAGGTGGAATCACCGCATGCGCTTGCCGATCTGCAATGGCCTGACGGCGTTGCTTGGTGTCATAAGCTCCATCGGCATAAACAGAGTCAATCTGCTCATCTTCTGGAATCTGAACAAGTAAATGGCCAAGCACCTGTGAATCACTCACATTGTTGGTTGTGAGCTGAACTGCCCGTATTTGAAGTGTTTCAGCATCTATAGCAATATGTAGCTTACGCCATTGGCGACGATATTCAGGTCCATGTTTCTTGCGTTTCCATTCGCCCTCACCTAGAAACTTCAAGCCTGTAGAGTCCATGATGAGCAATATATTGCGCAAGGTAGTCTATCAATACTTTTTTGGTAGCTGATTGCAATATCAATATACTTTTGTCTTCTACAAAGCGTACTGTAATCTGGCGCTGTCCAATTTAATCCGCAAAGTTTAATCAGACTTTGCACAAAGCCAGTGACCATACGTAAAGACAGACGGAATAAGGATTTAATCATTAAGCAGCATTGGATGGCTGCGTCGGAGTAAGTTTGATTTCGTCCTTGTTTGCCTTTTGATGGAGCATACCATTGCGTAGTAGGATCAAATCAAATGGCAATATTTCCGCGATTAATGAGTGCTCGGTTATATGCGGGCCAATTGGTTGTGCGGTAGATTTTGTTTGTAGGCTTCTTCATTTGAAAATTATATGGCTGAAGAAGCCCTTAAGAATAGCTTTGTGCAACAAAGCCTATCGAACAAGATGATGCTATTTTTAGTAGTAAAACCTTTAAAGATCATTAAGATAAATTTAAGAAAGCGATACAAAATCACAGACTCTGGTCTCGAGAGGATATAGTAGCAAGTATCCCAGCATAAAAATAAGAGAAGCCTAGATTCACTATCTCGGCTCTTTTTTTAGGTAGTCATGATAGGTTTATTGATCGAATTATTTTGATTGGTCTTAAGTAAATATACTGTGAATAATCTGAGCACAGTTCATCATAGAGCTTTTAGACTCGTAATTCGAGCGACGTTAGATCGCTACTTGATTTATTTCTATTGATGACCTTGAGTAATTTGATACAAAGTTAATTTTGATTTGTCTAGAGAATTGCTATTCTTGAGCTAGCGCTTGAAAATTTGAAATGTGAAACCGCCATACATATTTGTTAAAGCTATTCTATGAAAGATAATAAAAATGGGAAACAAACTTTGAGTAATGAACGGTGTCCTTTTGAAACGTCACTCCCGATACTACAAAAATCTAAGTTGGGGCATCATTTCTTTAGAGTGCAAAACTCACATATATCCATGGATCTTATTGAACTGATTCGTGGAAGAAAGTCATAATCGGTGTAATCGATGTGGCAACCAATCAAATTGAAACACTTGACGAAATGTTGAACACTTTGCGTAAAGTTTTGCAATTTGTCGATGCTGATAAGCTATACCCTTCAACCAACTGTGGAATGATACCACTGTCTCGTCACGTGGGACGTGACAAACTTGAAGCCTTAAGTATGGGTTCAGCGATCTTAAACTAAGAAGTTAGTGCTTTAGCTGAGTTTATTTTCTACATTCAAGATGGATCATCTGTGCAATCACCTATATCCTAGGTTCGCACGAGTTTAGCAATTTATATTTGAGAAGAGAAAAATGGTTGAAGCTTCAGACTACAGAAACGCAATGTCTTTATTAACCACTGCAGTCAATATTATTACAACAGCTGGTGAAACAGGACAGCATGGTTTCACGGCTTCTGCTGTATGTAGCGTTACTGATTCACCTGCTACGCTTTTGGTATGTATGAATCAATCATCCCGATCTCATCAGTATTTTATTGAGAACAAAGTTTTATCTGTCAATGTGCTCAGTTCTCAACATGAGTCTCTTTCAAATGCTTTTGCATCGAGTCAATTGAGTGCAGAACAACGTTTTGGATTAGCCCAATGGGGTAAATTGAAAACAGGTTGCCCGGTCTTAAAGGACGCTTTAGTCAGTTTTGATTGTGAGATTGAGCAAATTCAACGAGTGGGCACACACAGTATTTTTATTTGCCGAGTTGTAGCCATTCAACAAAGCTCGCAAGAGGAAAGTCTTGTCTATTTTAATCGATCTTATCATCAGGTGAGTGCAGAAGAGGAAGTTTAATGAGCTAGAGCAGCAAGATTTTCAATCGTTTCTTATAATGATTATAGAAATAGATCAGCGTTTGATTAATGATCTTGGGAAAGATGGTGAATCGTAAGCCTCGATCAGTGAGCTTTCATAGTGTGAGGTTAAACCCAATGGATATTACTCGAATCGTTTATGGTCATACAGAGTGAATAATCTTTCTCTTTGGGATCAAAAAAGAAAAGTATTATTTTCAAAAATTTGAAACCAATTAAATAAGTTTTAAAAAAAATAATCAGTGTTTTATATTTAATTTATTCTCTTAAAGAAATATATTAACTTTTAAATCTAGAAATTCGATTGTTTTTATAAATACTTTCTGTTTTACCAATCCAATCATCTTTTGTATTCTCTATTTCAACGAAGCAACACTCTCACAAAGAAATAGAGGAAAACACATGAGTTTAATCAATACTGAAGTCAAACCATTCAATGCAACTGCTTATCAAAATGGTGAGTTCATTGAAGTTTCTGAGCAAGATTTTAAAGGTAAATGGTCTGTTGTCTTTTTCTATCCTGCAGATTTTACATTTGTATGTCCAACAGAATTAGGCGATCTTGCTGATAACTATGCTGAATTCCAAAAGTTAGGTGTAGAAATTTATGGTGTATCTACAGATACTCATTTCACACATAAAGCTTGGCATGATACTTCAGATGTGATTGGTAAAATTCAGTATCCACTTATTGGTGACCCAACGTGGACATTGTCTAAAAACTTTGATGTATTGATTGAATCTGAAGGTTTGGCAGATCGTGGTACATTTGTAATTGATCCTGAAGGAAAAATTCAAATTGTAGAGATTAATGCAGGTGGTATTGGTCGTGATGCTCAAGAACTTCTTCGCAAAGTGAAAGCGGCTCAATATGTTCATGCTCACCCAGGCGAAGTATGTCCTGCGAAATGGAAAGAAGGTGATGCTACACTTGCACCATCAATCGATCTTGTTGGTAAGATCTAAATTAAGTTGAAAAGTAAAGAACCAGCACGATGTGCTGGTTTTTTATTAAGAGGCATAACCTTCTTGATTTTGTGCTGCTTGTCGTAAACCTTCAACCAAGTGGTCGATGAGTTTTTCCATCACGAGTCGTTGTCCTTTACGTGATGCATAAACGAGTTGCACAGTCCCTATATTTGAGCACCAGTCAGGTAATATGTGTATAAGCCGTCCTGCTGCCAAATCCTTTTGCACTGTAAGATAAGGTAGATCTGCAATACCTAATCCATCCATCACTGAATAATACACACCAGCCAAATCATTACTTTTAATACGTGGTTGTAATGGAATTTCAATGAGATCATGCCCTTCAATTCGGTGCAAATTCCATTGATAATGTGTTTTTTGAGTTCCTAAAACAATTGTTGGAAAATCATTGATTTCAGTTGGATATTCTAAAACGCGACCCTGTAAAAGCTCAGGGGTTGCCACTAAACAATGAGTGGTTTTGATGACATCACGAACCACGATGGTGGAGTCTTCATTGGCAGAAAAATTAGTTCTGATCGCCAAGTCAATATCATCGTGCAATACATCTACGCGTCGGCTGGTTAATTCCATCTCGACTTGAACTTGTGGATAGCGTTTCAAAAAATCATTGAGTAAAGAGCGAATTTGATAACGCATCATTACGGGTGGGCAACTAATTTTAACTAGACCCTGAGGTTCACTTTTCTGTTTAAGTAAAACATTATGAGCGCAATCAACTTGGTTGATTACTTTTTCACATTCTTGAAAAAATTCTTGACCTAAAGGCGTTACTTTGAAATGGCGAGTAGAACGTTGAATGAGTGTGACATTAAATTTTGCTTCGAGTTCTAAAATACGTCGACTAAGCTTTGATTTCGTTATATTTGATGCGTCACTAGCAGCACTGAAACCGCCGTATTTAACGACCAAATAAAAATAGTAATAGTCATCAAATGAATGCAATTTTCACCTCGACGCCTGATCCGATAAAGTTTAAGCATAGGTTAAACTAAGCCGTTCAAGAAATCATCTTGGGTTTTGAATATGGTAAAAAAAAGCGACCCAAAGGTCGCTTTTGTTAAATATTATTCTTTAGTGGTATTCTTTACATAGCTAACCATTAAGTTTTTATAGTCAGGAATATGCTCACCGAATAAAGCACCTAAACCTTCGATATCATTACGCCAATCACGATGTAACTCACCAGCAGCACCAAACCATGTCATAAGTTGAGCACCTGCTTGAGACATGCGGTTCCATGCAGCATCGCGCGTGATTTGGTTGAATGTACCAGATGCATCAGTAATCACGAATACATCAAAGTCTTCAGCAAGAGCTGAAAGTGTAGGGAAAGCAACACAAACTTCAGTCACAACACCCGCAATGATCAGTTGTTTTTTACCTGTTGCTTTAACAGCATTTACAAAATCTTCGTTATCCCAAGCATTGATTTGACCTGGACGCGCGATATATGGAGCATCAGGGAACATTTCAACTAATTCTGGAACGAGTGGACCATTAGGACCATCTTCAAAACTTGTTGTTAAAATTGTCGGCAAATTAAAGTATTTTGCTGCTGCTGCGAGTGCTAAAACATTATTTTTAAATTTATCAGGATCGATATCACGTACAAGAGAAAGAAGACCTGTTTGGTGGTCGACTAAAAGCACTACTGCATTATCTTTATCTAAACGAACGTAAGGTTTGCCCATTATTATTAGCCTCTATGATGTTAGTAAGTGTGAATACGTATCAATGAAATCGTATTCAGTCACCAGTTATATTAGACTGAAAATGAGATAAATTTGTGACAATTTTTAGGATAATTAGTCTTATTAATAGGAATATTGTAATCATAAATTTCAAATTTCAGTGAATAGTCACATATATAAAATTAATTTAGATTATTATAATCATAAAAATAGGAATCTGTGTGGCAGTAAAGCGCTTTTTATTTTCTGTGCAAAGTCTAAAATGAGCGCATGTTCATCCTATCGAATATAGGAGTAAAAGATGAAAAGAGTAATTGGGGTTTATCGTAACCAACATACACATTGGGTTGGTGATGGTCTGCCAGTGCGTAACTTATTTTCTTATGATCGCTTAGGTCAAGCACTTAGTCCTTTTTTGTTATTAGATTACGGTGCACCACATCACTTTGAGCCAACGACACGTCAGTTAGGTGTTGGTTCACATCCTCATCGCGGATTTGAAACAGTGACTATCGCCTATCAAGGTGGTTTGGCACATAAAGATTCCAGTGGCGGTGGTGGTGTTATCGAGGCAGGAGATGTGCAATGGATGACTGCTGGGGCTGGATTGGTTCACGAAGAGTTTCATTCTCCTGAATTTGCTCAAAAAGGCGGAATTCTTGAAATGGCACAGCTTTGGGTCAATCTACCAGCCAAAGATAAAATGACTCAACCACGCTATCAAGCGATCACATCTCATGATATTCCAACAATTACCATGGATGATGACGCTGGCTATATCCGTGTAATTGCGGGTGAGTTTGGTGGTCATCATGGTCCTGCTGAAACATTTACTCCAATAAATGTGTGGGATGGTCAGCTCAAAGCTGAGTATGAAACATTCATACATGTTCCTGTAGATCACAATGTATTGGTTGTAGTGTTGAATGGAGAACTCGTAATTAATGGGACTCAAAAAGTTCTAGACAGTTCAATTGTGATGTTTGCTCGTGATGGTGAGGCAGCAATTCAATTGCAAGCATATAAAGATACACAATTTTTAGTGCTTACAGGTGAGCCACTAAATGAGCCAATTCAAGGGCATGGACCATTCGTCATGAACACCAAAGAAGAAATCATTCAAGCTTTTTATGATTTCAATAATGGTAAATTTGGTGAAATTGCACGTTAATTTGAACGAGAAAAGCGGAAATATCATTTCCGCTTTTTTTGTAATCATCATTTTAAAAAAATAAAGGACCTCTATCCCACACAACAGAGGTCCTTATACGCTGTAATTTATATTTATTTTCTAGATCACATTCTATTTGTGTTTCTTATTAATGTGATGTAGTTCTCATTTTCAAAACAATGATAATGCATTTTTTTTAAGCTGTAAACTAAAAAATTAAATTATTGGTGAAAATATCTATTTTGTTTTTAAACATATTTTTTGATTTCTTAAAAAATACAAGTGTATTAAATATTTAGCGTATGACGAATAGTGTAGCAAGAATTTTACGTAAATTTATTTGATTAAAAATTAATCAAAAACAAATAAAATCTGGAAGTTTTTAATAGCAAGTTTCAAAGTGTTCTATCGCATAATTAAAAAAATTTTTAATGCTTGGATCATAATTTTGAAAATTGCAGTGATTGGAAGTGGTATGGCAGGGTTGGCAACTGCGAGAATTCTCAAGGATGCTGGTCACCAGATCACAGTTTTCGAGGCGCTTCCAGGGCGTGGTATGGATAGTTATAGTCTTGAGTATGAAGGTGGGATTATTGATTCGCCATTACGTGTCATGAATCCAATGCTCTGGAAAAATACATTGAGTCTTGCCACACATTTGGGTCTCAACACTTTTCCGGTACGTACCTATATGTCATGTAGCTGGTTATTTGAAGATAAAATCGATACTTGGCTGACAACATCACGTTCACGCATAGGCAACTTTCCAATCATTAACAATCGAAAAGGATTAAAGCAATATGGCATCCGTTTAGTGAAAGGGATGTTACAACTTAGATCTGCATTGAAGCAGTTTTTTAAATCTAAAAATCAAGATATCACTTTAGATGAGTTCGTTAAATATAACCAAATAGAAGAAGTATTTTGGAATGGGGCAGTCATGCCTGTACTATTTACCATTTGTACATGTGATGCAAAAACCATTGGTGAATGGCCAGCAAAACCATTGTTGATTTTCTTACGCCAACTGACGGATGGAGATGCACTTCTTCGAATCCAAGGTGGGACGCCAGCTTTCGTTGATAAATTGCTGGAAGATATCGATTTAAGAAGTGGGCAGCCTATTACTCGTGTACAAGAGCAGGGTGATTTAGTCTATGTGGAAAATGAAGCAGGTGAATCTGACTTATTTGATCGTGTGATAGTCGCGACACCAACAACAAAAGTTCAGGAGTTTTTAGATGCTGAACAGTTTGCGGATGATATGGCACTCCTAAAACAATTTAAGTTTGTTGATGGTGAGCTGGTCATTCATACTGATTCAGTGGTAATGCCTGTGAAGCGTAAAGATTGGTGCGTATTGAGTTATATGATGGATCGTAAATTTACTAAACAGCATTTCACTGTTTGGCTGAATTCGATTGAGCCAACATTAGTGGGTAAATCTCCTGTTTTTCAAACTTGGAATCCAGTAATTGAGATTGATCCTAAAAAAGTAATACATAAAGTGAAACTCACTAGAGCTGTTGTAGACCGTCATACTCTACCACTAACGCATGAGTTGAGTGCTCGTCACCAACAACAAGGTCGTAAAGTATTTTATTGTGGTTCTTGGTCATGCGATGGATTGCCAATTTTGGAGTCAGCGGTGACTTCAGCAATGGATATAGCAAAATTACTTGATGCGCCGTTACCATTTGTAGGTTTAAAGCCTAAGGTACAGGTTGCACCAGAGTTAGGATATTAAGGGATTGAATGAAGAAGCTCCAAGCATGGATGAAAGCCCCTCGACATAAATATGCGATCAATGCAGCTTTATTGGGGGATCACCGTAATTGTGCTTGGAGTAATTTAGGTCTATGGCAAACTGACCAGCTGAATTATCCACAAGCCTGCGAGTTACTCGCAATAACCCTTGCTCAATCTATTGATTTAAATTCAAAAGATAAATTAATTGATTTAGGTTGTGGGCAAGGTGCTAGCTTAATTTTATGGAAAGAAAAATTTCAAATCGAATACTTGGAAGGAATTGAATTACAAGAATATTATGTAAATCATACGCGTAAGTTTTTACCTCATGTCAATCGGATCTCGCAGGGAACATTTTTAAATTTAGAATCTAGATCATTTGAATTTAAATTTGATGCGGCAATTTGCATCGATGCTGCTTATCACAGTAATTTGAATTTATTTCTTCGTTCTGTAGATGGTATTTTGAATTCAAAAGGACGCTTAGCATTTCATTATCTTATTTTGAATTCAAAGTTCTATACTTTGAGTCCTCTAGCGCAATTGAAAGTTAAATTATTATTAAAAGCAGCTGACGTTAAACTGAACCATTTGCATTCATTCGATGAAACGCAATCAATATTAGCGCAAGCGGGCTTTAGAGATATACATATTCAAGATTTGAGTCACGAGGTATTTGCAGGATTTGTAACGTATATTCAGAGTGATATTTTTAAAAAGAACATCCAAGCTCATTCGTATCACGTTTTAGATTTGGCAAAAATTAAGATGACAGCAAAGTTGTGTGCGAAACTTTATCAAGAGGGAATCGTACGGTATGTACAAGTGAGTGCAATTAAAAAATAAATCATCAAAAACAACAAAGCCTCACTAAAAAGCGAGGCTAAGTATAAAATGGTGCCGGCACACGGATTCGAACTGTGGACCTACTGATTACAAGTCAGTTGCTCTACCAACTGAGCTATGCCGGCAACGTGGAGAGAATAATAGCGTTTTTTCACTAAAACGCAAGTCAAAAATTAATCGATTAATTAAAATTGAGCAGGATGACATGTTTTTGCTTTATTTTTGATCGTCTTTTTTCCTCATTTTATAGTGATGCCCGTCATAGCGTGTACAGGCATCTTTAGAAAATTGTATAGGGTCAGCTATTTGTTTTTTAGAATACGATCAAGGTCTTGTGCACACTCTTCAAGAGTATAAGCCATATCAAATTGCATTTGAGGTTTTAACTCTTGTGCTAATTTTCTCCATTGCTCAATTAATCTTAGCGCTTTTTGAATTTTATGTTTATTCACATCTTTAGCGATAGTGGGTGTATAGCCACCACGTTTTGCATTTTTAATTTGTTTTACATAGTTGGCGCTGTTATTCATATTATCTCCAGAATAGCAGGTTCTATATTTTATAGGTGTGCAAAAATCATCTATTTGAATAACGTTGTTAGGTTGCTCAGCTCCTTAAGTATTGTTTTTATTAACTTAACATGATGTTGATGACAGTAAAATGAAGCGAGATACGTGCCAAAATCGAAATATTAGGTGAAAAAAAACCGAATCATGAGATTCGGTTTTTTAAATTCTGGCGGTGAAAGAGGGATTCGAACCCTCGATACGCTATTAACGTATACACACTTTCCAGGCGTGCTCCTTCAGCCACTCGGACACTTCACCAAGGCGTGCGATGATAACCAAAAAAAAAGCAGATGCCAAGTTGAAACAATTGATTTAAAGAAAAAGTTTTTAGCCAGTGATATGATTGCCGAAAAATTCTGTCGAATGCATGAAGACTAATATATGCAAAGCACTGCAAAAAAAGCCGCACTTCCTGCGGTAACATTGGCAGCATTAGGGGTGGTGTTTGGTGACATTGGAACCAGTCCTCTGTATGCATTGCGTCAATGCTTCCTTACGGCTCATATTGCAATTACTGAGGCAACCGTTCTGGGCATTTTGTCGCTTATTTTCTGGTGCATGATGCTCACCATCAGCTTTAAATATGTCTCAGTCATCATGAAGGCAGATAACAATGGCGAAGGCGGTATTATGTCGCTTCTTGCCTTAAATCTACGTTCAACCCGTATTGCAGATCAGCGCAAAATTTATCTGATTGCCTTAGGTTTTATCGGTGCATCACTGTTTTTTGGTGATGGCATTATTACCCCTGCAATTTCTATTTTATCCGCGATTGAAGGTTTAAGTATTGCGACTCCGATGTTTAATCAATGGTTATTACCATTGGCCGTCGGTATTTTAACAGCACTGTTTTTAATTCAGCGCCACGGCACGGCCACCATGGGTAAGTTCTTTGGACCAATCACCTTATTATGGTTTGCATCCATTGGACTATTAGGCTTATGGAGTGTTATGCAAACACCGTTCGTGTTGGCAATGATCAGTCCGCACTGGGCGTTTGGCTTTATCATCAACCAACCTTTTGTTGCATTCCTCACGATGGGTGCCGTCATTTTAACGATGACGGGGGGGGAAGCACTATATGCAGATATGGGACATTTTGGTCGCATGCCCATTAAGCTTGCTTGGTTTGTGATTGTATTGCCAAGTTTAGTTTTTAACTATGCGGGTCAAGGAGCTTTACTTTTACGAGACCCAAATGCAATTGAGAACCCATTTTACCTGTTGGTTCCTGATTGGGCTTTATTCCCAATGATTGGTCTTGCAACAGCTGCTGCTGTGATTGCCTCACAAGCGGTGATTACGGGCGTATTCTCAATGGTCAATCAAGCGATCCAGTTACGCTATTTACCGCGTTTAACCGTGCAACACACCTCTGATATTGAACAAGGACAAATCTATGTCCCATTCATCAACTGGGTATTATTTATTTCAGTCATTATTCTCATTTTATTATTTGAAAATAGTGCGAATCTTGCCAGTGCCTATGGTGTAGCAGTGACCATGACTATGCTGTGTGGTACGATTTTAATTTCGATTTTAGCTTATGGCGTTTGGCGCTGGCCTGTTTGGAAAGTAGCCCTTTTTGCTGTGCCTTTATTGATCATCGACCTCATTTTTGTTGCTTCGACTTCTTTAAAAATTGTTGGTGGTGGATGGGTGCCGATCTTGATTGGTGCAATTGTATTTACCGTTTTAATGACGTGGAAAGATGGTCGTCAAATCGTACTTAATAAGCTTGAGTCTGATGCGTTACCTATTGATCTCTTTATTCAAAGTGTCAAGATGAGTGATGAAACGCTGATCGTTCCTGGGGATGCAATTTTCCTCACAGGAACACCTAATATCGTTCCACATGCGATGCTGCACAATATTAAGCATAATAAGGTTCTACACGAACGTAATATGATGATTACGGTCATTACTAAAGATGTACCATATGTACCTGATATTGAGAGAATCCGTGTAGAGAAGATGGATAATCGATTCTTTAGGATTTTTGTATATTATGGGTTTAAAGACCAACCCAACATTCCAGTTGCGCTGAAAGCGGCATATGAGCAGTTAAATTTTGAATTTGATATGATGCAAATTAGTTTCTTTATTTCACGTGATCGTCTGATTCATACCGTGGGAGAAGGAATGGCGCCATGGCGTGAAAAATTATTTATTTCAATGCAGCGGAATACCAGTCCTGTGAGTGATTTCTATTTAATTCCACCAAATCGCGTGGTCGAAATGGGAAGCCAGATCGAAATCTGAGTAAGCGTTTGCTAAAATTTTGGATATAAAAAAACCGCCTCAAAGGCGGTTTTTTTATTAAGTCTAATACCTTACTCAGCCGCTGGTGCTTCTACAGGCGCTTCTTCAGTTACATTTACTTCAGGTTGAGCTGGAACTGCAGTTTGTGCTTGAGGAGCAGTTTCTTCTGCTTCAGCAGGTGGTAAGTTTCCAATAGGCGCTTTCGCATCAGCAGGCGCTTGTGTTGTAGCACCTTCAGAAATAACTTTCATCTGACCATTAGCTAATACTTCTTGTAAAGTACCAGGCTGACCATTCACTGTTGTTACGACTTTAGCTTTAGAAAGGCTTTCCAAAGTTTCGCCAGCTTGAACTGGTGGCTCAGCAAATGCACTTGCACTTGCCAAAGATAAACCCATTACTAATGCTGTCAAAGAAGTATGTGCTAATTTCATAGTGTCCTCACTTTCAATTCTTTTAATTTACTAAATAACTTTTATAGCATCTCACAAGTAATTGATGTAATTCAATCAAATACACGTAAAACCTTAAAGAGTATTAAAAAACTATTCTATAAAAACAACAATTTGTTACTTATTTTGAGTGATATTTGAACGGAATGCGAAGATCCTTTATTCACTTGAAAATTCACTTGATGTACTTCAAATTCATAGCTTGTTAAGCTGTGGCCGGTTTTGAATAAAGCCCACGCATTGGGCCAGAAGTTGAACACGGAACGAATAGGTAATCTGAGTTTGAATAATATTGTGGTAAAAGCTGTATTAGGTATTGTTGCAGCAGGAAGCTTTGCAATTGCTTTCGGTCAAGAAAAGTTGTCTTCATATCTGCCATTTTCAGGTTCGGTTAATAATACAGCTTGTCTCAATCAATTTTATCGCCAAGAGCCACCTTATTTAATCAAAGAGAGCTTAAATAAAGATCGCTACCCATTATGCTTTAATGGATTCACCACTATGTATTCTGGTGTCTCAAAAACACCATTATGGGTAGCTGAATATCTGAATCCAGATCGGCTGAGCCAAAAAATAAAAAGAGAAGACAGTTTCCATGAGGAGACTCGTGTAGCAGAAAAGCATCGAGCATTATTATCAGATTATCGTGGGTCGGGATATGACCGTGGTCATATGGCTCCAAATGCTGATATGCCAAATAAAGCTGCACAGTACGACAGTTTTTCTTTAGCCAATATGGTTCCTCAAGCTCCGCAGAATAACCAACAAATCTGGCGAGAAATTGAGGAAGCGACACGTGCAATCGTTACGAAGCAGAAACATGATGTGTATGTGATTACCGGGCCTGTATATAGTGGCAAAAAACTGAAAACCATTGGACGCGGTGTTATTGTTCCAACAGCGGTGTTTAAAGCCGTATATATACCTAAAACAGGTGCTATTGGCGCATATTACGCTCCAAATAATAATTCACTACAGATGCAAGTGGTCAGTGTATGCCAGTTAGAAGAAGTGCTTGGCATGAATCTGTTTCCTCAACTTACATCTGAGCAAAAGCGTAATACTTATAAATTGCCATTAAAAGCCAATCAGGTCAAAGCTCAACAAGCGATAGAGTATTCGCATTGGGATGCCGAAAGCCAATGTGCAGTTGATATCTCAACAGATCAACTCAAAGCGCTGCAAAAAGAGTTTAGTAGCCAAAGCGTACCTGTCAATACAACCGCAACGCATCAAGAGGCTAGGATCGATGAACAAGCACAAGATGCAATCGTGAAAGAGTTGGTTCAAGCGTTGTTGCAATATTTATTACAAATCCTTAAATAAAAAAGCTCGAATTCGCCCTGAAGATTCATTTATCTTCAGGGATTGATATTTATAAACTTAAAGAGATTTGCCATGTTTAAGCCTTTTGAAAATGGGACTGAGTCACATTCGATACATGACCTGACGCTTGAAAATGATCTTGATCGTGTGAGTATTTATGGCAACTTACAAATCACCAAAGATCAAGCCGGTTTAGCCGCTGCGAAAGCGTTAAAACAATATTTAGATGCAATGGTCATCTATTTAGAAGATCAAAAAAATTTAGCAGAAAAAATAGAAACGACGGCTGAGAATGAAATAGAAAATCCTTTCTTGTGACTCATCAATCATCTTTAGACTGAAGACTTAAATTCACAATCATCAAGTGCGAATATGATGTTGAATACGCCACTGTTGGGGCGTCATCTTCATCCACTGACGAAATGCGCGTTGGAATGCACTTTGTTCTGAATAACTGAGCAATAACGAAATCTCATGTAAGCTGAGATAAGGATCTTGTAAATATTGAATCGCTAGAAGTTTGCGGACTTCTTGAACGCGCTGCTGATAGGTATCGCCTTGATTTTGTAAATGGCGCTGAAGTTGTCTGACGGACATTCCTACTTGTTCTGCAACAGTTTGAATTTGATAATTGTGTCTTTGGATTCCAATCAGAATGGCTTGCTGTAAACGCTCATCGATTTGTGTGTTATTAGGGAGTCGACTTAACAAATCTTGAGCTTGTTGCATCAGGAGTTTTTGTAAAGTTTGATCAGCTTGTTTAATCGGTGCTTGTAGGAGCTGGATTGGAAAAGTAAGCTTGACATGAGGCTGAGAGAATTTTACTTTGCTCTGAAAAAAACGTTCATAAATCGCAATATTTTTTGGTGCTGGAAAGCGAAAGTGAATTTCTTGAATATGTAAATGCTCAATACCCGCATAACGTTTTAGAAATTCAACCAATAATGCCATCGCAATTTCATCCGTGATTTGTGTCGACAAATGCATCGGCAAATCTTCCCAACGTACGCTAAATACGCCTTGCTCCAGATCAACGGCGAGAGGTGTACCATCATAAATTAAACGATGATATTCATGATAACGGGTGAGTGCTTCTGCTAGGTTATCGCATGATAAAGCGATATACGCGATAATGCCTAAATGTTGCGGTTTGACCCATTGAGCAATTTCTAACCCTAACGCAGGTTGTGGGTGTACTTCATAAATTTCATTTAATATTTCACGCCAAATGCTAAAGTCAAAGCGTTCGGCTTGCTGAATACTTGCCAATTTTGCAGAAATAGGGAGACCGTTCTCTTCACAATAATTATGTAAGAGATGTCCAAGTCCACCATGAACCGAGCCTGAATAATCCTTTATCTGCTGCATGTGATTAATACTTTTCTTGTTTTATCAATTGAAATCACGATGAGTTATTAAGCCTGTTTTTACAGTGCCATACAAGCGCTTTTTCTACCATACGACATTGAAAAATATGTCGTGATTTGTCAATGAAAATTTTATCTTGCGTCAATGGTTGAGAGCTTGAGTTAGATATATTGAAAGAAAAGAAACAGGGATTTTGAACATGATTAAAGGTTTTATTGCAGGCTTAATCATTGCCAATGGATTTGAATGGGTCGCGCATAAATATGTTCTACATGGTGTACACCGTCCGGGTAAAGCGAGGTTTAGTCCTGTGCCTAAAAATATGGAATCTCATTGGGCACATCACCGTGAAGTTAGAACACAAGATTTCCATGATGAGGGTTATGTAGAGGGAATCTCAAATTGGCGAACAAAAAATGAAATCGTATCATTGGGGATTGTTGCTGCTGTATTTGGAACAGCATTTTATCCAATCTCGAAAGGCATGAGTTTATCCGTGCTTTATAGTGCTTGTAACTACTACTACACGCATCGCAGAGCTCACCTCGAACCTCATTGGGCAAAAAAGAAAATTCCTTGGCACTATGACCACCATATGAACGCCAATCAAGATGCAAATTGGTGTGTCACTAAGCCTTGGTTTGATTACATTTTAGGGACACGTGTCATTTCAATGCCAGATTTGAAGGAAGATAACCCTTTAGGGGTGCAGTTACCGTCTTTTATTTCAAAACGAGTGAATCATATCATTGAACAATATTTCCCCGCAAAGTGGGTTGAGCAGAAAGCAGCGCGCTCCGAGATTTCAAAAAAAGCTTTGGCTATAGTGGAGTAAGTCAGATTAGATATGGAATTGGCTGAATTGACGTCTGATTTGTCATGATTGGTCAATAAAATATGTAGCTTTTGTCAAGATTTCGTGCAGATCTGTCATTTATGATATGAGATGAATAAATCGGAGAATGAAAATCTGATGGTAGAACTCTCCAGTTTATCGCTTTGCATAACGAACCAAGCGCTGTTTTTTCTTGGTTTTTAGGGCCTTCGGGCTCTTTTTTTTGCAAAAAAAAGAGGCATTTGCCTCTTTTTTATGGGGCGTGATTAAAGACGCATTTCAATGCCTTGTTCAGCTAAATATTGTTTTGCTTCCGGGATGGTGTGTTGACCAAAGTGGAAGATAGAGGCTGCCAGCACCGCATCAGCACCCCCTTGTAAAATTCCGTCTGCTAGATGTTGAAGATTACCCACACCACCTGAAGCAATCGTTGGAATCGTTACACGATCATTAATCTGACGCATCAGTGCTAAGTCATAACCAGCTTTTGTACCATCTGCATCCATTGACGTAATGAGCAATTCTCCTGCGCCGTATTCTGCCATTTTCACAGACCATTCAATCGCATCGATACCCGTTGGTTTGCGACCACCATGTGTGAAAATTTCCCACTTATTTTCACCCGTTTTTTTTGCATCAATCGCAACTACAATACATTGTGCACCAAAACGTTGAGAGGCTTCTTGAACGAATTCAGGGTTAAAGACAGCAGCTGAGTTAATACTGACTTTGTCTGCACCAGCGTTAAGCAATAAACGAATATCTTCAACTCTACGAACACCGCCACCTACAGTCAGTGGTACAAATACAGTTTCAGCCATGCGCTCAACCGTACGGTAAGTGGTGTCACGGCCATTAGATGTTGCAGTGATATCGAGAAAAGTAATCTCATCTGCACCTTGTTCGTTATAACGACGTGCTACTTCAACTGGGTCGCCTGCATCACGAATATCAAGGAATTGAACACCTTTTACAACTCGACCGTTATCTACGTCGAGGCAAGGAATAATACGTTTAGCAAGCATAATTTTTTCCAAAAATAACAGCCGATTATGAAACTTACAGACTTTGGTGCTACACCTTGGTAGTCGGAGCAGGTATTCTATCAAAATAATGTAAGTTTTTTCGCAGGTTTTTTTATGTCGGTTTATACCACTTTGACTTTAAAGGAAGTTCAGGATTTTGCTACGCCTTATGGATTAGAGGTGATTGACCTGATTCCGATTCAAGGAGGTATTCAAAATACGAACTATTTTCTAGTTTGTGCAGATCAAACCGAATTTGTTTTAACAATTTTTGAAGATATGGATGAGCAAGGCGCAGGTGAACTCGTCCCTGTACTTGAGCATCTGGGTCAGGCAGGTCTGCCTGTGCCTGTACCTTTGAAACATTCAGGACGTTCGATTCAGATCTTAAAAAATAAACCTGCACAAATTGCGCCTAGAATGCGTGGCAAGCATCCTATGCCTTCATCACTTGAACAGGTTCAGTCCATTGCTATTGCACAGGCTCAAATACATGTGGCTCTCGATAATTTTCCCTTAGAGCGCGCAGAGTATCGTAATCATGATTATTGGTTAAGTGTGGCTCAGCAGCTTCGACCTACGCTAAATCCAGCCGATCAAGTATTATTAAATAGTTTGTTAGGTTTATATGACGCTCTTACCGCAATGTACCCTGATCGTCCACGAGGTTTTATCCATTCTGACCTATTTAGAGATAACACTTTATTTGAAGGGGCTACTTTAAAAGGGATACTCGATTTTTATGAGTTGAATAAAGATGAACTTTTGTTTGATATCGCTATTACGATGAATGATTTCTGTACAGAATATCCAAGTGTTCATTTGAATGAGGAAAAGGCCTTAGCATTCTTGGAGGCTTATCAAAGTGTACGTGAAATGACCAGTGATGAAAAATCATGCCTAGAACTCTATTTAGCGATGGCAGCTGGACGTTTCTGGATGATGCGTTTGCTAGTGGCTCAAAAGAACAAAGAAATGGGGCGTGTTAGCGAGGATATTTTGCAAAAAAATCCTTTAGAAATGCGCAATATGCTGGTTGAAAGATTAAAATTTGTAACAGCTTAAAAATTTAAAAAATCTGGGGGAAATATGCGTGATCAAGGTCGTCTAGTTGAATGGTTTGATGAAAAAGGCTATGGATTTATTCAACCCAATGATTCATCCAAAGATCGCGTTTTCCTTCACATTAAAGATTTTGCCAAACCAGGCCCAAGACCGATTCCAGGTTGTGCTTTGGAGTATATCGTTCAATTGGATGGTCAAGGGCGATTTAAAGCGAAACAAGTAACATACTTAAAAGCGACTCAGGCAAAAAAAGTAAAAACGAAGCCGCGTCATTCACCAGTTACTCAACAAAAAATGCAACCGATGCAAGTAGCGATTATTGCTTATATCTTGACGCTTGCTACATTAGTCCTATTGGGGCTATTGAGTATGATGGTGGTGTTGGTCATTTTATTGATGAACCTGATCACCTATGGCTTATATGCACACGATAAAGCGGCGGCTCAACAGGGGAGTCAACGTGTACCAGAAAATACATTACATGTGGTTTCTATATTAGGAGGATGGCCGAGTGCTTGGCTTGCTCAGCAACGCTTGCGTCATAAAACACAAAAACAACCATTTCGAAAAATTTATTTCTGTACTATAGCGTTTAATATACTGATTATTTTATGGATAATTTCACCATTTAATGGTTTGAAATTATAAAGCCTCAAAAAAATTAAAAAGGTGACTTTATGAATTATACAGCTGATCAAGATCCAAACCGCAGCTTAACGATTTTACTTTATATCCTGTATATCATCGCTATTTTTTCAGCAGGTATTTTGGCGGTTATTGCGCTAATTATTAACTATTGGAAACGATCAAAGGTAAAGGGCTCAATTTTTGAAAGTCATTTTACTTGGCAAATTCGTACTTTTTGGTGGTATTTAATTTGGAATATCATCGCGTTCCTGCCGTTTTTGTTCTTATTCTTCACGGGTGACAATCCTAATGCCTTTGCTGGTGTAGCACTGGGTGCAACAACATTCTGTATCGCAGTGATTGGTTTGTCATGGGTTTGGATTGTTTATCGTGCGATCAAAGGAATTATTAAGGTCAATGATAACGAGCCAATGTATCAATAATTA
Organism: Acinetobacter sp. YH12239; assembly: GCF_013417635.1. Lineage (NCBI taxonomy): Bacteria > Pseudomonadati > Pseudomonadota > Gammaproteobacteria > Moraxellales > Moraxellaceae > Acinetobacter > Acinetobacter sp. YH12239. The sequence goes on along the minus strand of NZ_VPDP01000009.1, from coordinate 24,787 downwards.
AAACTCATGAATGAGGTGGTGTCATGATTATTGAGCATGTTCATTTAAATATCAAAATGAACCAGAGTGAGGCATTCGAAAATGCTTTTAAATTAGCTAAAGACATTATTTCACCAATGAAGGGGCTAAATGCCGTTCAGCTGATTAAAAATACGAATAATGAACATGCTTATATTTTACTGATTTACTGGGACAAACTTGAAGGTCATACAGAAGGTTTTAGGCAGTCAGAGGCGTATTTAAAATGGAAGGCACTCTTGCATCCCTTTTATGCGCCTATGCCTGAAGTGCAGTATTTTCAACCATGTATGATGTTAAAGCTAAAAGAGCCCCAATAAGCTTATTCTTTCCTCTTAAATTTTGGTCTCCACTCACTGGTAATTACACCGAGCACAACCAACACGCCACCTAAAATTGAGAGCATAGCTAAACGCTCACCTGCTAATCTCCCAATCAAAGCCGCCCAAACAGGTTCGCCAGAATAAATAATGGCAGCCTGTGAAGGATCAACCACGCGTTGAGCCCAGTTCATGACCAACTGAATGATTGCACTTGCAAGTCCTAAACCTACAATAATCGCAACGAAGATCCAGTTAAACTCAGGGAGTTGTGTTTCACCCACCAATGGTGCCATTAGAAAACAAATTAACGATGCAAAAATGAGTTGTAATATCGTCACTCGGCGTAAATTGACTCGAGGCGCAAAGTAACTAATGAGAATAATTTCAAGTGCAATCGCAATTGATCCTATCAAGGTAATGATCTGACCAAATTCAAGCCGAATAGCACCAAACCCATTGCCTGTTAAGAACACTAAACCTACAAAGGCGAGTCCTGCCCCTATCCATGTCATGACATGTGGCCTTTTGTTAAAGAGCAACCACAATAAGATGGGAACCAACGGCACATAAAGTGCTGTCAAAAATGCAGACTCGCTACTGGTGATGGTCTGTAAGCCAATGGTTTGCGTTCCATAGCCAATTGCAATCACTGTTCCAATGCAAAATCCTGCCCAAATATCTTTGGCACTAAAATTTTTACAATATTGAAGTGAGATGAGACCAACAGCCAGCGCAGCTGCTGCAAATCGAAAGGCAACGAAAAGCACTGGTGTGCTGAAGCTCAATCCATATTTGACTGTTATGAAACTGGCACCCCAAATCATCGTAATTGCAATGAGGGCAAGTTGTGGTGTTTTGGTTTTAAGGGTAGGAGATAAATTCAACATATTTTTTAAGTAAGAAAAAAGAGGTCCTAAGACCTCTTTAGAAACATGCGCTATTAGAGCGCTTGTTCATCAAGTAATAATTGAGCTTCACGAAGATTTAAAGTGCCTTCATAAATTGCACGACCAGTAATCGCACCTAAAATACCAGGCTGACCTTTTAAGTTGCGAACGTCGTCAAGATTGGTCACACCGCCTGAAGCGATCACAGGTAAACCTGAATAAGTCGCAAGATTAACTGTTTGTTCGATATTCACACCTTGCATCATGCCATCACGTGCAATATCGGTATACACGATACTAGATACACCAGCATCTGCAAAGCGTTTAGCTAAATCAGTTGCTTTTACGTCAGTTACATTTGCCCAGCCATCAGTTGCGACCATGCCATTGATTGCATCAATACCGACAATGATGTGACCTGCGAATTTTCTACACGCCTCCTCAACAAACTCAGGTTCTTTGACTGCTTTTGTACCAATAATGACGAATGATACACCTGCATCTAAGTAGTGTTCGATGGTTTCAAGAGAACGGATGCCACCACCAATTTGAATTGGCAGTTCAGGTTGTGCTTTTGCAATCGCTTCCACAACAGGTTTGTGAATAGGTGTACCAGCGAAAGCACCATTTAGATCAACTAAATGTAAACGGCGAGCGCCAGCGTCTACCCAATGTTGTGCTGTTGCCACAGGATCATCAGAGAAAACGGTATCGTCTTCCATACGACCTTGTTTTAAACGGACACATTTACCATCTTTAAGGTCAATTGCAGGGATAATCAGCATGCTTTCGCTCCTTGCCAGTATTCTGGAGTTTATTCGCAGCAATCTTAGCAAAGAAACATCAAATGAGCGAAGTAACAATGAAAAAAAACCGTCAGAACAATGTTGACGGTTTTTAATACGAACTTTGAATTAAATGTATGGTGTTGTATCTAAGTTAGAGATTAGATCAAAGCTAGTTGGTGTGATACTGGTTGGGATTGCACCTAAAGCATTTGTGATCTCTCCCGTGAATCCTACAAGATCACCCACGACAGGAATCGATGATAGAGCATCTGTAACAGGTGCTAAATCATCCAGTAAATTATCTAATGTTCCTGAGACATCTCCTAATGTTCCTGTGACACTGCCTAAAGGATCATCAATGAGACCAGTCACGAGATCAAGAGGTTTGGTACTTGCGACATAATCTCCCGTTTCACTCACGAATCCCAAAAGATTTGAAGAAGTTTCTCCGACAACATCTACGACAGCACCTAAACCTGGCACTTGGCTTAGCAGGTCGGTCACGGGATCGGCTAAACCAGCGACCTCACCTACAACATTTGAAACATCTTTGATGGTTTGGCCTACAGTTGCAGTAGTGCCATTCAATGCAGTATTAATGCCCCCTAATAGATCTCCCTTCGAAAAATCATCAGCGATAGCGTGTAAGCCTCCGCTTAAATTTCCTAGTAAATTATTTTCAAGATTGAGTACCGATTCCACTGTATCTCCGATCAGTGGCAATTCTGTTAACTTATCCGTTAATGGTTTGGTCAGCGTCCCTACTGTGTCAACAACGGTATCTACAACTGTCGTTACGGTTTCTAGAATAAAACCAACTGCTTTCGTAATTCCCTGTAAAGCAAGGCTTAGAACGCCACTGATTTTTCCAGTAAAAAGTTTAAACATGTGCAGATTGCTCCAAAATATATGTGGTTAGTGTTGGATCATTGTTGTTTTAGCAAGCTCATAATTAACAAAGAAAAAAATTTCAGACAAATCGAAAAAAAACAATATAAGTGGAATAATTTTGAAGATATGCCGTAAAAACAGCAACTTAATACAACACAAGAGTAATGTTTAAAAATGTTAACAAAATCAATTATTTATTGTGATTTAATTTGGTGCTTGATAGAATAAATGTACACTTATAATGCATGAATATTATCGAGTAGCATGGTGTAAATACCTAAAATGCCAACTTGTTCGATTCGTTGATTGATTTTGTGAATTTTGTGTATTTTTTTAATGATTAAAATTGGTGCTCATTGTCTTTACATAAGTTAACAATTAATCATTGGGTCAATTTATTTTTCTTTTTTAATTCAAACTGAGTAATGAGAAAAATTAGATCACAGTTTTATTTGTGAATTATCTATATTGAAAATAATTTCAATTTCATCTGATTTGTTTGGCAATATTAGACTCAACTGCATAGGCTTAATGTTAAATTGAAACTGCAGACAGTGAATAAGATTTGGACAGAAGCGATGGCAGTTCAAGAAGATGATTTATTTAGCGAAAGTGCTAAAAAACTTAGAAAATTGATCAAAGAGAAAAACATTAAACCGACTGATGTGGTGAATGCATTGGGAGTCTCTAAGGAAACGCTGTCGAAATGGGTGCAAGAGTCAACTCCTGCCAATGCTCAACATCTAGTTGAATTAGCGAAAGTACTGAGTGCTGCAGAACGATGGGTTTCAGACGCTAAAGATGGTAAAAAATCAGAAAGTTTTAAACAGTATCCTTTGAAGGATGAGTTGGCTTTAAAAGATGCAACGCCAGAACAATTAATTTCAGAGCTTAAAAGTCGTTATGCTGCGCTGAATCTAAAAGCAGAAATTAAAGTAACTGTTGAGCCAATTGAAGGTGGCTTTGTCGTAAAAGATATTTAGAGTAAAGTCTGAAAAAAAGCTCACTGAAAACAGTGAGCTTTATTACGGCTTTAAATTTTCCACTCTACAAAATTTTTCAACAACTGTAAGCCAGCTGTATGACTTTTTTCTGGATGGAACTGCGTAGCAAACAAATTATCTTTATGGATTGCGGTACAGAATTCCAAACCGTAGTTACATGTCGCAGCAATGATCTCAGATTGTTTCGGTTCAACATAGAAACTATGTACGAAATAGAAACGAGCATCTTGATCAATGTTGTTCCACATTGGATGGCTTGGATCTGCTTGGTGTACCTGATTCCAACCCATATGGGGAACTTTTAAACCTTCAATATCTGGAAAGCGTTTAACAGCACCTTCAAAAATGCCTAATGCATCTGCACCACCATTTTCTTCAGAGTGTTGCATCAGAGCTTGCATGCCGACACAAATCGCAAGGACAGGCTTGTTGAAAACGGCATTGCGTACAACCTCGTCAATGCCAGCCTCATGCATACCTTGCATGCAATCACGCATTGCACCAACGCCTGGGAACACAATTTTATCTGCTTGAGCAATAAGCTTAGGATCATTGGTCACATCAACGGTTGCACCAACATGCTCAAGTGCTTTTGCTGCTGAGTGAAGATTTCCCATGCCATAATCAAGAAGGGCAATACGGGTCATTACAAAGTACCTTTGGTTGAAGCTACAGTATTTTCTGCACGTGGATCTACTTCACAAGCCATACGAAGTGCTCGTGCAAATGCTTTAAATACACTTTCAATTTGGTGATGGCTATTTTTACCTTTCAAATTGTCTATATGGAGTGTCATTAATGCGTGATTCACAAAGCCTTGGAAAAACTCAGAGAATAGGTCGACATCAAAAGTACCAATGCGCGCGCGCGTAAATGGAATGTCCATCCATAAGCCAGGGCGGCCTGATAGGTCAACAACGACACGACTCAAGGACTCATCAAGTGGTGCATAGAAGTGACCATAGCGACGTAAACCTTTTTTGTCACCTAAAGCCTGTGCAAATGCCTGACCAAGGGTAATACCACAGTCTTCTACTGTATGGTGATCATCAATTTCTAAATCGCCGTCGCAATGAATATCGATATCAAATAAACCATGACGCTTGATTTGGTCGATCATATGGTCTAAAAATGGAACACCTGTATTGAGGGTGCCTTGACCAGTACCATCAAGATTCACGCGAACACGAATTTTGGTTTCGTTTGTGTTTCTTACCACTTCACTGATACGTTGCGTCATAGACACGTTCCTCAAAAACGTTAAAAATGATGAATGTAGATTTTCGATGTCACGAAAGTGACAGCATATTAGATTGCTCAGGAGGGTTAATCAATGCCTATAACCGTACATGCAATAACTTCGCTTGATAATGTTGAAGTTCGTGAACAGCTTGAGCGCTTATATGACACCAGTCCAGAATTTAGTGACGGACAAGATGCCATTGCACAACTTGAGCAAAACTTAGCTCAGTATACCTTACTTTACACGGCAGAATTTAATACAAAGATCATTGGGGCCATTTGGTCAACTGGACAAGGTGAAAGTCGAACGCTTGAAAATATCGTAGTTCATCCGGCTAACCGTGGACGTGGTGTCGCAGAGCGCTTAGTGAGTGAAGCATGTCGAATGGAAGAAGAGAAAGGCGTTAATCATTTTGAGCCTGGATGTGGTGCAATACATCGTTGTTTAAGTAGTTTGGAAAAAATTTAAAACTATTGTTCGATTTTAAATATTAAAAGTCAGTCAATACTGGCTTTTTTTATTGGATTTGTATGTATTTACATCGAATAATCTAAATGTTGTTTTAAAAACATCCAGTTGTTTAAATATCCCAAAAACTTGCTTGACTATATCGAGATGAAACTGTTTAATACGCGACATCGGCGTGATAGCTCAGTTGGTAGAGCAACGGATTGAAAATCCGTGTGTCCCCAGTTCGATCCTGGGTCTCGCCACCATATTCTTTTAAGAATTTGTATTTTCAATCTCTGATCCCATCAGAGATTTTTTTTGGGTAAAATTTACTCGAACAAATAAAAAATGCATGATTTTTATTGACTATTGAGCTCAGTTACGGCTTAATACACCCCATCGGCGTGATAGCTCAGTTGGTAGAGCAACGGATTGAAAATCCGTGTGTCCCCAGTTCGATCCTGGGTCTCGCCACCATATTCGAAAAAACCTCAACATTGTTGAGGTTTTTTTTGCTTATAAAAAAATACAAAATGAAGTGAAGTCATGCATCATCCATTTTCTTTGATGTGCTAAGGTTGATTTCTCGATCAAATCCAAAATAAAAAATGAAAGACCTATTTTCTGATCAAAGTGAGCTTTATCAACAAGCCCGTCCAAGTTATCCACAAAGTGTGATTGACGAAATCTTAAAATATGTTCAGAACTATGAAATGGCTTGGGACTGCGGGGCTGGTTCAGGACAATTTACTCGGATATTAGCTCCGCATTTTAATCAAATCATTGCAACGGATATAAGCGCAGCACAGCTTCAGCAAGCCCCAGCAATAGATAATGTAATCTACTGAATTGAAAACGCTGAACATAGCAATTTTAAAGCACAATGTTTTGACCTGATTACAGTTGCCCAAGCCATTCATTGGTTTGACTTCGAGTTATTTTTTCAAGAAGTCTATCGAGCACTGAAGCCCCAGGGTGTCTTTGCAGTGATTGGATATGGGCTTATTGAAGTGGAGAATGAGGAGCTCCAGAGCTGTATTGAAAGGCTATATCACCAAGTATTGAAAACATATTGGGAGAGTGAGCGTCACTATATTGATCTGAGATATCAAACGATTCCATTTCCTTTTGAAGAAATCCCGACCTGTGAGCAGCACATGCATTGTAACTGGCGGATTGATAAATTGATTGATTATTTAAATACATGGTCAGCTTTAAAGAAATACTTTAAAGAAAATACGCAAGCCGATAATCAGGCGACACAATTATTAAATCAGATGAGCCAATATGCCTTAGCTTGGGGTGATCATGCAGATCATAAATTTAATATTCGATTCCCAATATTTTTACGGATCGGTAAATTGATAAATGCTCCTGTTTTATAAAATTTCTTAATGGTCGTGAATGAGTCTTTTAGCAAGGCATACAACTTCTTTTTCGTCATATCCCAATTGTTCATAAAAGTTTTGAATATCAATAAATTCTTTTTGCACTAAAAGCTGAACTTCTGGACAACCAAGTGCAATCAATCTTTTTTCCAAATGTTGAATCAACGCTGTAGCAACACCATTCCGTTGGTGATTGGGATGTACAGCGAGGTAATTGATCCACCCGCGATGACCGTCGTAACCACCCATTAATGTGGCGATAATGAACTGATCTTTCACAGCCACCAAGAATAAGTCATCTTTTTGTGCAGCTTTCCTAAAAATATCAATTTCTGGATTATTCCATGGTCGTGTTAGATCACATCTTTCCCAGAGTTGAATAATGTCTTCTAAGTCAGTCTCAATATAAGGACGAATGATAAACATGATGCGCTCAAATGATGGTTAATTTTGATACAGAGATTAGCCTACTCTGATGAAATTGATAACTCATAATCATCTTATGTGTCTATTTTCTGCTTTACATTTATGCAGTCTTTTTTAGATAGGAAGATAAATATCAATAAAAAAGATTTGTCTGTGACGTGAGTCTAATAATGCTTGTTAAGTAAATGATATTTAAGATAAATGGTAGTTGTGTTTGGCTGAAATTTTTTTAAAGATGGCTTTTATTACGTTCAGTGAAAGCGATGGGGAATGAGACAATTTAAGCAAGTTTTGTGGGGAATCTGTGCTTGGGGTCTTTCGAGTATGAGTTGGGCGGCACATCCTAACAATGGGTGTTTTGAATTACTGCCAGACGATCAGTTAAGTTTGGTCAATGCTTTAGGTATTGAGGAATCGCAAATTCGTGAAATTACATTTTTTAAATATCAGGAATTAAATCATTTAGATAATTTCGTGAGTGATAGAAAAAGGATTCATTATACAAACGGTGAAGAGCAACCTTTTAAAGCGCTTATGGATTTAACATCTATGAACTCGTTTCAATTCAATGGACAGGTTCTGGAGCAGCGGTTTGATCTTCAAAATCGGCAGATTTATATTAAATTTGGTCCAATTCGTGTTGACCGAATGGAGATGCAGTTAAATATGAGTGGAGTTTACCAATTAGGTCATATTTTAAATCCGCCACAAGCACTTCTTTCGTCAGCTAAATTTTGACTCCTTTGATATTTATTTGATATCCCATAAAAAGAACCTCTATTAAGATGATTCTTTTGGGATTAAAGCCTGTGCATATCTTCGGTGTTTTTCTTGCTTAATTATTAAAGTAACGCATAAAAAAGAATCCCCAAAGATGGGGATTCTTTTTAGATTAAAGCCTACGCGGACTTCATCCTTATCTTACTTAAAAAAGAAAAGCAGTGCTTTCTTTTTTACTCAGGCTTTAGGCCTTCAGCTTTTTCTAAAGTTTCATCATTGTTGAAGAACTTTTCACGTTGTTCTTCAAGAAATTTCTTTGCATCAGCTTCAAAAACATTTAAACGTTTTTCATTGATTAAAGTAGTTTGATGCTTCAACCATTCGCCCCATGCTTGCTTAGAAACACTATCAAATAGTTCCTGACCTTTAGGACCTGGGAATGGTGCAAAATCCAAACCTTCCATTTCTTTTTGATACTTACGGCAAAATACTTGGCGAGACATATCAATACTCCAAAATTATAATCAGAAATTAAGCGTAAAGAGCTTCTAAACGCGCATGAGCACGCTCAATTGCTGCTTCAACTTGAGCTGGTGCTGTTCCACCGATGTGGTTACGTGCATTGACAGAAGCTTCTAAAGTTAAAGCTTTTTCAAAGACGTCAGCTTGAATTAAATCAGAGAATTGTTGAAGCTGCTCAAGTGTAAGTTCTGATAAATCCTTACCTTCTTGGACGCCAAGCGCAACTGCTTTACCGACGATTTCATGTGCATCGCGGAATGCAACACCATTTTTCACTAAGTAATCAGCAAGGTCGGTTGCTGTTGAGAAACCACGCAGCGCAGCTTCGCGCATCTCAGGAATATTTGGAACAAGTGCAGGAATCATGTCTGCGAAAGCCATTAAAGAGCCACGAACCGTATCAATAGCATCAAATAATGGTTCTTTATCTTCTTGGTTGTCTTTGTTATATGCCAAAGGTTGACCTTTCATGAGGGTAAGTAGACTCATTAAGTCACCATATACACGGCCTGTTTTACCACGAACAAGTTCAGGTACATCAGGATTTTTCTTCTGAGGCATGATTGAAGAGCCTGTGCAGAAGCGGTCAGGAATATTCACAAACTTGAATTGTGCAGATGTCCAAAGAATTAATTCCTCAGACATACGAGATAAATGCATCATGATGAGTGATGCCGCAGCATTAAACTCAATACCAAAATCACGATCAGATACAGCATCTAATGAGTTTTCTGCAACTGCTTCAAATCCTAAAAGTTCTGCTGTATAAGCACGATCGATTGGATAAGTGGTACCTGCAAGCGCAGCAGAACCTAAAGGCATGCGATTAACGCGTTTACGGCAGTCAATCAGACGTTCTGAGTCACGTACCAGCATTTCAAACCATGCCATTAAATGATGTCCAAACGTCACAGGTTGTGCAGTTTGAAGATGTGTAAAGCCAGGCATGATTGTATTTGTATTTTTAGCAGCCAAGCCTAGAATGCCTTTTTGCAGTTTTTGTAATAACCCTAAGATGGCATCAATTTCATCACGTACATACAAACGAATATCCGTTGCTACTTGGTCATTACGGCTACGACCTGTATGTAATTTCTTACCTGTAATCCCAATACGTTGTGTTAATCGAGATTCAATGTTCATGTGAACATCTTCTAAGTCAATACGCCATTCGAAGTTGCCAGCTTCAATGTCCGCTTTAATTGCGGTTAAGCCTGCGATGATGTCATCACGCTCTTGTTCAGTGAGCACGCCGACTTTTGCCAACATCGTTGCATGTGCGATTGAACCTGCAATATCTTGTTTATAAAAGCGTTGGTCAAATTGGACGGATGCTGTAAATTCAGCGACAAAGGCATCAGTTGCTTCGGAAAAACGACCGCCCCACATACCTGAAGTTTGGGCTTGTGACGGATTAGAGGAATTAGAAGATGTGGTCATGTCGGCTCAGTAAAAGAAAAAGCAGTAATTTTGCATCCAGTATAACAAATTCAAATCAAGATGCCGAAGTCTTGCCTATGGATAATTCTTCAAAAGATAAACAAGAATTTATCGATGCCAATTTCTTTGTACGTATTGGGCAGTGGCAATATTTTGCAGAGCTGTTTATTGCCAGTATTTTTTTGGCGTTATTGCTGTGCCTAGCAGAGTCACAGTCTTGGTCAAATTTACAGACATCACAGGTGATCAGGTATGTGCTTTATATCAATTGGGTGGTATTGGTCTTTATCGCTGTAATTGATTTATTTAGGGAGTTTTGGCAAAAATTAACAACTTTGCAGTCTGCGATTTATACATTTGTACTATTAGAACTCATTATCCTGTTCACTACTTGTAGTTTGAATTTCCTGTTTTTTTGGGGAAGTAACTTTTCTTTACAAAAATTTTCATGGTTACTTTTATTTGATCATGTGATTTTACATATGAGCTATGGCGTATTGTTGATCACTTTTTGTTTACGATATATCTATGTTCGTGGTGAGTGGTTAAAGCAGCAACAAGGTGAATTGAATGCTCGAATTCAAGCCATGCAAGCAAGAATACATCCACACTTTCTTTTTAATAGTTTAAATAGTGTGGTGAGTCTGATTGGGAGTGATCCAGATAAAGCAGAGCAAATGCTCATCGATCTTTCAAGGTTGTTTAGAGCAAGCTTTCAAGAGCTTAAAATTGTCACATTAAAAGAAGAAATCCAATTGTGTGAACATTATTTGGCGGTTGAAAAGCTAAGGTTGGGTTCGAGATTAAATGTGGAATGGAATATTTTACAACCAGAGCAGTTGGGCCAAGCAAGTATCCCTTTTTTAACTTTACAGCCTTTAATTGAGAATAGTATCTTTCATGGGGTAGAGAAAAAGTTAATTGATGCAAAGATTGTCATATTGGTTGAAATATTACAAAATCAAGTCACTATAGTCATTACTAACCCTTATATAGCCGATAAAATGGCCAATAGGGAGGGGAATGGTATTGCGATAGAAAACGTGAAACAGCGTTTGAAAGCACACTATGGGTATACGGTACAGTTTAGGAGTCATGCAGGTAATGGAATTTACACGACTGTAGTCCAGTACCAATATAAATAAAATCAAGTTAATACATTAAAATAAGCAACGTTAACTTGAGCAAGGAGGAACAATGGACATCCTAATTTGTGATGATGAGCCACTCGCGGTTGAGCGCTTATCTCGCTTGGTCACTCAATTGGGGCATCAAGTTGTTGCAACTGCGCACCATGGAAAAGAAGCTTTGACCTTAGTGCAACAATATGAGCCTGATGTAATTTTACTTGACATCCAAATGCCTGAAATGGATGGTTTGACATGTGCTCAGCATCTTTCACAGCTAAACCCTATGCCCGCCATTGTTTTTTGCACGGCCTATGATGAGCATGCTTTGACTGCGATTCAGGCACAAGCGAAAGGCTATTTATTAAAACCGATTATCAAATCAGAATTAGAAAATACACTGAATAATTTAACTAAACTTACCCAAGCTCAAATGTCAAATATAGAACAAAAAGAAAATATGGAAGAAAAACATCAGCGTCAGCAAATCGCTGCGAAAACATATCGTGGTCTTGAACTCATTCCCATCGAAAATGTTTACTATTTTCTGGCTGATCAGAAATACGTAACAGTACGACACAAAAACGGCAGTGTGTTGATTGATGAGACCTTAAAAGATTTAGAACGTGAGTTTTCAAATAAATTTATACGAATTCATCGAAATGCGCTGATTGCATTGGATTATTTGGATGGGTTGGAGTTGGTTGCTTCAGGCCAGTATCAAGTTCGTTGTCGTGAACTTGAAGAGAAATTGGCGGTCAGTCGCCGTCACTTACCTTTGCTTAGAGAAAGAATGCAAAATATTTAGTTGCCTAAAATTATAGACATTGCCGAACAATTTACTTGCAATTTTGGGACAGCAGGGTAAGTTTAGGATGTCTAAAGTTTGGCAGCATTAAAATGATCAGAACCTTAAAAATTGCAACTCGTCAAAGTCCATTGGCTTTATGGCAGGCGGAGCATATTCGTGAGCGACTTGAGACCCTACATGCTGGTCTAAAAGTTGAGTTGGTGACGTTTGTGACCCAAGGCGATAAAATTTTAGACACCCCTTTAGCCAAGATTGGTGGAAAAGGTTTATTTGTTAAAGAGCTTGAGGCTGCATTACTTGATGGTCGTGCAGATCTTGCTGTCCATTCAATGAAAGATGTGCCGATGGCGCTCCCAGAAGGATTAAGTCTTGCCGTGATTTGCGAGCGAGAAGATCCTTTAGATGCTTTTGTTTCGAATACTTATAGCAAGTTTGAAGATTTGCCCTTTGGTGCCAAAGTGGGAACTTCAAGTTTGCGTCGTAAATGTCAAATTTTAAAGGCCCGTCCAGATCTTGAGATTATAGATTTACGTGGAAATGTAGGCACACGACTATCTAAGCTTGATGCTGGGCTTTACGATGCCATCATTTTGGCAAGCGCAGGCTTGAAACGTTTAGGTTTAGCAGAGCGTATTCGACACACGCTGGATGCACAGACGAGTTTACCCGCAGTTGGTCAAGGTGCATTAGGTCTTGAATGCCGAGGTGATGATGCACGCGTATTAGAGTTGATTCGACCTTTATTACATACAGAAACTGATGCGTGTGTTCGTGCAGAACGCGCATTTAATGCTTATTTGGAAGGTGGATGTCAGGTACCGATTGCGGGATATGCGACTTTAAATGATCAACAGATTCAATTAGAGGGGCGCGTAGGCAGTGTGGATGGTCAAACATTATTGGTTGCTAAAGTAGAAGGTCCAGTTGAACAAGCTGAAACGTTGGGTATTTCACTAGCAAAAGTTTTGATTGACCAAGGTGCTGCTGATTTATTAAAAGCACTGTATAAATAAAACAATGAAATGAAGTTTATCAATACTCGACCTGCAGATCGTGCTAAGCCTCTCAATGAGGCACTGGCACGTGCAGGATATGAGCCTATCGAGTTGTCTGTACTGGAATTGGCTGCTGTTCATTGGAGTGATGAACTTGATCAGCTCTTTCAGCAATTAATTTCAGCACAAGTGATTGTGGTTGTCAGTCCAACAGCAGTTGAAGTTGGCATGCGGTTTCTTGAAAAATCGGGACTTAGATTGACCGATTTAAATCATATCAAATGGATTGCGGTTGGTCGGAAAACAGCTGAAGCCCTAAGTCGATATGGTGTTAAAAGTTTAGTTCCAGATGTTGAAACTTCTGAAGGAATGTTAAGTCTTCCGGTTTTAACACAAAACGCTGATCTCAAACGTATTGCGTTTTGGCGGGGTGAGGGTGGTCGTCAGTTCATGATGCAGCAGTGTCGTGCTGCTAAAATTCAAGTGCTTAATTTTGTTTTATACTCCCGCTACTGCCCAAGTGATGCTCAAGATAAATTTAAACATCTATTTGAAGCATTCAATGCAAATCCACAACCTTATACTGTATTGATTAGTAGTGAAGCCAGTTGGAAAAATTGGCTGAGTTTATGCAAAAATTATCCTGTATTTATGCAACACGGTCATTACTTGGTTTTGGCGGATCGGTTATATCAGATCGTGTGTATGTATCAACAGACCTCAAATACTAAATTTCAAATCACTCAAATTGCAGACTTAATGCCTGATACGATTCTGTCGCAGCTTGAAAGTGAACATAGGCACTCATGAAGAAAATTTTATATCTATTCATTTTAGGCTTAATCATTTGGTTGATTAAACTCAGCTATGATCATTTTTCATTACAAGAAAAAGTTGAGTTGCTACAACAAACTCAACATAAATCAGAGCAATTGGTGGCAAGTTTGAATGATCAGTTGGTAGCAGTTCAGCGCTCAAATCAGCAGGTTTCATCTCAATCCAATCCACCTCAGCAAAACAAGAATCAACAAGAAGTTCAATCTGAAATCAATCCAATCAAACTCTTAAGTCAAAAATTAGAGTTAATTCAATTTGCCTTAGATCAACATGAGTTTGTATATGCGCTTGAGCAACTCAATCAACTGGATCAACTGGTTGAGCGCTTGGCTTTGGCAGATACATTGCAGGTTTCAATGCATCGAGCTGTTGAGCATGATCAAAAAATGATTCAACAATATGTTGTGGCAAAAAATATTCAAATTGCTCAGTTAGGAGACTTGCTTGAAAATATTGATGCAAATTTGAAAAATGAACAACAAGTACAGCAACTCACGAGTGATAACTCTTCGCAATCCTCATGGTTTGAGCGTGTATTCAAAGTTGAACGCGTTGATGAACAGATGCCGGTATTACTTAATCGAAGATTAGTTTTAAAAGAAGTTCAATTGAGAGTGTTATTTGCTCAAAGAGCACTACAACAAGGACAATACATTGATTATCAAAATGCACTGACCTCAATTATCGATGAACTGGATCAACTGCCTGATGCTGCGGCAATCAAAATAAAAAATAAAGCGAAACATCTCAAACAAGCACAACTTTTACCTGTCCCTAAATTGAACAGTAAAGCAATTTTAGAGGGCTAATCATGAAACATATTTTTATAGTTTATGCATTAGTTGGTTTAATGATATTAGCCGTGTTAAGTGTGCTGAGTTATCAAGAAGGGCCAGGTTATATTTACATGCTTTGGCACGGTATTCAGATTCAAACGAACCTCTGGTTTGTTTCATTTTTTCTTCTATTCGTTGCTTTATCTCTTCATCTTTTATGGTTTTGGGTTGGAAAGATGAGATCAAGAGAGCAGCGTAAAATTCAACAAGTGACAGACTTTTCAAGGTTACATACGTATGAAAAATTAGGTGTTTTGTGGGTTTTGGAGGCCAACACAAAACAGCGAGAATATTTACAACCTGTGTTTGAGAACTCAGGATTACTCAAAGAAGTTATTCAATCTCGTATATGGTTGAAGCAAGATCGTATTGATGATGCGTTGAGTGTTTTACAACAAAGTCCTGCAGATGCTTTTGAATTGGCTGAACTCCAGCGTATTGAAATTTATTTAGCTCAAGGGCTTCCAGATCAGGCTTTAACCCATTTGGAGTTTTTACATGGTCATATGCTGTCACCATGGTTAAAAGATCTTGAAGATGCTTATCAGCATAAGTTGAATCATCTATGGGGCAGATTTGCGATTCAATATCCATGGCATTATTTAAAATCCACGCAATATGGCCATTTAGATTTGGAACATAAAAAGAAATGGCTTTTAAAGCTACTCAATGATTTTGACAACGCTTCAAATACAGATTTAGAGCTTATTCAAATTCGGTATGCTCAAATGAGTGATCAAATTGTGTCGTCTTCATATGGTATTAAATCGTTATGGTTAAAACTTATTTCTCGCATTCCTGAGATGGCTTTTGATGAAACTCAACTTTCTTTGTCTTTATTAGAAGAACGGTTCGATCAGGATATTTTTTATTTATGGTTTCAACAACAATTGTTAAAACAAAATCCTGATTATGAAATGCTTGAAAACCAGATTGATCATTTTGAAATGAAATATCCTGGATTACCGATTTTGAGTTTTTCTAAATGGCATATATATACTGCGACTCATCGTGAACAGGATGCTGAGGCATTATTGCAATTATATCCTGATCACCCTTTAATGAACTATTTAAGAATTAAATCTGTATTAAAAGGCAATGCTGTATTAACTCAGCAATTGAACAGTGTCTTTGAGACCCATAATAAATTTATTCAATTTAAATTATGAGAATGATGAATGAAACAAATGAATGAATATAAAGTCATTACCCATCAAAAAGTCGCTTGGGGTGATATGGATGCTTTTGGACATGTCAATAATGTGATTTATTATCGCTATATTGAAACTGCTCGAATAGAGTATTTGAATCAATTAGAAATCTTAGCGTTAGATATTAATACTGTTGTGGCTTCAAATAGTTGTAAATATCTTAAACCAGTGTTTTATCCGGATTATTTACGCATTGGAACTAAAGTGGTTGAATTGCGTAACTCTGCCTTCAGGATGGAGTATACAGTTTGGAGTGAGCAGCAGAATGAAATTGTGGCAATTGCTGAGGCCGTTATAGTTTGCGTGGATAAAAATACAATGCAAAAGGTTTTGATTCCAGAGCATATTAGAGAAAAAATAATAGAAATAGACTCGGTTAATTAATGTGTTAAATTATTTGTTTTATTTATGTATATTAAATAACATGATGGATTGATTAAAATAATTTATAACAATAAGATGACGCTTTATAAATCTAATAATGATATTGAATTTTTTGGAGTAAATGTTATGCCTGATATTAGTAATTTATCTGTTGAAGAGTTAAGAAAGTTAACTGCTGAAGCCCAAGCTTTGATCGAGTCTAAGAAAGATCAGGAAATTGAAGATGCTTATCATCAGATTACTCAAATTGCTGAATCAGTGGGTATGTCTTTAGAGCAATTCATTGAATATGGTGCACAAAAGCGTAAGAAAAGCACGCGTAAATCTGTAGAGCCTCGTTATCGTAATAAAAATAATACTGCGGAGACTTGGACAGGGCGTGGTAAGAAGCCACGTTGGTTGGTTGCAGAGCTTGAAAAAGGTGCCAAATTAGAAGATTTTCTTATCTAATTTCACTGATTTGTCATGTAATGACACTAATATTAAAAAAACCAAGCAAATCTGCTTGGTTTTTTTATAAGTGAATTGGAGAAGTGTAAAATTTATGCATAATACCAAGATAGAAAATTTTCAAACATTTTGCGGTTAATTAGACTTAGATGTTGGTATACATGGAATGATAAAAAAATCAAAAAAAATGGTGTGGTTAAGCGTCGCTATCTTCGCTTTTTTATTATTTGTTTTTTTACAAGTTCCAGCATCGTGGCTCATCGCTAAATTTTATAAAAATAATCAAATTTTAAAAAATGTCAGTGGCAATATCTGGCAAGGTCAAGCAGATTGGCAAAAAGGAAATCTCGCAGGTTCTGTCATCTGGCAAACACGTCCTTTCGATCTGATTTTATTAAGGGCTGGTGCCAACTTAGAAATACATAGTGGTCAGACTCAACTCAATGGTGTAGTGGGTTATGGGCTTGGGAAAAAAATAATTATCAAAAATATGAGTGGAAATATTGCTCCTGAAACACTTAAAACATTTGTGGATTGGCAATGGCCTCAGAATAGTATTCAGCTGAAGGATGTAGCATTTCAATTCAAACAAAACGATGGTTTTGCAAAAACCGCCGGAGAGATGCAATGGGGTGGTGGTACGCTAACTTATACCTTTGCTCAGAAACAAGAACGAATGAATATGCCATCTTTAAAAGGGCAATTTTCAGACGAAGCTGGAAAACTGCTCATTGATGTACAAGATCAGCGCGGGCAAAAAATGGCCAACCTTAGTTTAGATCCTGCATTAATGTTGGATGCACAGGTGACCCAAAGATTATTAATGAATGTGCCTTCATATGATGGTAAAGCTGGTTTGGATACCTTTGTTGTCAGTACGAGACAGCCACTGCTGAGTGGAGGCTTCTAATGAAGGGATTCCAAGATAAGTTTTCACAAATTTCATTTAAAGATTTAGATCGAATTGCTCCGCTTACTTTATTTATTCTGATTTTAATCATGATGTGGAAGCTCGCTTCATTATTTTGGTTGGTGGTTGCACCACCGCAAGTCATGCAAGTTGAGCAAGTCGCATTAGGTTCGCAGCAACCTCCTGTTCCGAATATATCGAGTTTCTCATTGTTTCAAGAAACAGGTGCGCAAGTGAGTGGTGCTGATGCTAATTTAGCGCTTACGTTGCAAGGGGTTGTGGTTTCGACGCCAAGTAGTCAATCTTCAGCTGTGATTAAAGTGCGAGAGGTTGCTGATCGTTATACCATTGGACAAACCTTAGAAGGAAGTTCTTATCAGCTTTCAGAAGTATATTGGGATCATGTGGTATTGAAACAGCCGAGTGGTGCGACGACTGAGTTGAGATTTACCGGAATAGAAAATCTTAATCAGCCGCTGATACCTGATGCACAGCAAAATTCTGCTAACGCAACTTCGAATTCAGGTCAAACGACTACTCAAAATGCCATTGGTCAAGCAATCAATCAAATTCAAGAAAATCGTGAACAATACTTAAGTAATATGGGTGTCAACACCGATGGTGGTCAAGGTTATGAAGTCACGGATCGTACGCCTGCATTTTTGAGAAGCAAACTAGGATTAAGACCTGGCGATCGCGTTTTATCCTTGAATGGGCAATCGGTAGGTCAAGGACAAAGTGATGCGCAACTGCTAGAACAGGCTAGACGAGAAGGTAAAGTTCGCATTGAAGTAAAACGAGGTGATCAAGTGATGACCTTCCAACAAGAATTTTAAAATGTGTTAATTTGCATAAAGTATTAGGAAATATAACAAGTTATGGATTTTTTAAATCGAAATCGGTCACTTTGGGCGATGGTCGCAGTAGCACCAGTATTGGCTGTCGCAAGTACCGCTGCGCAAGCGCAAACTTGGAAAATTAACCTGCGTGATGCAGATTTAACTGCATTTATTAACGAAGTTGCAGATATCACGGGGAAAAACTTCGCAGTTGATCCGCGGGTTAGGGGTAATGTGACGGTTATTTCAAATAAGGCTTTAAACAAAGCTGAAGTCTATGATTTGTTTTTGGGTGTGTTAAACGTTAATGGCGTTGTTGCTGTACCTGCAGGTAACACTATCCGCTTAGTCCCTGACAATAATGTAAAAAATTCAGGTGTGCCTTTTGATGCCTCTCGGAACGCACGAGGTGATCAAGTGGTCACTCGTGTCATTTGGCTGGAAAATACTAACCCCAATGATCTAATACCCGCGTTAAGACCACTCATGCCGCAATTTGCGCATTTGGCGGCGGTACAAGGAACAAATGCGCTTATAGTCTCAGATCGTGCGAATAATATTGCACAGCTTGAAACGATTATTCGTAATTTAGATGGAACGGGACAAAACGATATTGAGGCTATTAGCTTGCAGTCTAGCCAAGCTGAAGAGCTGATAGTTTTGTTGGATTCAATGTCTTCTACGGGTGGTGCCAAAGACATTTCAGGTTCTCGAGTACGTATTATTGCAGATGCACGTACTAATCGGATTTTGATCAAGGGTGATCCAAGTACTCGTAAACGCATTCGTCAAATGATCGAAATGCTTGATGTTCCTTCAGCTGATCGCTTGGGCGGTCTAAAAGTATTTAAGCTTAAGTATGCAAGCGCAAAAAATTTGGCTGAAATTTTACAAGGTTTAGTATCTGGTCAGGCGGTGAATAGTACCAGTAATTCAAATAGTGCAAGCTCCAATTCAAGTGCTAGTAACTCATTAATTAATAATACCTCGAGTAATACGTCTTCAAATGGGAGTGTGAGTACCCCAGCGATTAATTTGAATAGTGGTTCAAATCAAAATCAACAAGACATTACAAGTTTTAATAGTAATGGCGTGAGTATTATTGCTGATGGTGCACAAAATGCATTAGTGGTAAAAGCAGATCCTCAACTCATGCGTGAAATTGAATCTGCTATTCATCAACTTGACGTGCGTCGTCAACAAATTCTCATTGAGGCTGCTATTGTTGAAGTTGAAGGAAATGACGTAGATCAATTGGGTGTTCAGTGGGCACTAGGTGACATCAGTAGTGGTATTGGTGTAATCAATTTTGATAAAGCGGGTGTAGGGCTGAGTCAATTGGCTTCTGGATTCCTTGGTGATGTAGCTACGGGTGCTGGTTTGATTGGAGCTGGTGCTTCATTGGCCTTAGGTGAATATAAAGAAGGTGCGAATGGATCGCGTAAACTGTATGGCGCACTGATTCAGGCATTAAAGACCAATACCAAGTCGAACTTACTGTCTACACCATCGATTGTCACCATGGATAACGAGGAAGCTTATATCGTTGTGGGTGAGAATGTCCCATTCCAGACAGGATCTGTGACAACAACAGGTGGAACAGCAAACCCTTATACTTCAATTGAGCGTAAAGATGTTGGTGTAACATTAAAGGTTATTCCACAAATTGGTGAAGGTGGAACAGTTCGTCTTGCTGTAGAACAAGAAGTATCCTCAGTGAAGCCAGATAGTGGTGAGGCGAAAGACTTGGTGACCACTAAGCGTGCAATAAAAACCTCGATTTTGGCTGAAAATGGTCAAACAATTGTACTTGGTGGTCTGATTTCAGATGATACTAAGTTAACGCGTCAAGGCGTCCCAGGTTTAAGCTCGATTCCTGGTTTGGGTAGACTGTTTAGAGCAGATGCAAAGAATAATGTGAAACGAAACCTACTCGTTTTTATTCATCCAACAATCGTAGGAGATACGGCTGATATTCGTAGATTGTCACAGCAACGCTATGATCGTTTATACAGTTTGCAGTTAGCACTGGATGGTGATGGGACATTTAAAAAGTTACCGGATAATGTTGATGATATCTTCCAACAGCGGTTGCCTGTATCAAGTACTCCTCAACCCGTCAAGCCTATCGTAGTGCCATCAACGCCTCAAGCAGTAGAGCCGCAGGTACAGCGTTATACTGCTCCAATAGCACAGTCTAAGCCAGTAGGGCGTGTGATTGAACGTCCAAATGTGATCGTGACTCAGGATCCTGTGGTGAAATCAACGCGAGTGCTACCAAAGCCTGTGATTTACAATCAAGTTGCCACAACAAATACAAATAATGCCCAAGTCGTGGTGGAAACCCCTGTCGCGATTGAGCCAAAACAAGATGTGCAAAGAACACAAAATACGGTCACAACCACGACATTGAGACCATCTCGATAACATGCGTTCAATGTGAATCTCGAAAACAGCCATGTTAAAATGTCAAAACTTGAATAATGGATCGAAACTATGACTTGGAAATTACAAACAATTACTGGCGAATTTGCGGGTAAAGAAGTTGATATCGATCGAGACATGTTGGTGGGTCGTCATCAAGATGCAGATATTTTGATTCAGTCTGCAGATGTATCACGTCGTCATGCTGCTTTGTTTCTAAAAGAGCAGGTGCTCACTGTTCAAGACTTAGGTTCGTCAAATGGCACGTTTATTAACGATACAAAAGTTGCTGAAGGCGAAACTATTGTTAAAGATGGCGATATTCTGCAATTTGCTAGCCATAAATTTTCAGTTTTAGCACCTGCGCAATCTGCACAAACATTACAAGATGTTCAGCAGCCTAGCGAAGCAATCGCAACCGCTGAAATTTCTTCAAAGGTTGCAGTAGAGAAGACAGCAGCAGCTGAAATGCTTGAGCAGGGTATGCCTGATCTGAAAGAGCGAGATAGCTCAGTTCAGCTTACTCGAGATGGTATGCCTCAAAATGTAGGAATTCCTAAACCAGCGCCAATTCCTGAGGGGGTTGATGTTAATGCAACTGTCAATAAGCATGAAGCGTGTGAGGTAAATATTCCTGCAGCTTGTACGAAAAAAGAGTTGGAAACTCAAAAAAATGCCAATATTGGCTTAATGGCATTATTGGTGTTAGTGATTGTGGCACTGGTTGCCTGGTTTATTTTCAACTAAGTTGCATGTGATTTTTTAAGGCATGCTTTCGCATGCCTTTTTTGTTAGGTTTAAAATAATGAATATTGCGAATTTGGAACAGCGTGACTTAATTCTTTTTGATCTGGATGGAACCTTGGTTGATTCGGCATTTGATCTATATCGTGCCATGAATATGAGTTTGAATGTATTAGAACTGCCTTTGGTCACAGAAACTCAAGTTCGAAATTGGATTGGTAAAGGGACTTCATTGTTCTGTCAGAGTGTTTTAATGCATCTGACGGGGCGTGTAGAACCTTCTGAGCATCAGCAATTATTAGATACTTTTTTAGAAATTTATAATGCCGAACCGTGCGTGGATACGCGTCCATTTCACGGCATTATCGAATTTTTAGAGTGGGGTCGAGCTCATCAAAAAAAAATGGTGTGTGTCACGAATAAGCCGGAATTACCCGCTAGAAAAATATTAGCTGAATTAAACATGGATCACTATTTTGTGGATACGGTGGGTGGAGATCGTTTTGAGGTGAGAAAACCAGATCCTAAACCTTTGTTACATTGTGTTGAGGCCTTTGGAACTGATGTGGACAATACTTTGATGATTGGTGACTCATCGAATGATGTGGAGGCAGCGCGCCGTGCGGGTATTGATTGTATTGTCGTAAGCTATGGTTATAATCATGGTGAAGATATTCAGTTATGTAAGCCGCAACAAGTAGTTGATGATTTAACTGTGTTGATTTCTAAATAAGTTGTAATAAATAAAGAAGGGTAGAGGAATGAATAGTTTTAATGTTTTTCGATGGCGTCTCTCAGCGCAGACTTTATAGAACATTCAATATGCATCGAAAACTACAGAGAATTCCTCATGACAACGTCAACTCAATTTCAACAACTTCAATCGCAAGGTTTTAACTTAATTCCAGTTTATCGCCAACGCTTAGCAGATACTGATACTCCATTGTCAGTATTTGCACGTTTAAAACAACATCAACAAGCCTATTTATTTGAGTCTGTAGAAGGTGGTGAAAACTGGGCGCGTTATTCCATTATTGGTCTGGGCGAGTCAACGGTATTCTCCTGTAATGAAGGACAGTTAACAATTCAGCATGCTGATGGCCAAGTCGAATCTTTTGAGTGCCAAGATCCTTTCCAGTATATCCGTGACTTTCAATCGCAGTTCAAAGTGCCGTCAAAAGCAGAACTCCCAGATTTACCCAACTTTACAGGGGGCTTGGTGGGCTATTTGGGATATGACGCGGTACGCTATATTGAGCCACGCTTAAATAACGTTCCTGATGCTGATCCTGTTGGATTGCCAGATTTATGGCTCATGTTGTCTAAAACAGTTGTGGTTTTTGATAATTTAAAAGACACGCTATTTATTATCGTACATGCGGATACACAGGATGCAGATGCTTTTAATAAAGCACAAACCCAGCTGGATGAAATCGAATCATTACTTGCCACACCGGTGAGCTTGCAGGCAAAGCCTCACACGGCCCCTCATTTTGAATCATTAACAGGTAAAGAAAAATTCTTAGAATCGATTGAAACTGTTAAAGAGTACATTCGTGCGGGTGATGTGATGCAGGTGGTTCCTGGTCATCGCATGGTATCGGACTTTGATGGTGATCCTTTACAAGTATATCGTGCATTACGTCATCTTAATCCTTCACCATATCTGTTTTTAGTACAAGGAAAGACGCTTAGTGATGAAAAGCCATTTTATATTGTGGGCTCATCACCAGAAATTTTATCGCGTTTAGAAAATGGGGTGGCGACTGTGCGTCCACTCGCGGGAACGCGACCTCGTGGTAAAACAAAAGAAGAAGATCTAGCGCTGGAAAAAGATTTACTTTCCGATGAGAAAGAAATCGCAGAGCACTTAATGTTGATTGATTTGGGTCGCAATGATATTGGGCGTGTATCAAAAATCGGTAAAGTGCAAGTCACTGATCAAATGGTGATCGAACGTTATTCACATGTCATGCATATTGTTTCTAATGTGCAAGGGGAAGTTGCGGAAGGCGTAGATGCTTTGGATGTTTTTAAAGCAACATTCCCTGCAGGAACACTTTCTGGGGCGCCAAAAATTCGTGCTATGGAAATTATTGACGAAGTTGAACCAGTAAAACGTGGAATTTTTGGCGGTGCTGTTGGTTATTTAGGCTGGCATGGTGAAATGGACATGTCTATCGCAATTAGAACCTGTGTTATTCGCGAAAATAAGGTTTATGTACAGGCTGGTGCGGGTCTTGTTGCAGACTCAAATCCTGATTCTGAATGGAATGAAACCCAAATAAAAGCTCGCGCAGTGATCAAAGCGGTTGAATTATCATCAAACGGATTGATTTTGTGAGTTTTTAGGGTTTTTTTTGAAAAAAACACTTGCACGGATTTCAAGTTTTGCTAAACTGCACACCGTTCCGATACGAAACGTACGAAACACTAAGAAGCGCCGGCATAGCTCAGTTGGTAGAGCAACTGACTTGTAATCAGTAGGTCCACAGTTCGAATCCGTGTGCCGGCACCATCTTAGAGGGTTTAAGTAGTCGAGTAAAGAACAACACTGAAGTAAGTGTAAATGGTGAGATTCCCGAGCGGTCAAAGGGAGCAGACTGTAACTCTGCCGCGTAAGCTTCGAAGGTTCGAATCCTTCTCTCACCACCAATTTTAAAACTTCGATCTAGTGTCTTACCAATATGCGGGAGTAGCTCAGTTGGTAGAGCGGCAGCCTTCCAAGCTGCATGTCGCGAGTTCGACCCTCGTCTCCCGCTCCATCGAAGTATTAAATGCTCTTATAGCTCAGTGGTAGAGCACTCCCTTGGTAAGGGAGAGGTCTCGAGTTCAAATCTCGATAAGAGCTCCAGATATACAGTTTAGTAGAAAATTCTACAAAGTTCTAAAGAAAGCAGGCTTATTAGTCTGCTTTTCAAGTATTTAAAGTGTCATTTTTTTGGCGACAGGTCGATACTGAACAATCTTAGAATTGTGTTCGACGTAAACGAGGAAGATCTCATGGCTAAGGCTAAGTTTGAACGTAATAAGCCACACGTTAACGTGGGCACAATCGGTCACGTTGACCATGGTAAAACAACTTTAACTGCTGCTATCGCAACTGTATGTGCGAAGAA